>JBFJXH010000010.1:0-26602 GCA_041623215.1 Thermoplasmatota archaeon
GCCGACAATGGCAGCCCAAGAGCCAGCGCCCTCCTGCGAGGCAAAGTCCGTCCAGGACGCTGCCGGCATCCTTAGCCCAAACCAAACCGCTGCAGCGACAACTGCCGCTTGCCATCTTTTTGTGGCCACCGGCACCCAGGCGATGCTGGCGATTCGCTGGGGCAGCCCCGAGGGACCGGAAGCAGAAGCCGCAAGTCATTTTCGCGTTTGGCAGCAGCACGATCAATTCGGCCCACTGCCGGCCGTGCTCTTGTACGTTGATGCGGCAGCAGCCGACGCGGACGGCGTAGTGCTGCACGCTGATGCGCGACTGGCCGGGGCCTTGACGCCAAACGTGGAGGCGGCCCTTCTTAGTGAGCTAGACCGCGGGCGCTCCACCGGCTTAGCGCAGGGCGACGCCGCCGATGACGCCCTGGCACGCGGTGTCTTGCGCGCCTTTGGTTACCTAACCGGAACCTTGGAGTCTCGATACGGTCCCACTGGCTACCCTGAGCCCCCCGTCAACCATGAATTGGATGCAGGGCGAGTCGCCGGCGGCGTTGGGCTTTTGGGGGCGGGACTAGCAGCGTTGATTTGGGTCGCTACCGGTAACCGTCGCTTGTAGGCCACCGTCACTTGCATGGAAGGCCGATGGAAGCCGCGCGCGCCGTACCGGGGCATCTACGGGGACGATTCTGAAGACGATGTCTTCGGTGCGCCATCCGGTCCGTTTGGCAACCATTGGCGCAGCAGCACGATCACAAGGGCTAATCCCACTGCCATGGCGGCGCTTCCGCCAAGTTGCCACGCCACTTCGAGGCCGGCAAGCCAGGCCAGCAGCAGCACAGAGAATCCACCGTTGAACAACAAGAAGGCCGCCTTGTGCCTGCTAAACGGCGGCGGCGCAGCGCCAGCAGCTTCCGGTAGGGCGCGCAGCATCAGGGCGATGGCCATCTGAATCACGCCGCCAAGCAACGCCATGTGGATGTGAACCAGCCGCAGCCGTGGCATCCACTCAATCAAGGCATCCGGCACGATGGCCAAAAAGAGGCCCAGCAGCACCGCCGCCACCAGCCACCAGACGGCCGTGAAGGTCCACGGCACGTAGGCGAAGACGGGTGTCACGCGATGGGTCTGGGACTTGTTGCGCATGATGTTGGCGCCAATGACGCCCATGAAGGTGAAGAAGGACAGGAACAGGAAGGGGCCAAGGCCGACCAAGACGCCTCTGGACCACGGCGCCGGCAGCAAGAACGCCAGCGTAATGCCAGTGACGCCCAGTAACCCCGAATGGAGCTCTCCCTTGATGGCCCCAGCGGCAATGGCGGGAACACCGCTGAACCTGGGCACCCAAAGGTGCGCCAAGGCGTACACGGTAAACAGGCCATGACCTGCCAAAACCATGTGCAGACCCGCCGCATGCAAGCGCGGCCACCACACGGCGCCGTTAGCAATTCCCGGCCACCACGTCGCAAGCCACAATAGCATGCCCACGGGTAGCAGGAACAAGCTGAAGCGAAGCTGGGCAAAGCAGGCGTCATCCCCCTTAGTCAGCGGATCCTGGGCAACATCCACGACGGATTCTTTGCGCTTCGGCAGCACGGGAAGAAGATGTTTGGTTTGCAGGATGGCGGCCACCGTGATGGCTACCGCACCCACCATGGCTGCGACGGCGAAAAGACCGCTTGGCTGCAACAACGTGCCAACCGTGACGAGCACGGCGCCCGTTCCGGCAATGGCCGCCTGGCTGCGTTGGGTGCTAGCATCAACGCCCCGCCCCAGGAATCGCCATGCCGCGTGGTGTTGAAGGCCCCACAGCAGAGGAAGCAGCAGACCCCAGAGTGCCAATTCGCTGTGCGCGCGCCACCAGCCAAGCTTGCCCCCAAGCGACATACCTGCCATGGCTAGCGCGACGGCACCAAGAAGGGAGGCAACAGCCAGCGTGAGCCACGAGCGATGCGGCTTGGCCGACGCATCCGGCGCGGGGACACGCGAAGCCGGGTCGGCCGCTGTCGAAGAGTCGTGTGCGTCCACTTCACCCTTCGTTGACATTGACCACGCCTTGGACCGCCGGAACTCGTTCTCGAATGATGCGCTCGATGCCGGCTTGCAGCGTGACACTGCTCATGCTGCAACCGGAGCAAGCGCCCACCATGTCAATCCGAAGAATCCCGGTTGCTGGCGACCAATCGATGATATGCGCATCGCCGCCATCGAATTGGAGCGCCGGCCGGATTTCGTCCAAAGCTGCCTGAATGGCAGCGAGTGTCTCGTCGTCGTTGGATGCGGTAACGGGCGCGGATGTGGGTTCGGGTTCGGGCGTCACAAGTCAACCATCCAAGGTACTGGGCAATGCATTAGGGGGACCGCGCTGCCAAGAGGCTCTGTGCGGCTTCCATACTGGCATCAATGAACCATTGCGGCCACACGCCGATTGCTAGGACCACCAGGAGGCAGGCACCCACTGCAATGGTGGTGCCCATGCCAATCGTCAGTGGCACTTCGGCACCGTCGTGTTCCTCCACATACATGGCACGAATGACGCGCAGGTAGTAGTAGAGGCTGATGGCCGAGTTGAGAACCGCGAAGATTGCCAGCCACAGAAGCCATCCCAAGCTGTTGACGATACCGACATCAACGGCCGCGCCGAACAACACGAACTTGCTCGTGAAGCCGCCAAGCGGTGGAATGCCGGCCATGGAGAGCAGGAAGAGTGTCATGGCGAGTGCCAGGAACGGCGCCCGCTTGCCCAAGCCACGGTAGCCTCGAACGTCGTCATGAAGACCGACGGTCAGCAGTACGCCAATGATGAGGAAGGCCCCTAGCTTCATGGCGGCGTTCACGATAAGGTGGAGAATCCCGCCCCCTACGGCGTACCACGTTCCCACCGCGACGGCAATTAACAGGTAGCCTGCCTGGGCAATGCTCGAGTAAGCAAGCATGCGTCGCAAGCTGTCCTGCTGCAAGGCAATCAGATTGCCCGTGAACATGGTGGCGACGGCGATGATGCCGACGGCCAATTCCCAGTTTGCCTTGACGCCCCAAAGGCCCACAAGGAAGATCTGGAAGACGGCTGCGAAGCCCATGGTCTTGCTGGCAGTGGCAAGCATGCCGGCGACCGGCGCGGGAGCCCCTTGATAGACATCGGGCGCCCACAGGTGGAACGGGATGCTGCTAATCTTGAAGCCAAGACCCGCCAGGAGCATCACGACGGCCACGATGCTGATGGTGTCGAATCCGCCTCCAATCGTGATGGCTTGGGCCAAGTCCGCAATTCGCGTGCTGCCAGCCATGCCATAGAGGAGGCTAATGGCAAACAGCGTGAGCGCACTTGCGACGGCGCCGAAGCTGAAGTACTTGAGAGCGGCCTCCGCGCCGATGCGGTCGCGGTGGAAGCCGGCCAGCAGGTAGCTGCAGAGGCTGGCCATCTCAATACCCAAAAAGAGCGTCATGAGCTCGGTGGCTGAGGCCACAATCATCATGCCGAGCGTGGCAAAGAGAATCAGCGAGTAGAATTCGCCCCAGTCCTCTTCGACGCGGCCCTTCAGCGTGCGACCCATGCCAATGATGGCCAACAGGGCAACCGACAGGAACACCAGTTTGAGAAGCTGGCTCGCCTCGGTGACGGCGTACACGCCCTTGAGATCCTCACCAATGTATTGCAGCGTAAATCGGATGCCCGTGCCGGGGATGTTCTGGTCGAAGTGGAATACGCTGCCAAGCGTCAGAAGGCCTGCTCCACCGACCCCAATGGCGGCGAATTGCTGCATGCCTTTGCGGTCCGTGTTCCACAAGCCCACAATGGGAGCCAGGAGGGCAAACAGCAGCACGACCAGTTCAGGGGTTAGGCTCTGCCAGGCGAAGTCAAAACTTAGCCAATCGAGGACACCCATCTAGTTCACCCCCATGATGGCAAAGACCGCGTGAGTCCAATCATTCATTTGGCCAAGTAGCAGCGCCGGGAGCACGCCGAACAGAATCGCCAAGACGACCATGGCGACCATGGGCCAGCGTTCCTCAGAGGGCACATCGTGGTGGCTGTCAAAGTCGCTTCCCACATGGTCAACGCGGGGCCCAAAGTAAGCCCGTTGCAGGGCCCACAAGAAGTAGCCCGCAGTGATGAGGACGCTCCAAATGGGCAGCCAAATCCAATGCCCGAAGGTCTGGTACACAGCAGCAAAGATGCCAAATTCGGCGACGAAGCCCATCATGCCTGGAAGGCCAAGGCTAGCAAGGAACAGAACCGCCGTTAGGCCAGTCAGGCGCGGAATCTTGACGCCCACACCACCCAGCTTGCTGATGAGACGGGTTCCCGTGCTATGTTGCAGACTGCCGGCGGCCATGAACATGCCAGCACTGATGATGCCGTGGGCGACGTTCATGTAGGCCGCGGCTGCAAAGCCGACATCGGTGAAGGTGGCCAGCGCGATGGTAATCATGCCCATGTGGCTGACCGACGAGTAGGCAATGAGCGACTTCAGGTCGTCCTGCGCTAGGCAAAGGAAGGCACCGTACAGGATGCTGGCGGTGCCAAGCCCGTAGAAGACCCACTGGTAAGCCATGGCCGCATCCGGCAGAAGGGGGAATGCGATGCGCATGATGCCGTAGGAACCCATCTTCAGCAAGACGCCAGCAAGCATCACGGAGCCTGCCGTGGGTGCCTGCACGTGAGCATCCGGCAGCCATGTGTGGAAGGGCGCCGAGGGTAACTTGACAAGGAAGCCAAAGGCGAGGACGCCGAAGGTAACCAGCCCGAAGGTCTTGGCGTAGCCGCCCAACGAGGCAGCGGCCGTCAGTTCTGGAATGCTGAACGTGCCAAGGCCGGCGCCGAAGTAGAGCGCCATGAAGCCAAGCAGCATCACGAGGCTGGCGCCGCCGGTGTAGATGAAGAACTTCGTCGACGCGTACTTCCGGTTCGGGCCGCCCCAGATGGCGATGAGGAAGTACATGGGAATGAGGACGAATTCCCAGAAAACGTAGAACAGGAACAAGTCCAGCGCCGTGAACACCCCGATGACGGTACCATTCAGGGCCACGAGGAGGCTGAAGAAGAGGCGCGGGCGGTGATTTTCCTTCCAGCTGTAAATGATGACCAGGGGCGTCAGGAGCGCCGTGAGCCAGGCGAGGCTGGCGGCCAGTCCGTCCACGCCAAACCGGAGGCCAATGCCGAGGGCCGGAATCCATTCCCAATCCGCGACGAAGCGGTAGGTGCCCCCGCCGTCGATGCCGACGCGAAGGAACATCCACGTCGTTGCGGCAAGCGCAGGCAGGCTTGCAGCCAGGGCAACTTTGCGGCTGGCAGCCTCATTCACGCGGCCGGCGGCAAAGGCGCCTAGGAATGTGATGGCCAACGTCAGGGGAATCAGGAGTTCTTCGAAGGTCATGATGCTCACCACCGGATCCGGAGCACCACTTGGTGCAGGAAGACAATCAGAACGGCAACACCGATGGCGATACTGGCCAGATAGACCGATAAGTCACCGTTTTGCCAGCGGCGCAGCCAGCCGCCTTGCCACATGGTGACGCGGGCGGCGCCGTTGACGGCCCCGTCGATGCCTCTGCGGTCGAACCAGTTGCTGGCACGCGCCGCACCCATTGCCACCACGTCGCCAAGCGGCTCGTACACGGCTTGCGTGACGTAGTAGCGGTTGTAGAGAAGACCGCGCATACCCGTCGTGGGTTCGTCCTTTTCGGCGTCGGGCAATCCGCTCTTGTAGCGTCGGCTGGCAAACACGATGCCGCCAACCGCCAGCGCCAAGCTGAGGTAGGTAAGTGGGCTCGTGAGGATTCCCATGAGAATTTCACTGCTGGCAAGGGCGTGGTGCTCGCCAAGGTCGTGGCTGAAGGGATAGGTCAGGAACGATTCGAAGCCGTCGCCAATGACGAGCCAACTGCCCGATACCACGGCGAAGAACGCCAGAATCATCAGGGGCACAGTCATGGCAGCGGGCGATTCGTGCGCGTGCTCCGCGTGGTCGGTCCGCGGGGTCGCGTAGAATGCCAGGTACATCATGCGGAACATGTAGAAGGCGGTGAGGGCAGCCGTGATGATGCCAAAGAGCCACATCAGGGTGAAGATGCCGTTGTAGGACCCCGCCTTGAACGCGGTGGCCAACACCTCGTCTTTGCTCCAGAAACCGGCCAGTGGAATGATGCCGGCAATGCTGAGACTACCCACAAGCATGGTGAGGAAGGTGGTCTTCATCTTGTCCTTGAGGCCGCCCATTTCGCGGAGGTCCTGGTGATGGTGCATCCCCAGAATGACCGAAGCAGAGCCAAGGAAGAGCAGTGCCTTGAAGAAGGCGTGATTGACCAAGTGGAGAATGCCCGCTGTGAAGCCTACGCCGTTGCCGGTTTCCAGGTACAGGATGCCGCCGGCGCCAAGAGCGAGGAACATGTAGCCCAGTTGCGAAAGCGTCGAGAAAGCTAGGACACGCTTGATGTCAAGCGCCGCCAAGGCCATTGTGGCGGTGTAAATGGCCGTCACGCCGCCAATCACGCCGATGACCACGAAGGTGCTCGGGTTGAGTAAGAACAGGGGCCAGCTGCGGGCTACCAGGTAGACACCGGCCTTGACCATGGTGGCTGCGTGGATGAGGGCCGAAACCGTTGTTGGACCTTCCATCGCATCGGGCAACCAAATGTCGAGCGGGAATTGCGCCGACTTGCCGACGGCGCCACCGAAGATGAGCAGGCCGGCTGCATACACCGTGCCCTTGTGCGCCTCGAGGTCTGGGTGGTGCCACAATTCGCGGTAGTTGAACGTCTTGAAGGTGACGACCAGGAGGATAATGCCGACCATCAGCAGGATGTCGCCGAGGCGCGTCGTTAGAAACGCCTTCTTGGCGGCGATGGCCGCCGACTGCTTGTCGTACCAGTAGCCGATGAGCAAGTAGCTGCACAGACCCATGATTTCCCAGAACACGAACATCAGCAGGTAGTTGTCTGCGAGCACCGTGCCCAGCATGCCGCTGATGAAAAGCGCCTTCACGGCGTAATAGCGGCGCAGCTTGTCATCCGGCTCATCGTGCAGGTAGGCGGTGCTGAAAATTACGATGAGCAGGCTGAGCAGGCCGACCAACGCGGCCAGCAGGCCACTCAAGTGGTCCACGAGGATGCCTGCGGTGAAGGTCATGGTGCCGATTTCAAACCAGGCCGTGTGCCAGGTGTAGTCCTCGGCTCCGCCTAGCAGTTTGAAGAATTGCCAGGCTGCCAGTGCGGTGCTGATGGCTACCGCCACGATGGGAATCATGGCTCCGCCGCGCCACATCTTCTTGCCGACGAGGAAGGTGATGAGCGCCGCCACTAGGGGGAGCAGCGGGATGAGCGCGATGCTCCAATCAAGGGGCATGTTTACGGCGTGGTAGGCGCCGTGGGCTGCGTCTGCTGCGTGGGTCGTTGCTTCGCTTGCCATGAATCTACCACCTCAACTCGGTTGCGTTCCTGACATCCACAGATTGGATGTGGCGGTACAAATGGATGAAAATGCCAAGCCCGACGGCCGCTTCTGCGGCTGCAAGCGCAATGGAGAACAGGGTGAACACAACGCCATCTGCGTGGCCGTAGTGATTGGCGAAGGCCACGAAATTGATGTTGGCCCCGTTGAGAATGAGTTCAACGCTAATGAGGATGCGAAGGGCACTCTTGGTCGTGAGGACGCCCCACAAGCCAATCGCTAGAAGCGCGGCACCTAGCGTGATGTAGTAATTGGTCGGAATCATTCTTCCTCCTCCTGTCGGGCGGGGGCCGCGGAAACGGCACCAGGGCCGGCAGCCGCGTTGCGGGCAACGATGGGGGCGACTGGCGTCGGGGTGGTTTGATAGACGCCACGCGTGAGGTCGCTGGCTGCCTGGGTGGCTTCCAGCTGTTGCTCACTGACGGCCGTGTAATTTTCGGAGTCCGGGCGACCGCCCAGCGGGCGCGCGATGACCATGGCCCCAATCATGGCGGCCGTCAATAGAACGCCCAGGATTTCGAAAGCAAGCACGTGGGTATCGAAGAGTCCTACCACGACAGCGTCCAGGCTTTCTGTGCCTGCGGCGCCTCGCGATTGCCAGGGTGCAGTGGCCCGGATGCTTGCGTCAATGACGGCGTAGAGCACCAGCATGAGAAGGCCGGTGACCATGAGCTTGTTGCGTCGAGACAACGGGGTCATGGACGCGCCTCCACTTGGGTGTCATCTTGGTCCGCTTCGTCACCGGCCACAAACATGACGGCGAAGACCAGCAGGGTCAGGATACCACCAACATACACGAGCAGCTGGATGACACCCAGCAGGGTTTGCTCCATGCTCACGTACAGGGCGGCGACGGCCACGAGGGCGACGCCAAGGCCCAGGGCGCTGTGGAAGACGCGCGTGGCCAGGACAGACCAAATGGCGCCTGCCACCGCCAGCAGGGCGGGGATGACGAAGAAGGCGATGTTGAAGCCGTTCATTTGTACGGCCCCCGTCCGAGGGCAGCTTCATTCTGACTGAGGCGGTCGGGCCGGTAGTCAAAGTCGCGAACGTAGTTCGCCGTCTCATACTCCTTGCCCATGCGAATCGAATCGGTGGGGCACACTTCCTCGCACAGGCTGCAATACATGCACTTGGAAATCTCAACGGCGGGGAACTTCTGCTTCTTGTTCTGCGGCGTTTCGAAGCCCGGGTCGTAATCGACCATGTAGCAGGAACCGTTGGGGCACGCCTGGGAACAGAGCGTGCAACCAATGCAGGTTTCCAGTTTGAGGTAGATGCGGCCGCGGAAACGATCGGCTACCGGGCGCTTCTCCTCGGGGTACTGGACGGTCACGGGTTTTTTGAAGAAGTGGCCCAGGGTGACGCCCATGCCTTGCAGGATGGGAACTAGGGGGACTTTGCTCATAGGAGGCCTCCGCGGACGAGAACTGCGGTTACAATGAAGTTCAGAATACTAATGGGCAGCATGATTTTCCAAGCAACTCCTAGGAATTGGTCAACGCGGACGCGAGGCAGCGTGCTCCACACCCAGAAGATGACGAAGCTCATCAGCAGGGATTTGCCGAGGAACCACAGGAACGGCGGGATGAAGGACATCCCGAACAGGGGTTGCCATCCGCCCAAGAAAAGCGTGGTAACCAGAGCGCCGATGAAGAACACGTTGCTGAACAGGACCACGAAGAAAGTCCCGAAACGCATGCCCGAGTATTCGGTGGTGAAACCCGCGACGAGTTCGGATTCAGATTCGGCCATGTCAGTTGGAACCAAGCCTGCCTTGGCAAGGCCGGCGATGAAGAAAATGACAAAGCCAACAATCTGGGGGACAATGAACCACAAACCCGCTTGTGCCAGCACGATGTCTTGCGTGGACAGGCTGCCCACCATGAGCAAGATGCTTGCGGTGGCAAACATCATCGGAATCTCGTACGAGACATCCATGGCGGCGGCGCGCACGCCACCGTACAGCGAGTACTTGTTGTTGCTTCCCCACCCGGCCAAGATTTCGGCCAACGGTGCAATGGCGCTGACGGCGAAAATGAAGAGAATGCCGGTGGCGACATTGCTGAAAATGATCTTGTCCGACCAAGGCAACGGCGCCCAGGCGAGGGCGGTTGGAATGGCGGCGACGTAGACGGCCGCACGCCAGGTTAGCGGGTCGGCGCGGGCGGGTTTGATGTCTTCTTTGCCAATCAATTTCAGACCGTCGGCAAGGAATTGCATGATGCCGAAGGGGCCAACGCGGTTGGGGCCCACGCGTTGACCCATGCGAGCAAAAATGCGGCGGAAGGCGAACGTGAACAAGCCACCAGTGGCAAAAACGGCGGTAAAGACGAGGACGCTACCAATGATGGCAGCGACGAGGCTGTCAGCCCAGCCCGGCATGTCGAAGCCAAGGGACGTAGCAGTGGTGTCAATGAAAGTCGTAAGTGATCCCATCATACACCTCCTAACGGTCAACGTCCCCCAAGACGATGTCAATGGAGCCAAGCGTCGCAATCAGGTCAGCAATCTTCTGACCCCGCGACATGTGCTCCAAGACTTGCAAATTGCAGAAGCTCGGCGCTTTGACATGGACGCGGTCAGGCTGCATCTTGCCGTTGCCACGGACATGCACCCCGTATTCGCCCTTGGGATGCTCAATGCGGCTGTACGCCTCGCCCTTTGCCTTCACGCGCAGCAGCTTGCCACCGGCGAAGGCAGGATTGAGATGCAATCCGTCTAGGTTGCGGTTTTCCAGGCGGTCCACCACTTGTTCGAGAATCTTGACAGATTGCAGCATTTCTGCCCACCTCAATTGCAGGCGACCGTAGCAGTCACTCTGGACGGTGGTGGGAACTTCGAAGTTCAACTGGTCGTAAATGGAGTAGGGCGCTACCTTGCGAAGGTCGTGGGCAAGGCCGGTCGCGCGCAGCATGGGGCCCGTAATCCCCCAGGCCAGCGCGTCCTCTTGGGTCAGCGGACCTGTGCCGGTCAGCCGACCGACGAGAATGTCGTTCTTCTTGAGCAGCCGCTCGTACTTGGCAATCTGGCCGGGCATGCGACTCAGGAAGTCCTTCACGCGGGGCAGGTAGGTGGGGTCGTCCGGCAGGTCGTACTTGGTCCCGCCAAAGCGCATGTAGTTGAAGGTGAGCCGCGCGCCGCACAATTCCTCCATGAAGGTGAGGATTTCTTCCCGCTCACGAAGCGCATAGAACAGAGGCGTGATGGCGCCAAGGTCCAGCATGAAGGTGCCCATCCAAAACAGGTGGTTGCACAGCCGCGAAAGTTCGAGGGCGAAGACGCGAACGTGCTCCGCGCGTTCGGATACCAGTTGTTCATCCGAGCCGCCGAGTAACTCCTCCACGGCCAACACGTAGCCGTGGTTGTTGTGCATGGCGCTGATGTAGTCCATGCGGTCGGTCAGAGGAATGAATTTGACCCAGTGCATACCCTCGGCAATCTTCTCACTGCCGCGGTGCAAATAGCCGATGACCGGCTCACAGGAAACCACGATTTCGCCATCGAGCTTGAGCTTCAACCGGAGCACGCCGTGGGTAGACGGGTGCTGGGGCCCCATGTTGAGCTCCATGAGGTGCCGACCGGCGTGGTCGCCCGCAATGGGGCGCAGTTGGCCGGCGTCAAACGTATTGGGAATCGACTGTTGAAGGTTCATCACCAGGCCCCCTCTTCTTCATGGTCAACGACGACGTCTTCGCCATCCCGCATCGCGACGAATTGCTCGGGTGTCTTGTCGTCTTTGCGGGCTGGGTGGCCTTTCCAGCCTTCGGGCAAGAAAATTCGGCGGTGGTCCGGGTTGCCTTCGAAGCGGATGCCGTACAGGTCCCACATTTCCCGTTCGTGCCAACCCGCCGCCGGGAACAGCGCGACAATGGATTGGGTCACGGGTTGCACATCGTTGCCCTCGTCGTCTTTGCGAGCTACTTCGGTGCGGAAGCGCACTTCGCCAAATTCGTCGGGAGTAGCGGCTGGCTTGACGAAAGCATAGAGCACACCGATGGCATCACCAGTGTCGTAAGCGGATAGGAGTGACAGGATGCTGTAGCCGTAATCGTGGGCGACGCGTCCGGCAGCAAACACGGCGTCGGGAGCCACCTGTGCCGTTGGCACGCCGTCTTCAGTAGGGACGGTGTCCAACAAATCCTCACCGAGCGCCTCGGCGAGGCCGTCGTGGACGTTGAGGGTCGTTGAGGTCGTCATCAGAAACCGACCTCCAACACATCGTTGCGGTCACGGATCTTCTGTTGCAATTTCTGCAAGCCATCCATGAGTGCCTCGGGACGGGGTGGGCAACCAGGGATGTAGACATCCACCGGCACAATCTTGTCGACGCCCTTCACAACGAAGTAAGAATCTTGGTACGGGCCCCCGTTGGTTGCGCAGGCACCCATCGCGATGACGTACTTGGGGTCAGCCATCTGCTCGTAGAGGTTGCGAATCCGGGGCGCCATTTTCTTGGTCACCGTGCCGGGCACAATCATGAGATCGCATTGTCGGGGCGAAGCTCGCGACACTTCGCTGCCAAAACGGCTCATGTCGAAGTTGCTGCCCTGGACGCCAATCATCTCAATGGCGCAGCAGGCAAGGCCGAACGTAAACGGCCACAGGGAATTGCTGCGTCCCCAGTTCACAAGTTTGCTGGCCACGGTGAGCAGGATGCCCTCCTTTTGCTCCTCCACCACGATGGGGATGCGGTTACTGTCGGGCGAAAAGTGAGGGACCTCGGACGCCGCATCTTCCGGCGCACCGTCGACTTCCGCTTCCACCACGGGGACTTCTTCGTTGCTCACGAAAGCGTCCTCCAGGAAAGGAGCTTCTTGCGAAGCTCGTAGAAGTAGCCAATCAAGATGAGGCCAACGAACACGCCCATGGCGAGAATGGCGCCGGTCGTAATCAGCGATTCATCCTTGAACCGGAGCGCAAAGGGCACCAGGAACATGGTTTCTACATCGAAGATCAAGAAGGTCAAGATGTACATGTAATACTGGACATCGATTGGGCCTCGCGCACCAGGCGTTGCCTCTTCACCACACTCGTAGGAAGTGACTTTGGTTGCGCTGGCACGTGCTGGTCCGACGAACTTGTTTCCAAGCAGCGTCACGAGGACGAGAAGGAAAGCTACGCCGGCCAGAATCGCCAGTGGGACGTAAGTGATGGCCTCTCCGGTCATATATAAACCCCAGGCTCCGGGCGGCGCGACGGGCATACCGCATATGAGGGTTACCATGGAGGCCGACGATAACTGGGGTCGCGGCTATCAGGCCCGGCCCCGTCGCAGCGCCGTGCCCCACCCCTTGGCCACCCTACTTCGCGAACGCATCGAACGCGACGGACCCATGACCTTTGAGGCGTGGATGGAGACTTGCCTGTACCACCCGGAGCACGGATACTACGTCCAAGGTGAACGCACCGGCACCGGCGACGACCGAGACTTCGTCACCAGTCCGACCCTGCACGAGTTCTTTGGCCACGCCATCGCCGTGGACTTAGCATCCAACTACGACGACCTAGGCTGCCCGGCAGCCTATGACGTAGTGGAATTCGGCGGCGGCGAGGGCGACCTCGCCCGCGACGCCATCCAATGGATTGACACGCACCGGCCCGACCTCGCAAAGGCACTCACCTGGACCCATATCGAAGCAAGCCCCGCCCACCGGGGAGAACAGCAATACGGCACCGACATGCGCGTGCGGTGGGCGACCGACATGCCGAGGATCGAAACGGGCGCCGTTGTTAGCAACGAATTCGCCGACGCACTCCCATTCCATTGGCTCCACTACGACGGCAGCACCTGGCAAGAAGTCTGCGTGGGGCACGACGGATCTAACTTCGTGGAAGCCCTCCGACCGGCACCCCGGCAAGCACTCGACAATGCACCAGAGCTTCCTGGAGCCGAGGCCGGCGACCGTACCGTCGCCATGCCGCGTGTCCGGGACTGGGTGGAGACCTGCGCCAAACGCGTCCAACGAGGCCTCTTCTTCATGGTGGATTATGGCGGCCACGGCCGCCACTTGTGGCCGAGCGAAACGGGCACCGTGCGCTCGTATCGGTTCCACGAAGAGAGTGATGACGTCCTCACGGCTCCGGGCGAAGTTGACCTGACCGCATCCATTGACTTTGACCTAGTGACCGGATGGGGCGTACAGGCCGGCTGGCGCTTCATGCAACTGGAAAGCCAAGAGGCATTCCTTGTCCGCAATGGCATCCTCGAAGCACTGAACCAGGTAGACCGGAACAGCGTGGAAGGCGCCTCCAGCTACCTCCGCCTTCGGCAAATCATGCTACCAACGGGCCTAGGGGCGACCTTCAAGGTCCTTAGATTACAAAAGTAACCAGCTCCAAGGGAATCGAAGCCGGGGGGAGGACGGCGCCAGGCACGCCCGTCACATCAAAAGAGGAGAAGAAAAGGAGAAGGTAAGCGCTGCACAGCTTATGGCGTGAAGCCGTTGCCGTTACAGTCGGGGTGGTTGAACGGATTCACAACGCAGGGCGGGAACGGTTGGCCAACCAAGAGAATCGGCGTAATCATGGGGTTCCAGGCGATCACGTCCGCCTCGCGGAGCGGACCCCAAACCGGAACATCATCTTCGGCACGGAAGCCAGCATCCCGGAGCGTCTGGTTGTTCTCTACGGTGTCCATGGCCAAGTCGCGCTCGCTGCCGGCGTTGGCGAAGTAGTCGCCATCGGTAGCGTCACCAATGCGGTTGCCGCCGCCCTGGTACGGGCCGACGCCACCTTGGTCGTACGCGGCGTTGCGGGCACTCGAGTAGTGAATGCATTGCTTGCCGTTGGTGCACATGAACAGGTCAAGGTAGTTGCCGTTCGGGAACGTGTCATCATCGCCGAGACCGCCAGCCGGGCTGGAGGAGACAATCATTTCACCAATGGGGATGTCCCAAATGTAGGTGCCCGTGGCAACGTTGTATTGGCTCCAGCCGTCGTCTCCCGGTTCGGGGTGGACCGCTTCACTGCAGGGGAAGACACGGTTGTAGCTCTCAACGTAGTCGGTCGGCTCCTGGATTTCACTGCGAACGCTGGCGTAGAGGGCGCAGCTGTTGGTGAACTCGTCGGTGGGGTAGTAGCCGTACTCGGACGGGTTGTTGCCGTCGCGGGGGTTGTCGGCTCCATAGTAGCGGAACATCTGGACACGCACTTGGAGTTGGTCAGTGTCGTTGACACCATACACAATGTCCGCGCCACCGGCGTGAACAATGTCATAGCCGTTGGAGCAACCGAGGGGGTCGCCGTTGGCGTCGTTGGCGTCAGGGTCGCCGCCGCCACATTCGCGGATGCGAATGGTTGCCGTGAACTGGTCAGGAGCCGCGTGGGACTCAATGGCCATGCTGGCCGGCATCATGAACATGGCTGCTGCCACGAAGGCCACCAGGGCCACCTTGGCGTTCATTAGTAGCCACCTCCGTCAACCGGGTCCGTGGTGCCGCCTTGGAAGCCGCGCTCCACAATCACGATGGGCGTGAAAGCAGGCGAGTAGACGGTTTCGGGGCATTGGTCCGTGACGGCTGCCGCAGGGAGAACCGCGTTGCCGATGCCGGTGCCGGGGTTGCCATCACCGTCGTCAATGACCGTGTTGGCCGTGTAAGCGGCGAGGTAAGGGGAGCTGCGAACGGTGCTGCATTCCTCATCCATACCGGTCGTGGCGAGGGTGTCATCGTCATACTGGTCGGCGACGTAGCGGTTGAAGGGGAACGAGATGGTGCCGCATTGGCCAACACCCAGGTGCTCGAAGCCTGCCAGCGACGGGTGGAGCCCACATTCGGGGTTGTCGTCGTAGCGGTCTTCGTGGGTCTTGCTGCGGGGGCTGAAGTAGTGAACACAGCCGTACTTGATGCCAAGGTCACTGGCACCGGGGCAGAAGAACACGTCCATGACGTTGCCTTGGACACCGGAGGCAGGGCCATTCACGGGGTCACGACCCAGAGGGGCAGCGGCGTCAACCATGAAGTCCTTGAGGGAAAGCTGGAACACGTAGGTGCCGCGTTCGCGCTGGCCGTAGTTGCAGCCACCACCTTGGCTGAAGTTGCCATCGCAGACGGGGTTGTGGTAGACGTCCTTCGAGCCGTATTCATCGGCGTCGGAGCAGTTGAGCACCTTGACAATCTGCATGCTGGAGGGACTGTACGAAGAGCCATCACTCATCTGCACGTAGAACTTGCAGTTGTCGAAGTTGGTGGGTTGGAATTGAATGGTGGGGCGGTCCTCGTAGGCCTCGACCACAAACTGGAGCACGTCGGTGCCGTTGCGTTCGGCGCCAACCACGAAGGTAGCTCCGCCGCCGAAGACGAGGTCATATTTGCCCAGGCGCTTGTCGCAGTCGCGCTGGCCAATGCTGACGTCTTCGCCAGTGACATTTTCGCTGACCTCTTGGCCGGTGGCCCCATAGAACACACGGTCCTGGAGCTCATGGGCACAGTTCGGCCGGATACTGATTTTTGCAGCAAAGCCGTCCTCATTCATCTGGAGTTGGGGATCCGGATCGGCGATGACGCTGGAAGCGCCTCCGACGAGTGCGGCTGCCACCACGGCTACCATCCACTTGTTCATGTATTCATCCTACCTAACGACAGGGTTGTCGTAGGATGGAGCACCTTACCCAGGTATAAAGGCGTTACTGGTAACGACTGTTGGGCTTACTCATCCTCTGAGACGGCGTCGAGTGGCGGCCGTCGCACGGGCCAAATCGGCCAGATTTGGAGCCGGCTAACAAAAGAAAGATGGAGGAGGGGGAAGGAACACGCTAGCCCGCGAAAGGCGCTCTGCGCTGACTTAGTTGCCCGGCGCGCCGGACGCAGTTTGCGTGAAGAAGGGGCGCTCGAGCAGGGTAATCATGGTGTTCGTGGGGTTGGCGGAGGCCGGATGGACCGTACCGCAGACGGCTTCGATGCAGTTGCCGTCGTAGGGGTCCGTGAGGGTGGGGGTAGCAAAGCCACCAGAGCCTTCGGATGCCATCGTCCTCGCATTGCTGTAGCGCACGCAGTTGAGGCCATCGTTATCCTGGTCGTATTGGGCTGGACAGAATTGGATGTCCAACAGGTTGCCATAGTGAAGGAATTCGAAGCCAGTGGTCGCCCACGTCAGGTACGGCCGCAGAGATACCGCAGCGTGGTAGCGGCCTTTGCTGATGTCCGCCCCAACCCCTCCGGGGCCCGGGATGACATCGCGACAGTTGTACCGAACACCATCATCGTCGGATTTCTCGTAATCACCGATATGATGGTCCGGAGGACGGGAGCCATCGTTGGATCCCTGGAACGCAAAGTCGCTGTCGCCAGCGGTGCGCGTGCGAATGAGGAAGTAGCAGTCGTAGACATCGGCATTGGCTTCGTCAGCATAGCCAACGTGGCCGGCGACATGGTAGGGTGCCTGGTACGGTTGGTAACTGTTGGCGCCACCGGCAGCGTCCTTCGCATTCACGGAAACTTGCAGGATTGGGAACGTCGTCTTGCCACGGTTGGGGACGATGATGACCTGGGATGCGACGCCGGGCTGAATCTCGAAGTCGGGGCTCCCTTGGGCTTCGGAGATTGTGATGGTTGCCGCAAAGCGGTCGCCATTGCCGAATCGGCTGTCCGCCTGGACACTCGATCCGGCCATGATCATTCCTACCACGACCAGGAAGGCCGCCATCCATTGCCACTTCATGATACATCACTCAGCGTGGGCTGATGCGCTCAAGTGCCACTGGTGCTTGATAACCGTTGCCGTCCAAAGCGTAGGCTGGTGTTTATGAGCCGTACCGGAGTGGCCGGCCCCGCGAGCCCCGTGTGGGGCCACGCTTCGCAGGATTGGTCTAGGGGTATGACTTCGGCCTTCCAAGCCGCCAGCACGGGTTCAAATCCCGTATCCTGCATTGAATCTGACCCACCGCGGCTTCCCGCCGCCCCGAGGTTACACGGCCCGACGAGTGGCAGTGCCCACGCCGGTGCTGGCGCCGATTATCCTCGTCCGCCAACCAGTTGCCGGGGTCCATCGTCGTCCATCTTGAGGGCGAACTCCTTGCGGTAAACATCGAGTATGGTTACGAAGATGCTGAGCACGAGAGGGCCCAGGATGAAGCCGCTGAAGCCGAAGACCACGATGCCACCCACAATTCCGAGGAGTACGATGACCGGGTGCACGTGGGCACGCGAACCAATCAGCTTGGGCCGGATGAGGTTGTCAAGGCCACTTACCAGGATGGCGCTGTAAATCGCCAGACCAATGCCTTCGAACGTGTTGCCACTCGCCATGAGATACAGGCTCCAGGGCACCCATACAAGCGGCGGGCCAATCACCGGCAGGAGCGCTAGGACGAAGGTCAGGAATGTCCAAAGGATTAGGTTCGGCACCCCAAACAAGGCGAAGCCAATCGCGGCCAACGTGGCTTGAATCGCGGCGGTCGCCACCTGCCCGAACATGACGGCGCGCGTCACGTTGTCGATTTCGTGCAGCAGCAAGTCCCGGTGGGCTTCTTGCATCGGCAGCAGTTCCTTGACGAAGTCTCGAAAGGCGTGGCCGTCGGTGTAGGCGTAGTACAGGACATACAGCAGAATGAAGACGCCAAGGAGGCCTTCAGCCAGCAGCAGGACTAGATCGCTCGCCAAGCCACTGACGAAGCTCGACAGGCTGGGCAAGATGGACGCCAGCAGGCCGTCAATCACGGCGGGCTCCACGACGCCACCAAGCAAGGCATGGAGACCGGATTCAATGGCGAGGCGAAGGCCGGGTCCGGTGACCTGGCGCGCCGCGGCCTGTAGGTCGTTGACCAAGCCGGCCAGCAGAAACGCGAGGGGTACGAGGATGAGTCCCGCCAGCAACACGACCATGGTCAAGGCGGCCACCGGACGGTAGCGCACTTTTGCCAGAATCTTGTCATACAGCGGGTGGCTGAGGTAGGCGGTCAGCAAACCAATGAGGACGTAGTCAAGGAACACGCCCACGACGCGCAGGCTCACCCATGCAAGAATGAGCAGGAGGGCGAACAGAAAATAGGGGCTCAGCCGGCGCTTGGATAATGGCAAGCAGCCTCCCACGGGACACCTGCTATTTGACGGCCGTGGCCCGGGGCCACATGGCCGGCCGCGTGCGACTAGGCTTGCTCTTGACGTGCCTTGATGAGAGCCAACGCACTTTCGAGCGTCGTGGCTTCAGGGTCGGCTCCCTTCGGGAGGCTGGCGCGAGGCGGCGCGTTCTTGCCTCGACCGCGCCCCTCACCGATTTGGACGTAGGGGCCGTAGCGGCCATCCAACAAACGGACCGGCTTGCCGGATGCAGGGTCAGCACCCAATTCTTTGAGCACCGACGGCCCGCGGCCGCGGCCTGCTTTGGGTTGCGCCAGCAAGGCGAGGGCCGATTCATGCGTCACTTCGTCCATGGCTTGCCCTTTTGGCAGACTCCGGTACTCTGGCTTGCTGCCATCACCACGGTCATGCGCAACATAGGGGCCAAAGCGGCCGAGACCGACGAGGACGTTGCCGCCCTCCGGGTGGGGGCCAAGCGTCAATGGCAGGCTGAGCAGGAAGAGCGCCTCTTCCAACGTGGCGTCGTCCGGCTTGGTGGTCTTGGGCAAACTGGCGCGCTTGGGCTTGCCCCCGTCCGGCAAGTCCTCGGGTTGTCCCAGTTGGTAATACGGACCATAGCGACCTTCTAGCAGGTACACTGGAAGACCACTGGCGGGCTCCTTGCCAAGACTTTGCGGGCCCTCCGTCTTGGCCAAGATGAGGCGTTCCACGGTGGCTGCGTCGAGGTCGGCCGGCGTGACATCTTCGGGCAAACTGGCCGAGACGCGTTCGCCCTCGTGCTCCACTTCCACGTAGGGACCAAAACGACCCGTCTTGACGGTGTAGGGAATGGGCAGGTCAATGACGCGCGCCTGGGCCGGGTCCATGGCTTCCATTTGGTAGGCAACATCTGCGGCCAAGCCAGCCCGGCCGTCAGGGGCACCAGGGGGCGAACCGTCGCCGCGCCAGAAGGAGGCCAGCACCGGAACACGAGTGGTCTCGCCGCTTGCGATGCGGTCCAAGTCGTCCTCTAGGTGGGCGGTGAAGCGCGTGTCCACGAGGTGCGGGAAATGTTTCTCCAGCAGGCCGGTCACGGCGAAGCCTGTGAAGGTTGGCACGAGACTTTTGCCGCGATGGGTGACATAGCCGCGCGTCACGATGGTGTCGATGATGCTGGCATAGGTGGACGGCCGTCCGATTCCTTCCTCTTCTAAGGCGCGAACGAGCGTCGCCTCCGTGAAGCGGGCGGGCGGTTGCGTCTCATGGCCTTCGGCATCCACGGCCGAGCAGCGGGGCTCATCGCCTTCCTTGACGGCCGGCAGGGATGCATCGGTAGCGTCCTTGCGGCGTTGTGGGTACACGGCGCGCCAGCCAGGGAAGTCCACCGCTTTTCCTGTCGCAACGAACGTGGCCTCCTCAACCGCCAAGGTCACGGTGGTCAAGGTCGCCTTTTCCTCCGCCATTTGCGACGCCAGCGTCCGCTGCCAAATGAGCCGGTAGAGATCCTGCTCTTTGCCCGACAGGCCACAGCGGTCCGGGTGTTGGAATTCTTCGCCAGCCGGACGAATGGCCTCGTGAGCCTCTTGGGCCCCCTTGGATTTCTTGGCATCCCAGCGGCGTGGCCCGGCATAGTAGCGGTCGCCAAATTCGGCCAGGACCGCTGCCTTGGCCCCCTGGAGCGCTTCGTCGGATAGGGAGGTGGAGTCAGTACGCATGTAGGTAATGAACCCGTTCTCGTAGAGGCGCTGCGCAAGGCGCATCGCTTCGCGTGCCGACAAATTGAGGCGATTGTTTGCCTCCTGTTGTAAGGTGCTTGTGATGAAGGGGGCAAACGGCCGCGTTGAGCGTGGCTTGGCAGTCACATCGGTGACCTTCCACGGGGCCGTTTGACAGCGACTGGCAAGGTCGCGTGCGGCGGGCTCCTCCAGTTGCAGGACATCCACGCCTTCCTGAATGCGCCCCGTGTCGGGATTGAAATCGCGCCCCGTTGCGATGCGGCGCCCATCCACGTGCGTCAGTCTTGCTTCGAAGGGACCGCCTGCATCAAGGTGGCCGGTCAGGTCCCAGTAGCTGCCCGCAACGAATGCCATGCGTTCCCGTTCCCGCAGGACGGCCAGTCGCACCGCAACGGATTGCACACGGCCGGCGCTCAGGTTACCTCCGACTTTCTTCCACAGTAACGGGCTTAGGCCATAACCGTAGAGCCGGTCAAGGATGCGACGAGTTTCCTGCGCTTCGACCAGGTGATGGTCCATCTCCCGCGTGTTCTCGAGCGCCTCCAGCACCGCTTTCTTGGTGATTTCGTTGAAGACCATCCGGCGTACCGGCACTTTCGGTTTCAGCGCCTGCACCAGGTGCCACGCAATGGATTCTCCTTCGCGATCTTCGTCAGTCGCCAGAAGAAGCTCATCGACTTCCTTGAGTTGCTTGCGCAGCTGCGTGATGACCTTGCCCTTGCCTCGGATGGTCACGTACACGGGGTCAAAGTCCCCGTCCACGTCCACGGCATAGTCGGCCCACGGTTTGTCCTTGACCGCCTCGGGCAACTCCGATTTCTTGGAGGGCAAATCGCGTACATGGCCGACGCTGGAGTCAACGAGGTAGCCGTCGGGCAGGTAGCCCTTGATCTTCTTGACCTTGGCCGGCGACTCGACGATTACCAGTTTGGACATGGCGCTTGTCGGCCACACGAGGTGCTTGTCAAAAGACTATGCACATGCGATTGCACGGGCACCCCCGTAGGGGGTGGGGCCAAACCTGCTTCGGACGCCCGGACACGGCTAACGCCTCGCTCGACCGTAACGGCGTCCTGGCGGGCCGTCGCCGCTGGACGGCGCCTAGGGCCAATCAGGCGTCCCGGCCACCGACATCCCAGCCACTTTGCACGATGATGTCATCGAAGTTGCCTTCGCCAAAGCCGCTGGGCCGCGAGTGGACCGTCGTGGGGTCCGACAGGACGAACCAGCTTGGCCGATGGTCCAAGAAGACATCCCCAAATGCAATGCGCTCGGTGCGCGCCAGGCCGCTCAAGTCGGCGTCAGGCGCCTGCATGGAACCGCCCTCGTTAATCCAACCATGGAACGTGCCCGCGTCGGCGTCAAAGAACGCCCGGACTTTTTGGTCCACCGTGTGTTGGCTGTAGCTCCAAGGGAAGGAATAGGCCTCGATGGCGACGTGGAGGGGATGAATGGTTCCGGCGGAGTCAATCAGCGAGAACACCATCTCACTGCCAAGGCCCGAAACGGTGACCGCCCACACCACTTCACCCGGTCCAGACATGCCCGTTAGGCCGGCCATCACGGCGTGGTGCTCGTACATTTGAATGTCATTATCGGGTCGAAATACCACCTCCACGATGGATTGGCCCGACAGGTCCACCGGCCGAGCAAAGAAGGCCAAGCTGGAGTCGCCGTCATCATTGCGCACGTTGACGTAGCCGGGGCCATTGCCTTCAATGCCCAGGCCCGTTCCAATGAGGTAGGGCGCGCCCCCGCGCCCCTGGTTTCGCTCCCATACGTGGGCATCTCCGACCTCGACTTTCTCCCAGCCTGTCTCCGCGAATGGATTCGTGAATGTGTCGAATACTTGCACGTCGGAACGGGTCCATCGAAGGAATGTAAATTCAGCCATGAGCCCACCGCGGCCCGACGCAGCATGGAGGTTCGTCTCGGCCACGGTGACGGATCCAAGCTGGTCCAAGGAAATCGTGGTAGTGCCCTCGTCGGCATTGACCGAAACGTCCACGCGGTGCGGGTAGCGCTCAACAGTGCCAATGACAACTTCGTTACTTGGCTGGACCACCAACCGGCCCTGCGGTCGACCATATTGGTCCAGCGCATACGCTTGCAGGTCGAGGCCTAGGACCTCGGCGCCAGCCGCATCACGGAATGTCACAATTCGCTGGCTTGCGAATTGTCGCCAATCTAGGTCAAAGCGAACGTAGAACGAGAAATGCCCCCCGTTCTCAAGCCCGATGTCCTCGTCGAACGTGGCAAAGGTGCGCCAGTGCTCGTTGCCAACGCGGTACAGGCCTTGGGCGGGCCCGGCGGCAACCAATAGAATAGCTAGAACGCCGACAACGCGCCACACTACCATGGGCCATTATCGGCGTCAGGCTATTTGTACCATATTGCGCCAGCCTCGAAACGCGTCTAGCTGAAGCCCCGTAATCGTTCGTCGCCCAATTCATCTTCCTCATAGTGGAACACCCACAGCCCCGTGGCGCGGTCACTGCCGTAGATGTAGCCATCCACGACGTTCACATCCCACGTCGATAGAATCGCGTTGGAAACGGCTTCATCCGGGTTGAGGGGGGCACGGGCGAGATTGTATCCCAGAATGGCGGCCTGGTTGTCACCGGCCAAAATCTGACCAAGGTCAAGCACCCAAACACCGGCATGATTGTAGGTAAGGTAAATGCGGATATCGTCGGGGCTAACGTCGGTCCCCGTGGGGGCAACTTGCCATTGGTGGGTCGTCAGGAACAAGCCTTGGCTCGTGTGTTCGCCGGGATGCCACCATTCGGCGACCAACTCCAGCGCGCCAAAGTCGTCCGCCTTGAGTACCCACAGGCTCGGCACTGTGCCATCGCTGGTATATTCGGGGCTGGCAATAATGTAGCGACCGTCTGCAGTGTCGAAGGCCATCGCCGTGTGGACATTACCATCGTAATGCGTGGCCCCCTCTCCGCGCCAGGTACCGGCAACCGAAACAGCCGGTGCCTCGGTGAAGTCCAATACGTGCAACCCAGAGTTCCAGTGGCTGACGGTCATGTAGCTGCGGCCCGAGCCGAAGGCGCCGCCTTCATGGTAGGCAGTCATGTCGTGGGGACCGCTTGACAGCAGGCCGCCGATGCCCACGGCAACCCCTGCGGGGACCGGGACGCCAGCTTCGTTTTCAGGAATGTATTCGACGAAGCCCAAGTTGACAATGGTGGGTCCGCCGCGCTCGATGAGGTAGCTGCGCACGTGTTGGCTAATGCAGAATACAGCGTCCTGCGTGGGGTCCACTTGCACAGGGTCCAACATGTGGCACCCAAGTTGGCTGTCCACCACGGCACCCATGTTCACCGGTGCGGTGGGGTCACGGATGTCATAGACGGTGAAGCCTGCGTGGCTTTGGACACCTGCCTCCGGCAGGCTCGTTAATTCGCCGGGGCCCGGAGTGCTTTGGCTCGCTACGTACAGAACCGCGCCATCGTCGCTAATCTTGACATCGACGAGGTAGCTGTTGTCGTGGAAGGCAATGGTGGACAAGACCAAGGGCACTGCGCGGTCCGTGATGTCTAGGATGTAGATGATGGCGTCTTCGCCGTTGCCAAGGACTGCCACTGCCCCCAAGTTGAGGTCGCCGCGCATGTCGATTTCACCAATGTAGCGGTGGGGGTCGCCGTCGCGTAGGTCATGGTGTCCAATGGCTGGAAGGCTGCACGTGCGCTTGTTCGTGGTTGCAAAGTCCCAAGCCAAACCATCGTCATCCACAATGGGGTCGGTGGTGGCGGGGAGGATTTGAATTCCCTCAGGGTCAAACGCGGTAAGCGGGCAGCCAGTTGTGCCAGCAGGTCCATCGTCGGCATCATCGTCGACGCAGCCAGCCAGGGCGGTCGCCAGCAAGGCTAGGCCCATCAGGAAGTTACGCATAGGCCGGCGACCCGGCCCGAGTTCTTGAAGGGTGGGCTAAACGCTTAGTCGCGGTAGAGCAGGCGGCTCCGACCGACCTGAATCAAATCGCCCGGTCGGATACGATGGCCATCGCTCCCCACAGCCATGTGGTTCACAGTCGTCGGACTGGTCGTGCTGACGGGCACAATCCGGCGATGGCCCGCGCGCCCGTTGATGACGGCGTGTTGTTTGCTCACGAAAGGATCATGCGGCAGATGAACTTCGTTGCCTCTTCCGCGACCAATCAACCAGGGGCCTGGCCCTGACAACGGCATCATCCAGCCGGCCTGTGGGCCATTAACTAGGACCATGCCCGGCCCGTTAGGCCATGCGGGCACCGCATCTTCATGGTCGGGCGTTGCCACGAGCGTCTCTTCCCCGCCAGCCACTAGACCGAGAGAATTGAGCGTATCCAAGAGAACGAAGAGGCGCGTTGGTTCAAGTCGATACATGGTCGCCGTGGCCGAACCCTGCTGGACCGGGTACGCCACCACGAGGCCCACGTCCTGTAGGGATTGGAGATGGCCGCGAATGGTTTGACGCGCCATGGGTCTACCGGTTGGCCCCTCAATCCGGATTTCAGCGAGCCGGTGCGGCACTTGCAACCGACGCAGCAGCTGTAATCGGGCCGGCGCAGCTATGCCCCGAATCCAGGCGGCCAGTTCTTGGTAATCAGTCACGACCCCGCATGGTCCTGCGCGCATGAGAGTTTGCGCAATCGTCGGACCTAAGACGCCCTAGCCCTAGGGCGAATTGGACCCCTGTGCACGACTTGATTCGGTTCATGCCACTCATCATCAGTGGCATCACCATGTTGGCTCTCGCCGTCATCGTGGCCGCCTTCGGCCGCCAATTAGCAGCAGCTCGCATCCTCGTGGCATTGTTGGTTCTCCGCGGCGCCAGCCTGTTCAATCCCCATTTCTGGTTGCACGGCGAATCAGCCATCCAGCGCGCCCTCCGCTTGGAGGGCATGCTCGAGGTGTCGCTGCCCTTCGTGGCCATTGCCTTTGCACTAGCCTTTCCCCGCCAGCCGCAATGGTTGCAGGCACGCCAGTGGCTGTGGAGTGCGCTGCCGGTGGTCCACGGCGCCATGATTGCTGCGCTTGTAGTCAATCCCGGCCTTTTTTCCACCTACCACTTTGCCAATGGAGTTGTGGTGAGCAAGACGCACGGATGGCTATGGCCCTGGGTTCAGGGGCAGTTCGTGATTTTTGCCGTGGTGGGCACGTCCTTCGCTTGGCGCGCCCGCGACATTGGGACCCGTGCCGTGGCCCTGGCATTCCTTCTCCAACCTGCCTTCTCCAGCACCTGGGCGCTGGTCCAGGCCGCCCGCCAGGGCCTCAAGGTTGATGTAGCGCTTGCCAGCGGACCGCCCGTAGACTTACCATTCCTGCTTCTTCATGCTATTGCAATTATGGTGGTGCTGGGAGGGGCCATCCTGCTGCGCCGATTTGGTGCAGTGGCAGCCATCGCAGCCGCAACAGGCGCGGTCGTTGCTTGGTGGGACCCGGCTTTAGTCGGTTCATTGACAGTAGCTAGCCTGCTCGAAGGGGTGTGGCGAATCGCCATGCCGCTGATGGCGGGCTACGGAATGCTATGGCACTCGGTCGCGGGTATCGACCTGAATGTGAGGGCGGGTGTCCGACGTGTTGTCGTGGTTGCCGCATACCTAGCGGTTTTCGCGATTGCCAGCCAAGTAGCGCGCATCGCAGCGGGCGACGCGAGTGCCACCACAGTTGGTTACGTTGCCGTCGGCGCTTTGGCCCTGACGCATGGTAGGGTGGATGCCGCCGCCCAGGCGCTAGCGGCGCATGCCATTCCCACCCCTGACGCTCCCGGCCACCTGGACGAGCGACGTCTCCACGTTTACCGAGCCGCCCTTGCGGAATCACGTGGGTCGCGTCGTGATGCAGATCGCCTGGAGGCCATGCGCCGGCGACTCGGATTAACGGAGCGCGACCACGCGCTGCTGGTGGCGACGCAAGGAGCAGACTCGGGGCTCGGCGTGGGTTCCGTTGTGGGGGGGCACCGGATCCAAAGCCTCCTCGGCCAAGGGGGCAATGGCCGCGCGTGGTTAGCCCATGGGCCAAACGGGAGTGTAGTTATCAAAGAGGCGCGTGCAACCGGGCACCACAGGGCACGTCTGATTCGAGAGGCACGTACCTTGAAACGGCTTAGTCACGCCAACATCCTGCCCATCATGGCCTTGCACACGCGTGGAACCTTGGCCATTGTGGCTCCTTACGGCGGCCAGAGCTTGGACCAGGAGAAGGCACCCATCACAACGGCGGCAGCGATTGACATAACGCGACAGGTGTTGGCCGGCCTGGCCGCTAGCCACGCAGCCGGAGTCATCCATCGTGACTTGAAACCCGCCAACATCCTGCTGCAAGACGGGCATGTGCGCATCTGCGATTTTGGCATCGCTCATGATGAGCAAGCAGCCGATGCCACGTTAACCAGTGGAGGGCCACAACCTGGCACGTTGCGGTACATGGCACCCGAGCAGA
>JBFJXH010000011.1:0-24575 GCA_041623215.1 Thermoplasmatota archaeon
CGAGGCAGGCCAAGCCATGACTGCCCTGCGACAACAATTGTCGCGCCGCAATGTGAAGGCCATCTTGCAGACGCCTGATTCGCTTGAAGTGCCGCGAGACCCGCCCGTCTATGACGATGCCTGGTTTGCCGCGCTCCCCCCCAGTCTGAGGGCCCTGCCCCAGGTTGGCTTCACCAAGTATCTCCCCCTCGTGATTGGAGGCGCTGCCGCAGGTGCCGCGTTGGGCCTAGGTGGCTACTTCCTAGCGGATCGCCTGGGCGAACGCGCCGCCACCCAGCAACAACAGGTCGTGGTTGTGGTCGAGGAAGGAGACGAAGTTCTCGCAACTGACGGAGAAGAAACCTGAGCTGCCAGCCGCCGAGTTGGCTGCGGCCTCAGAAGGTCAAGTGCGGTGTCAAACGGTTCGAGATGGCGGCATCCTCAATGATGTCGGCGAAGGCCGCTGCATCAGTGGGCGCACCTGCCTTGACGGCCGTCGCCCGCTTCTTGCCGATGCCTGGCAGGGCCTGCAATCGCTTGAGGCTGGCACTTGGAATATGGAATGGAATGGGCACGCCGGTGATGCTTCGTTGGCCGTGGTCGGTGACCAGCACATCGACAAACTGTTCCACATCAACCTCGTAGGGGATGCCAACCAGTAGGGCGTACGTGGCGATTTGGCGGCCCAAGGTCAGGCCCGGTTCTTGCTTCTCGAGGTAGACATTCCGTAGCACTGTGCCGGCGGGAATGACGGCTTGCAGCATGGGATGGTCGAAGGCTGCGCGGACCGCCAATTTCTGCTTGCGAAAATGCTTGCGTAACTTGGGCGCCACGGTTTCTTTCTGGCCGCGAATAGGCAATAATTGCCGAATATTGAGGCGTCGCACCCGCAGGTCAGATGCCTGTAGGCGCATGAGCCATTCCCAGTTGAGGTCGTAGGTTCGAGCCGTTTCGCCAGGCAAGCCGTACAGGAGGTTGATGCCTGGAAGCAAGTACGGCAGGCCTCCGGGTCCTCGATGGCCGCTCGCCTCGTTGAGAATCTCAATCGCCTTCCACGTCTGCTCGGGCGTGGCATTGAGGTTGTTGGCCGCATGGACCGCCGGGTCACACGATTCGAGGCCAAACGCTGCAATGTTGCCATCGGTCCCGTGCTCAACCAGCAAACGTGCGATGTCGGCCGCCTCTTGCGGGTGCTCGGCGAGGACCGCCGGGTTGGCATTGTCAATGTGTAGCACTCGGCGCTCCGGGGCCACATCGGCAATGCCGGCGAGGAGGCGCTCCGTGGCCGAGACATTGGGACGTGGCTCGTCGGTCTCTCCGACGCCGATGGCCTTGTAGGTCCAAAAACAAGATTGGCCACCGAGGCGGAAATGCCGTGCCCCGCCATCGTACAACGTGGCGGCTTCCTGAATAATACTCTCCTCGTCGCGGTACTGCGGCCGCGTTTTGGCATCCTTGCAAAAGCCACAGCCTCCGCTGACGAAGTGTACGCAGCCGAGGAAGGTTTCGATTTCAGGAAAAACGATACCTCGGGCTGAGTCTGGATGCTGCGCCACCACTGCGGCACCTGCCAGGGCGTGGCGGTCCCATTCGTCCGGGCGCCGGTGGCGATTTAGGGGAAGTTTGCCGGCAAAGTAGTCGGCAATGGCGGCGTCGCCGTCGCGCGTAATGCGCAAGTCAATGTGGTCCTGCTCAGCATCCACCTTGCTGGTCTGACGCCCGCCGCCTTGGTCGGCGAAGCCAAACGCCGCACAGGCGCCAAAGAGCAGCGTGTGGCCACCTGGATTGGCACTCTTGAAATCGCGAAAGAGCCGGGTTGCTTCCGCATGCGTGATGGGCGAGCCGCGCAAGTATTTGCCCGGCACGACGCAACTTGCTAGAATCGCCAGGAGACTTCCACGAAGTTCCGTTGGCTTGGCCCGCAACTGGTCGATGGTGTAGTAAGCTACCTCGGCGCCCGCCGCGCTAGCCGCCCCCGCTGCATACCTTGCGGCCGGGGAAATGTACGGGGGGACCCCGAACGCGCTGGGCTCATCCACGTAGCCGTCAACCAAGACCAGTTTCATGGCGGCGTTCTCCGACGTGGGTGCCGGCTCGGCATCGCCCTAGCATTCGCTTCCATAAGGGTTGGACCACGCCGCGCGGCTTGGTGCTTGTGGTGCATCTCGTAACAAGTGCCCGGTGCCCGAACTTGAATCGCGGCCTTGGCGCTTGGGGGCGCTTGGGACACCTAGGCAGTAACGGCGGCCTGCTTTCCGGGGGGAAGCCCGTACCCCTTGGCCTTGGCAAGTGCCGCCACAACGGCCGCCGCAGTGGCGGCTGCATCGCCGCCATGCCGTACCGTTTCGAGTGGGATGTTGCCTCGAATTCCTTGCACCGTGGCCAACGCCTTGTCTTGGCTTGCGGCAAAGCGACCGCCGTCCTCGGGGGCCACGTGGACAAAGACATCAACCATTTCCCGCTCGGCGCCGTAGCGCGTGTAGAGCGTGCCGTGTTCGACGTGTTTGGCAAACGCGGCGCGATCCTTGGTGGGGGTGTCCAGGCACGCGGCATGCACAAGCGCATCGCGCTGCGCCAGGACCGGTTCAATGCTGCCCCCGGTGGCCAGGTGGCCAGGGTACCAGGCCAGGGCCTCATGGTCGGGCAGGTGGGCGGCATCCTTGGCATCAATACCAAAGGCACGCACTTCGTGGCCGTCGGCTAGCAACGCGTCGATGATGGCGCGGCCTACGGGGTTGGCAGCGCCGGTCACGAGCACCTTCATGGCGCGGCGGACGGGCATGTGTGAAAAGGGGTTTGCCTTCAGCGGACCGCAGCACGCGGGCCGGGTCCGGCGGGCATTGCTCCGGGTTGGTTCGCGACCGCCAATCCGATACCGGCGCCAATCGGGTTAAGTAGGAATGGAGGCGGCTTTGGAAGCGGTGCTCGCATGAACACAACCTTCACCGCGCTATCTTTGACAGCAACCTTGGTCGTCGCATCCGTCGCCGGCATTGGGTTCTTTTCCACCTACTCCGACGACACTGCCGCGCTTGACGACGCCGGCCATGAACACGGCTCCGCGACGCACACAAGTGATGTCATTCGCGGCTTTGAAACCGGCATGCAGCGCCTGCCATGGCCCGAGGCCAGCGGCAACCCACCCACGGCCAGTCAGGCCGCCAGCCTTGAGGAAGTCCACCATCTCTACATCACGGAGGAAGCCGCCTTCGCGCCGGCCAATGGCGTGCGCGCTGGCTCGGGCACCTTCGATGACCCTTACGTCATCAGCGGCTACTACGTCACAGGCGACCTGTATCTGCAAGACACCAGCAGTTGCGTGGAAATCCGTGACAACTTCATCGGAGGCCAACTGAGTCTCAATTACATCGGGGACTGCGTTTGGGTCCACGACAATCATATCGACGACCTTCGCGTCAACGAAAACATTCGCCGCAGCGGCGCCGGCACGACCGGGCTCATCGAGCACAATACCATCGAATACGTCGGCCAGATTCGACACTACGACGGCGTCTTCAGCGACAACACCGTGGGTCCCTACGATGCAGACAGCATGTGGGACATGGTTCTGGAAACCACGCTGCCCGGCTACCAGGGCGAATTGCGCGTCATGAATATCGACGGCTACAACCAGGGCTGGTTCCGTGACAATGTCTTCTTCGGCAGCGTCGAGATTGACCTTCACGGTCACCATCACAGTACCGGCTGGGTCGCCGACCACAGCCACTACCACGGCGAAGGTGCCCCAGAATCAGGAGCCCAGGCCGGCCACGGCAATGGCAGCCACGATGACGGCCATCACGCAGGACCCATGCAACACGACCACACCGACCGATGGAACCAGGTATTCTTCACCGACAACCAAATCATCGACCCCGAAGGCTTCGGCCTCCGAATCGAGGACCGCAACCACCGGGGCGACGATGTCCAGGCAAACTCCGAGCGCGAACCGCAGCTGGAAATGCCTCACGTCCACCACACCCGCATCGTGGTTGCCGGCAACACCATTGAGGGCGCCCCGCTGTGGGTGGATGTCTTCAACGCCGATGACCGCGAATTGCACCTGGAGCGTTCCCCTGGCGAACTCTATCTCATGGACAACACCGTGGTCTTGCCAGAACGAGAACCCGAAGCTTGGCTCGGCCTGTTCCAGTTCGGACCCTACATTGAGACGGCAGCAGGAATCAGCGTCTATGCCGCCAAGGAGGTTACCACGACCATTACTGGCAACAAGGTAACGTTCCAACCGGCTCCGGACCAGGACGACCCGTTGCTGCCCATGTTCGGCCCCGAGGAACTGCCACCGGCAGCCATTCGGCTTCACTCGGTTCGCGACGCCAATGTGGTGGTGTCAGGGAACGAGGCTACTGGCTTCGCCTACGGCGTGTGGGCGCGCGAACTCGATGATGCCACCACGTGGCGCGTTGTCAACAACGACTTCGGCAACGCGCAGCACGCTGTTTGGTACGATGAGTCGGTGGCTAATCAACCGCTGGAAGAGTGACGATTACGTACTTCACCCACCCTTTTCCCCCTTATCCAGACCCTGCTTGGAGGGTAACCGGCCCTGAGGCAAGCGAAAAGTATCGGGTCCGTCCTTGATGACCCATGGCCCCCCGGGCTCCTCTTTTACTTCTGGCTCTGTTGACGACTGCCGCACTCGCAGGCTGCGCTGGCGATGCGGATGATCCAGGGGCCGGCGGTGGGGGTGCGTCAGACGGTGGCAACGATGGCGGCGTCGGCGCGTCGGCTTCGCCGCTGGCCGCAGCGCCTACCTGGCAGGTCGGCGACTACTGGACGTATCAGTCGCCCCGCGGCGCGGTGACCTACGTGGTGGCCGAGGATGCCGGCAGCGACTACATCATGGACAGCTCCGACCTAGAGAGCGTTTTCATGAATGTCCGTGACCCCATTAGCACCATGGGTCCCCAGGCCAAGGCGGACCTGTCCGGCAGTCAAGGCAGCCAGCGCGTCCAATTCTTCCAGTGGCCAACCATTGCGGGCGCGTCGTGGACGACAACTTGGGATGGGGAGGAACGTGAAGTGACGGTCAAGGAAACCACGCAGAGCACGGCCACGATGGAGGCAGTCACGGACGATGTCCTGATTGCGCGTTACACCTACGATGCCGATGCCAAGTGGTTCAGCAGCCTCGCCTTCTACTACGGCCAAGACGAGCCCGTGTGGAGCCTGTCACTGACGGAAAGTGGGTCTGGATGGAGCGGTAGCCTCTGGAACCTGGACGCTCAGCAACTCGTTGACTACAGCAAGGTCGGCCAAACGAACGAAGCCGGCCGTTTCGGTGTTGGTGCGCCCACCGATTTGTGGATTTCCACTCATTTCCGCTGCACCGCTCAGGGAGGATACATCGCCGAGTTGCGAGGTCCTGACGGAACAACGGCACCACTGGAGATGCGTGGCACGTGCCCGCTGGACGAGCAGGCCAGCCAAGTCGTGGCACCGCAGGAGGGAGACTGGAGCTTCGTCATCCTGGGAGGTGACGCGGAGCAGATGGGATTCTCGAGCCTGCAAGTCTGGGCACGCACCTACGAACCTGTGCCTTTTGCCTCGTAGCTAGGCTGGTGGCAGGCCGGCCCACGAGCATCGGGTCTCCGGCAGCGACGCGGGCGGCCCCCTGCATGGGCGGGTGAGCCAAATACCGCGTCGGACTGGCCGCACTGTGTCGACGCGCTGGTATCAGGAGCGCAAACGCGACGCCTTCTACCGGCAAGCCAAGAAGGAAGGCTATCGGGCGCGATCGGCCTTCAAACTCAAGCAGATTAACAACCGGTTCCACTTGCTCGGCGAAGCCGATGCCGTGGCCGACTTGGGGTGCGCACCCGGCGGCTGGGCCCAGGTCCTCGTCGAATTGGTGGGTGAAGATGGCCTCGTCATTGGCGTCGACTTGCAGCGCGTACGGCCCATTGAAGGAGCCCGCTTCATCCAGGGTGACTTCACGCGGCGCGATACCCACGAACGCCTTGCCGCGCTCTTGGAAGGGGCGGGGCGCCACCAGCTGGACTGCGTGGTGAGCGACATGGCACCTGACATGAGTGGCAACTACGGCCTTGACCAAGCCCGCAGCATCCAGCTTTGCGAAATGGCCCTGCGCTTCGCGGATGCCCACCTCAAACAGGATGGGTCCTTCTGTTGCAAGGTGTTCGAAGGCGCCGACTTCCACGAGTTCCGTGAAGCGGTGCGCCTGCGGTTTTCCAAGGTCCACCAGTTCCATCCGCCGGCCAGTCGCAAGCAGTCGAGTGAGGTTTACCTCATCGGCAAAGGCTATCGGGGAGCACCACCAAGCGAGGATGCATGAGCTGGCGACGCGGCGGCCGCAACGTCTTCGCCCCGGCGGCCTTGTTATGGGGTCCGGCCATGGTCGGGGGGCTGCTCCTCCTCGGCCTTGGTGCCACGACCCGCAACGTTGGCGGTGATGCCTGGGTGGTCCGCGTCACGATGGGCCAGCCCGCCAATTGGTTTGCCGATGGGCCTTCGGGGGCCATTGGGGTTGCACTGCTGGCGATTGGCACCATCCTATGGGTGGTCGCCCAAGCGCGCCCGGCGTCGTTCGAGTGGCCACTGTTGTTGCACCGCTACGGGCCGTTTGCAACCGTATCAGTTCTCCTCTTGGTGGCGGCAGTGCTCGCATCGTGGCATGTGGAGGGCCACGTGGTGGACATTGGGGCCGGCGGTGCATCGTGGCGCTTCGTTGCCACGTACCGGGCCGCCACCCCAGATATGGCAACGGCCGCCACAGCTGCGGTTCTAGCCGTTGTGTTTTGGATTCTTAGTTGGGGTCGTGTCCCCTACGTGCCGAGGCAAGCATCCCCTGAGTACGGCCACGATGTCGCCTAGCTAGGCGCACTACGCCTCGTCCGTGGCGGTGCCCGCAGGGCCGCCGGAGCCTTGTCGTCGCTTGCGGCCGAAGCGCACGCCCGTGGCCGCCACGATGGCGGCTAGGCCGAGGATAATCCACGCAGGCGGCGTCGAAATCCATGTTTCCGCTTGGGCGGGTGGCAGCAGAACGGCGCCGGCGAAGTCTGGGTCGAGGCCGGCGGTGACTGGGTCGCGGGCGTAGTCGGGGTCGCCCGTTGTGGCACCGCCGTACTTCACTTGCCGTCCGGCGAGGAAGGCATCAAGGGAGCCCGGCATGGTCTGGGCGGCATTGAATGCGGCGCGCACGTTCAGGTAGCCGGTTCCGACGCGTTGCACATCGTCGGCCATGGGCAAGGTGCTTCCCACCAACGCGTCCATCACCTCGTCGGGTGACAAGCGCGGCTTGCCGGCCAACAGCAGCCCCGCTGCGCCCGCCACGTGCGGCGCGGCCATGCTGGTGCCGCTGCGGTCGACGTAGAAGTCGCCGCGTGATGTGCCCATGAGCCGGTCAAACGCGGTGGTGGTGCCCCCCGCCATGTCGACCATGGGTCGAGGCGCACGAATGAAGTGGCCGGGGGCGGTGAGGTCAGGGTGGTCCCACGGGCGGCTCGGGTCGGCTGCTTTCCCGTAACTGCTGAAGGGCGCGCGGCTTCGCTGCAAATCTCCGGCTGCAACGCACAAGACCCACGGCGGCAGGCAGTGGCGGTTGAGGGTGCCTGCCTCGCCGAGGTTGCCGCCGCTAAAGACGACCACCATGCCGGCCAAGTAGAGCCGGAGGGTGGCTTCGTTTACGGGGTGGTCGGGTTCGAATTCGCCGCTTAGACCCCAAGAGTTGGTGACGACTCGAAGGTCGTAGGTGTGGCGGTGTTCGAGCGCCCAATCAAACGCTTCCAGGGCGGCGACGGTATCGACAGCTGGCTCTTGGCCCGCCTCGTCAATGGGGGTGCTTGCCTGGTAGCTGGCCACGCGACCGTTGCTGTACAAGCCCTCGTAGGGGCCCGCCGAGCCACTGCCCGCGACAATGCCCGCTACGTGGGTCCCGTGCCCTGCGGCGTCAATGACTGGGACTTGCTCCAGCGTTCCAACGACAAGGCCGCCGGCACGTTTGGCCCCGACATTGGCTACGAGATTCTCGTCGCTGAAATCGGGGTGGGTCCCGTCAACGCCCGTGTCTACGACCAACACGGCTGGCCCACTGCGGGCCTCGCCCACAACGCGGCGCACGCGATCGGCTTCGATGTAGGGTACCGATTGGTCGAGGTTCAATTCCATGCGTTCATTGGCGGTGACTCGGCCCCACGGTGTGGTTTCCTTGGCTAGCTGCAAGGCGGTGGACGTGGGAGCAACGAAGGCGAGCATGTTGAGGTGCTCGTAGCGGTGTGTGGGTGCCTTAGGGTCCAGGTCGCCCAGAATCTGAATGGCTTCTGTCAAGAGAGTCGGGGCGTGGGCGTGGGCGGTCGCCGTGCGAGGGCTCCAAATCCATACCTCCTGCGTGTGCCCGTCTTCGGGTTCATTTGTGGTCGCCGCGGTTGGCTCGGGGCCAAGCGGCATGGCCTGCCCATCGGAGCCTTGGGGGCCGACCAGTTGGGTCGGCTGTGCGACGCCGATGCTTGGCACTACCAGTAGGAGCAGGAGCAGGAACGCTAGTCGCACAGGGGGCCACTAGTACAGGGGGTCCTAATCCCTTGTGGCGTCTCCACCGAGCCAGACGCGTTCCAACGTGTCCTTAGGCGCCGTGGTCCGGATGGCCTGGGGGTCAAGATGGCAACGGCTGGCCAGGTGTTCTTGCTCCCTGAGCTTGGCCACTAGTTCGTCCCGTGGCCGCGGGTCGTGCCCGAGTTGTTGGGCTAACCAACCGAGGTCCAATGGAAGTGCCTCGCTCACTTCCGAAGCCAGCCGCTCCACCAGCCCTTGCGTTGCGGGGGCTATGCCATCCAGGACAGCCCATTCGTCCTGCATGGCAGCCAGGAAGGCGCGGTCCTGCAAAGATGCAATCCAGAGCGGGCCAGCGGCGGGAACCGGTTCGTGACGTCCGTCGGCCAGGTAGGGCCAGCCTTCGTCATCGTGGTAGAGGTGCCCGATGTGGCGCCACGTCGCATCGGCTCGGGACCGGCCATCGACGACGCGTACGCAGGCGCGCATCCAATGGTCCCGGCCGACGGTCCAAACGGGTTCGATGCCCCGGTCTAGTCGGCCCGCCGAGCGCGCCACCGCGGCCACCAAAATGCGGAGTCCCACATCGCGGCTCCACGGCGCGTGCGTCGCCGGTGTGGCGCCGTAGCGCCGCCGACAAACGCGCGGATACTTGCCTGCCAATGCCCCCGTATCCGTCGCGGTCACCATCAACAACCCCTTGTGGCGGATGGCGCGCATGGCGGCATCGAGAAAGGGCGCCGGTGACCCAAAAGGGTCGATATCGATGACATCCCAGCGCCCCCCGGCAAGAAATGCGTGCGCGCTGCCTTCGTGAACAGTGAGTCGTTGGGATGCTAGCTCGCCGTTGGCGGCGATGCCTGCTCGCATAGCCGCAACAGCACCTGCATGGGCGTCGTTGGCCGCGATAGAGACGTCCAGATCAGGTGGGCATTCGCGCGCTAGCCGGAGAGACCGGGCGCCGGTCGCAGCTAGGACATCGGCAACGTCAATGCCGCGGCCACGCGAACGAGCAAAAGCCGCAACGGTGGCCACGCTGAGGTCGCGGTTGACCCGCATGGCTGGATTAAGGAAGGGCGCTTGGTCGTTCCGCGTGGCGGGGCCCACAGCGGGAATGGGTCCTGTGTGGGTGCCCTCCGCCGGGGCAAAAATCACGGTGTTGCCTTCTGTGTGGTAGTCGGCCGAATCCGCAGGGCCGACCACCCAGCACCTCAGTAGTAAGTGGTGCTAAGGTGGTCCTTCAAGAGCTTCTCAATCTTGTAGGGAAGCAGGTTCTTGTTGACGTTGGTGACTTCGAGTATCCGAACGTCATCACGCCGCCGCAAGTCTTGCAAGAGTGGGTTGCGGCTCTTCTTGTGCAGTGTCATGATGACTGGTTTGGGGCAATCCAAGGCGTGCTTGACCATCTCGCAGAACGCCTCCGAATGCATCTCCATTTTGCCCACCTCATCAATGATGATGATGTCCACCTCCTCGTCGAGGATTGCGTCCCGGATGGCTTTGACACCGACGCGGTCCAAGACGTCCGTGTCAACGTAGTACACGCCGTCATCCGTTTCGACCTTGTTGCGGTTATCAAACTCCTTGCTGGAGAAGACTTCCCTGGTGGACTCATCGCGCCAGTCTTCCACGTAGAAGCCGATTCGCTCGCCGTTGGGGTCCGGCCGATAGGCTCGCGTAATCATGCCGCCGATGACAAATTCGTCGTGCTCCAGTTTGCGGCAGATGGCGGCGAGGGTGGCCGTTTTGCCGACGTTCGGTAGCCCGGTAATGCCGAGCTTGGGCATGGAGTCGGTCATGTTGCAAATGCCGGGATGCTGCGGTTTTACTAAAGAGCGGCGATAGCAGAGCGAGGGGCAGACACCTGCAACGGCGTCTTTCCGGACAATTCGTTGCCGAGGACCATGGCGAGGCGTGGCGTGGCTTCCACGTGGCAGTGGCGGGCTACGCGTTTCACTTCCACCAGGCCGGCGTTTGCGAAGCGCTTGATGAGCTTTGATGCGACGGAGGCGGACACGCCGGTTTCGTCGCGGAGGTCTTGCTGGGTAGCGCCCGGGCAGCGCAGAACCGCGCGCGCGAGGTCCTTTGGCGTGTCGCCTTCAACGGCCATCCAGGCGTCCCGGGCCGCTGCTTCCTTGGTGCCGGCGACAAACAGGCGGCGGTAGTTGCCGTGGCGTGCCGACACCAGGTGGCCGGTGTCCTCTAGGCGTTGAACGTGGTGGACGAGGGTGCCCCACGCCACGCCAAGGCGGTCCTGGCACGTCCGCATGTCGATGCCAGGCGTTGCGCTGGCAAGGTCGATGAGGTTCTGGCGCGCCGGATGCGCCAGCGCTTCGTCCTTGTTGATGCGGCTAAACAAGCTGAGGCCAAGGGAGCCGGCAGCCCAGGCCGCAAGCCTGGCTAGAAGCCCAGTCTTGGCGGCCACGGCTAGACCGGCTGCCGCAGCGGCACCTGCGGAAGCGGCCATGACGGCCGCCGATGGTTCGGCGTCGCCGGGTGGGGCGGTGCCGCCATGGGTCACTGGGCAGGTCGGGCAGCGGGCGGTGAGAGCCAGGGCCGGGGGGTCTGCGGTGGAGGTTCCGCCGATGCCGGTGGTGCCACTCAGGGATGCCGACGCTCCCGGCAGCCCGGGTAAGGCGGCCCCTGCTGCTGCGGCCAGGTCTGAGGTTGCGGTGGCGCCACTTGTGGATGCACTCACTCCCGTGGATGCGTCCACGGTCGCCAAGCCAGCCACGTCCGCCTCAGTCGAAACACTCGCGGTTGCCGTTTCGGGCTCGAGCGCCAAATCCGCGGTCGTCGAGGCATCGGCGCCGGCGGCGGGCAACGCAAGCAAGGCAAGAACAAACGTTACAGCAACCATTCAACAGGAACTACGTCGGCTCCGGCTTTGGTGGGCCCCGGTCAAGGACGAGTTCACGATGGCAAGAATTGGGCTTGAGGCGAGGTCCCAGGCGAAGCGTTTGGGGCGTCTGGCAGGTGCCCCGTAGGGGGCGGCGGTGCAAGGCCCAAGCGCCGGTTCCTGGACTTTGGGGCGCGACCCCGGCAAGCTGTTGCCCAAGGCCGAGGAGTGGGGCTCTTGGGCTTTGGTCGGGGGCCCCATTCGCCCCAGGTCCGAGGCGACCGGCCTTCCAGAGGCCACCTGCGCGCGTAGCGGGCATAGTAAGCTACGCGCGCGGTCGTTCCTGCGCAGCGTTCCCGTGCGCCTGTCCCTGCTGGGTCGGTGGCTGAGGCGCGATGCGCGGACCTATGGGGTCGGCGCGGGGCCGAATCGGGTCCAATGATGCCTGCCAGCAAGCCAAAAATGACCCTGGTGGGCTTCTTTTGCCGCCACTTTCCAGCGGTATCGCCTGAGTTTCCAGCGGTATCGCCTCGCCTTATACTCGCTGGGCGCCGAACCAGAAGTCGGTGACCCCACCATGGCACACCCCACGCACCCCGAAACGCCTGCCCCCGACCGCCCCCTTGTGTCGATGCGCCGCCGCACCGACACCCCCGCACGCAACAACGGCCCCGGCCGCCGACGCATGGTTCTTGCCATGACGACGGCCGGCCTCCTTGCGCTTCTTGCCTTTGCCCCCGGAGCCCAGGCTGGCTCCGTTGATCTGACGAGCACCTCCGCAGCATCCGGCTCCGGCTACGGTTCCTTCGCGGGAAGCGCTGGCCCGGGCTTGTCCGGCAGTGGCAGTGCTGGCGGTTCCGCCAGCGCCAGCAGCTCGACCAGCGCGTCCATTACCGCGCCTGACCCCCACATCTACACCGAAGCAGCGGCCAGTGCCGCTGCCAGTGCTTCCGCCACGGCCCGCGCCGAGGCAGAAGGCCAGGTGCACGCCACCATGGATGCCTACGCTGAAGCCCGCGCTGAAGCCCACGCCCAACTCGAAGCCGCGCTGCGCGCACAAGCTGAGGCTCGTGCCGAGGCCAGCGCCGAGGCCCAAGCGCAAGCCGACGCCCAAGTCGAGGCTGCCCTCGAAGCCAAGGCCGAACTAGAAGCGGAAATCAAGGCCGACATCCAAGCGTCGCTGGAAGCCCAAGCTGAGGCCCGCGCTGAAGCCGAGGCCGAAGCGGAAGCCCACGTCGAAGCCACCACCAGCCTGGCCGCCCAACTGAAGGCCCGCATTGTTGCCTTCTTCCAAGGCAGCGTCGACACCGCCACCAGCGTCGAACCGCCGCGCCCCAGCGTCCACGCTGAAGCCAGTGCCTCCGCCAGCGCCTCTGCCAGTGGCAGCGCCAGCGGCAGCGGTGGAACCGGCCCCGGCAACGTCTCGGCCAGCGGCAATGGCTTCGCCCAAGCGATGGCCTCGCTGTTTGCCAGCCTGAAGGTCTGGTAAGGACCCCCACACGTTGAATCGGTGGCGGCCGCAAGCCCCCCATGTGTCCGCCGCGCCCATCCGGCCGCCACCCCCCTCTTCCTCTCTGCCCTTCCCCTAGATTGTCTCCATTTCGAACATGCAACCGAGGCCGGCGAGGTCTTGGTGAATCAAGTCCCCAAAGGCTAGCACCTCTTCGACAGATGCGGAGCCGGGCCAATCGTAGACGTAATCGTGGGCCCCGGTGGTTGGCTTGAAACCTAGGCCTTGCAGCGCGGCCGTGATCTTACTTGGCTTGCCGCCTTCACTGTTGAACAGGACTTTGAGGTAGGTCTTCATCGCAGGATGAAGGGTCTGCGGCTACATGAACCCGGCGGCGGGGAGCCGGTCCGGCGTGACGTCGTAAGGTCCGGAAGGCTAGCAGGTCATCTCGCCGGCGTATTGTCCCTGGAATGCTGGGGGCTGAAGGGGCAGTGGGTTTTCGTCGCCCGCCGTGATGGTGATCGTCCACGTGCCGGCGGCACCGGAGAGGTCACTTTGGTGGGCTTCGCTCGATTGGCCGTTGAACTCGTATTCACGAATGACGGTGCCGTTCGCGTCAGTCACGGTGAATAGCAAGCGGCCTTGCCCGTTTACCATGACGCCGAGCGTTCCGTCTTCGTCACAGTCGAGGGTGTGGTCTTCTACGTGACCGGCGAATTGGCCGTTCTTGGCAAATTGAACGGTTTGTAGTTGGCGTTCGTCCGCGGCCTCCTCGTCACCCGTCATGGTGTCATCGCTGGCGTCGGCGCTGGCGTCATCGTCGTCAAGACAGCCGGCGAAGGTCAGCGTGAGCAGCAAGCCCACAAGCAACCATTGCTTCATGCCCGCGCACGGCGGCCCATGGGACTTGAAGATTTGGTGCAGACATGGGCCCGCGTCGCTGGCGGCTGCCTAGTTCAGGGGCCGCCCCGTGCGTCCAACTGCCTGGGGTTGCGAGCGAGGGTAGACTTGCGGGAGGGCTTCTTCATGGGGAACACAGAGCTCGGTCCATGTACGCGTCAGGCGTGCTTGGGTGCGTCCGGCTCGCCGAGCGTCCACGAGGTAGCGCAGCCGGTACTCCATCCAGCTTGGTTTGCTTTCCTCCAGAATGATTGGATGATTTGGGAAGTCTGATTCCATGGCGAGCCCCTTTGTGAGGCGGCGGTAAGACTTCGCCAAGTTCGTGTGGTGTCCGTAGTCAACGACCTCCCGGCCAGCCTCCATCAGGAGACGCTTGGCGAGGGCGAGATCCGCCTCGAAGGCCACATTGACCACGAATTCGTCAAAGACGACGGGGGTGTCGCTGGTGGCATTTGCCACTGGTTTCTCGAGGAAAATGGCGTTACTCGTGGTCACGACGCGCCCGGTGGGGCGGCCGGGGGTATTGCTGTCCTTGTCACCGACCTCCCATAGGCGGGTCGTGAACAACGTGATGTCCAAGACGTCTCCGGTCAATTCACCCACGCGGATGCGGTCGCCGACGCGTACGCTGCCGCCAGCAACGAGGCTTGCCCATCCGGCGACCGCTAGAATGGGGCGCTGCAAGGCCAGGGTGAGCCCAAAGCCCACTAGTCCAAGCCCAACTAGGGCTGATTGAAATCCTCCGGCAATCGCCGCTAGCGCTCCGATGGCAACGAAGGCTGATGCCATGGTCTGAAGATGTACGAGGGACCGTGCCGCGTCGGGACGCCTGGGATGTAACAGCCGGCCCGCGACCATGAACATCCCGAACAGAATCAAGGCGGCAGCGCCCGCAGCGAGCGTTTCCTGGCGGATTTCTTGGAAGCCCACCGTGCCGAAATCTTGGACTGCGGCCCACCAGGCGGCTGCGGAAATCGCGACCAGCGCCGAGCCCAACCAGAATAGGGACCTGCCGCGCGCCATGACCTCGCGTTGTGAGGGAAGATGTAGAAAGGTGGCGGGGAGGGGGGACGAAGGGCAAGGCCGAGATGCGAGGCTGAGGCTTGCTTGCGCCGGGGGGCGTCACACTAAGGCGTCGGTATCGGTTTGCTCGGCGCTCATCTGGGCCTTCGCTTGGCTCCAACCGGAGATGAGGCAGACCGCCTGCGGTGGCTTCGGGCCGAGAATCGCGATTAGCCTTGCGCCGACATCACGATCTCGATGTCGAGACGCTCACTCCCAACTGGCCAAGCCTTCGGCTCGACCCGGGGGTCCGGCCGCCTTCAGCGGCCTGCCGGCCGGTTGCCCTTCTCCATTGTCTTGTTCGCTATGCTCACAAGACGATGTCAATGTCCAACCGCTCGGCCAATTCCTTGTACCGGTTGCGAATCGTGACCTCGGTCACGCCGGCCACTTCGGCCACTTCGCGCTGGGTGCGCCGTTCGCCGCTGAGGATGCTGGCAATGTAGATGGCGGCCGCAGCGACACCGGTGGGGCCGCGTCCGGAGGTCAGTTCCTTGTCGGCGGCTTGTTTCAGGATGTCGATGGTCTTCGCCTGTACGTCGCCCGAGAGCTTGAGTTCCGAGCAGAAGCGAGGAATGTAGTCTTGCGGCGCCGTGGGCATCAGTTTGAGCTTGAGTTCGCGCGCGATGAACCGGTACGTGCGGCCAATTTCCTTGCGGGAAACACGGCTGGCATCGGCGATTTCATCCAGGGTGCGGGGCACGTCGCATTGGCGGCAGGCAGCGTACAGAGCTGCTGCGGCGACACCTTCGATGGAGCGGCCGCGGATGAGGTTCTTGGTGACCGCGCGCCGGTAGACCATGGCGGCCGTTTCACGCACGTTGCGGGGCAGACCCATGCCGGACGCCATGCGGTCCAGTTCGCTCAAGGCGAAGGCGAGGTTGCGCTCCGTGGCATTGCTGACGCGGATGCGGCGTTGCCACTTGCGCAGACGGTAGAGCTGGGCCCGGTTCCGGGTGGGGATGCTCTTGCCGTAAGAGTCCTTGTTCTTCCATCCAATCATGGTGGAGAGACCCTTGTCGTGGATGGTGTAGGTCATGGGGGCACCGACACGGGCACGCTTCTCGCGTTGTTCCGAGTCGAAGGCTCGCCATTCGGGGCCCTGGTCGATCATGACATCGTCGAGGACGAGGCCGCACGTTTGACACAGCATTTCGCCGCGTTCGTAGTCGGTCTCGATGTGTTCACTACCGCACTCGGGGCAGGTGGTGACTTCTTCGACCTTGTCTTTCTCTTTCTTTTTGTCGATCATGGGCGCCCTCCGGATCAAAAGATAACCGTTCCGGTTGTGGTAGTGACTGACCCATAGGTTCTATATAAAGAATACGTCGCCCTTATTGGTATGGGCTGGCAAAACCGACCAACCTTAAACGCCCGACCAACCGTCGACGGGCGACGACCTTGCAATACCCTGACGACGAGGCCGGCTCCTGGATTCCCCAGGAACGGGAGGCACCCGCCATTTCTCCCGGCGCTGCCGTCATCGGGGCTGGCCTTGCCTTGGCCACGACCTTGTTCTTGGTGATTCGGGCCGTCGGCCTCGGCGAGGCGACGGAGGCCGAAGTGGCCTACGCCGCCCACGGAACCCTGCATGCCCGGTTATGGAATGCCATTGGGCTTGAGGGAGCAAGAATCCTGGCGGCCGTTGGTGCCGGCGTGGCGGTGGCGGCCACCTGGCTTGCCGGCCGTCGCCTCTGGCATAGCGACCCGGCGGGCCTGTCCGCAGCGGCCCTCATGGCGCTGTCACCATGGTTATTGGCCCAAGGGAGTCTCGCGTTGCCTCAAACAATCCTGTTGGCTGCGGCACTCCTGGCCCTGTTGGCGGCGTTGGCCACCCATGAGCCGGTGCGCGTCATGGCTGGCGCCGCCGTGGCCGTGGCCGTCCTCATCGATATCCGCATGGCTGTGTGGGTCGTCCCGTTGTTCGCCATCATTCTGCTTCGCGGCAATATCTATGCTACCGGCCAGCACCTGCAACGGGGTCTCCTGCAGGTGGCCCTGCTGCCGGCCTTGGCACTTGGTGTCGTGGCGCTCGCCGCCCGCGGAGATCCGCTGACGTTGCCGGTATGCCTGTCACCTGGCCACATTGACGGTGCCTCCTTGGCCTCCGCGACCTGGCTCGGCGGCGGTTTCGTTGCGGCCCACCCCAGCATCTTGTGGTTTGGTGGCTGGGGCGTCCTGGTCATGCTGGCCCTTGCCAGCCTATGGCACTTGGGACTCAATACCCGGGTGGCGCGCTTGCCTGGGCGAGTCCAGCTGCGGCTGCCCCATGCGTTGCCCCGTTACCACGGCCGCTCCTTGTGGCTCCTGTCGCTGGTCGTCCTAGCGCCCGTTCCGGGCCTGTGGCTGCCGCTACTCATGCTCGCCTTGGCCGGAGGGATAGCCGTCCTTGGGGAGGATGCCCCCGGGTTCGGATTGACCCTCTTGCTGGGTCTTTTGGGGCTGGGCGTTGCAGCTCTCATCCAGGATTGGGGACTCGTCGTGGGTACGGGCGGCACGGCCGGCATTCCGGGCTGGACCGAGCTAGCGTCCTGCCGCCCGTGATGAAATTCCTTGAGGGGGATGAAGGTGGCAGCGGCTCTGTTCGTTCCAACCATAAACGATTCACGTTAAATAGGGGTCTTGGTAAAGGCGAACCTACAGTTCTAGCCGAAGCCGGCGCCCTCGGGCCCGGCAGGGACGTGCCGCCGTCGCCATCGGTGATGGCCCGGTTGCTGCGAGGACTGGAAACAACAAGGTGAAACAACCATGAACAACAACAAGACCCTGGCCGTTCTGGTCGTGCTCTCGTTGGCCCTCGTCGCCCTCCCCGGCGCCCAGGCCCACGAAAACACGAACTTCGGTACCCAGGTTATGTTCGGCGACGATGACTTCGTCCCGACCCTAGACTACGACAACCACAATGGCGGCGCCGCCATGACCTTGACCGAGGCCTGTATCCTCTGGTCCGAGGGTGGCGACGAGGACACCGTCCTCGACGACCTTGTCATCCTTGACAAGGAGTGCGGCGGCATTGCCGGCACCATCAACAAGGACGACCTCGTCCTCTACGCCGGTGACTACGGCGAACGCTCCGCTGGCGAATTCGTCAAGAGCAATGACTTGGTCATCCTCAACGCGCCCTTGGTCGACATGGCCCTCGGTGACGCCGGTGTGTTCATCATCGACGTCAACGACAACGAGCGCTACGACACCAGCGACTACGTGTTCCTCAGCGTTTGTGAAACCGCCTGCGGCCTCGACAAGTTCGTCGAATCCGACATCGGCAGCCTCACCCTCCGCCTGACCGACACCAACGGCGGCGACGCCGGTACCCTCGTTCAGAGTGGCGACGCTGACATTGTCAAGTACGACCCCGACACCGAGGACCCCGAGTTCTTGTTCGACGGTGACATCGCCTTCTTCAGCGGTGACTTCGACGATGACATGGACAGCAACGACCTGGTGTACGCCATCGATGGCGGCTTCACCGCCGGCATGCTCGTCCCCCACGGTTCCATCCGCCTCTTCGGCGGCGCTGGTCCCTTCGGCAGCCTCGTTAGCTTCGGCGACGACGACTTCGTCCCCGAACTCAGCGACCCCGCTGACGAAGAAGGCCCCGCCGACTTCATCGCCTACATCGGCGACGACGAAGACACGGCCGAGGACGACATCGTCCTCTGGGACACGGACGGCGACGGCGCTGCCAGCAAGTACGACATCGTCATCTTCGGCGGCGGCGCCTACGAAGCCGGCAGCCTGCTTACCAGCAAGCAAGCCGACGACATTGGCCTCAACGACGACCACGCCTTCACCATGGGCTTCATGTTCGTTGACGTCAACGACAATGGCCGCTACGACCTCGAGGACTACGTCTACCTGACCAGCAGCGGCACCTTCGAACTATTCGAAAGTGACCTGAGCGACCTCACCGTCCGCTTGACCGACACCAACGGCGGCGACGCCGGTACGGTTGTCCTGTCCGGTGACGACGACCTGGTTGACTACGAAGGCGAAGGTGAGGAAGCGTTCTTCCTCATGCAAGTCTTCGACGGTGACTTCGATGACACCACTGACGACAAGGACGACTTCTTCTACTTCGTCAACGACTGGGACGGCATCTACACCGGTGGCCTCGCCACCGTCGGTAGCATCCGCGTCTACGTTGAAGGCCACGACTTCGGTACCATTGTCGCCATCGGTGACAACGACTTCGTGCCCCAACTCACCGACTACGGTTACATCGTGGGCGGCACGTTCGACGTCGTTGTGTACGAAGGCGAGAATGACGACTCCACCATGGACGACGTCATCGTGTTCGACCTCACGGATGGTGGCATCGACATCGGTCGCCGCGACCTGATTCTGTACAGCGGCACCGACGGCTACGACGCCGGTCACCTGCTGGGCGCCACCGGTGCCGCCGACCTCGAAGACCTCGGTCTGCACGACTCCGGCAACATCGTTGCCGGTACCGCGACCGTGACCATCTACTACGTGGATGTCAACGACGACGGCCGCTACTCCAACGGCGACTACGTGTTCCTGTGCACGGACGAAATGACCGAGACCGACCGCGACGACTTCTGCCTGCGCATGACCAAGACCAACGGCGGCGACGCCGGCACCCTCGTTAGCAGTGGTGACAAGGACCTGGTCAACTACGCTGGTGAAGAAGAAGCAATCGGCGCCGACTTCCTCGGCTTCCAGTTCGCCTACTTCGACGCCGACTTCGACGGCCGCGCCGACGATGACGACAGTGTCTACATGGCCTACGACGAAGCCTTCGGTGGCGGCCTTGTGCCCCACGGCAGCCTGCGCCTCATTGGCATGGCCAGCTCCGGCATTGGCGGCGGCAGCTCCGGTGGCAACACCGGCAACACCGGCGACGATGACGACGACGAGCCTGTGGACGTTGACGACGAGCCCGACCCGGTCGACCCCGTTGACCCCGTGGACCCCGTGGACCCCGTTGACACCGGTAACACCGGCGGCAACACCGGCGGCGACACTGGCGGCGACACTGGCGGCGACACCGGTGGCGACACCGGCGGCGACGAAGACGAGCCCACGCCCGGCTTCGAGCTGATCGCTCTGGTAGCTGCCCTCGGCGCTGCCCTCGTCCTGGTCCGCCGCCGCTTCTAAGCGGTGACGACCTAGTCGAACTGGCCCTCCTGGGCCTTCCTTTTCCCTTCTTCTTCTCCCTTTTGTTTGACCGCATCAATTGATGCGACGGCGCGTTCAAGCACGCTGCACGAAACCAGGCGAGCACTCGCTTTGCTGCCTGCCGCCGTTTGGAAAACCCTCCCTATCGAAGGTTTTTAATGATTTCAAACTGAGCTTTAAGGTGTCCATGTCCCAAAAGGTCCATGTCCCGTTGTTGCTGGCAATTTGTCTCTTCTTGGCGTCGGCCACTGTGTCGGCGACGCACACAAGTGGTGGTACGGGCACGTTTGGGTCATTTGTCAAAGACGGCGACACCGACTTCACGGTCAGCCTCAAGGAGTTGCCATCCACCCAACATCCCTGGCTGGCCATCGTCGAAGCGGGCACCGGCGGCGTGGACAGCGACGACTGCTACTACATTCACCTCGACGATTCCGTATCACCCGATGATACCCCGAATCATGACGATATCGCCATTGCTGACGGGCACACGTCCTGTGAGAACGTGGGCACGTTGATTCGTTCGACCGATATCCCCGGCACGTACGACAGCGTCACCCTAGACCTCATCAGCCTCGTTCGCTACATGGAAGTGGACGGCCAAAGCGGCTTCACCGAAGACGACTGGGTGTACTTCGACACGGGAGACGACGCTGGCGAGCTTGACGATGGAGACATACGCCTGCGAACGCCGCGCGTCGGCAGCATCACGCCGCCCACAAGCACCCAGTACGTGCTTCCCGGCGACGCTGACCTAGCGTCCACGACCACCGGTGAAGACGTGTTGCCCTATGACGCAGCCTTCGAGCCGGGAGCCTTCAGCTGGCGCTACTTTGATGCCAACGTGGACGGCGAGTTCGATGACGGCGATGACCTCGTCTTGATTCCCCCCGGAGGAAGCACGGACTTCCTATCCGTGCACCACGTGTTCCTCGGCGACACAGGCCGCAGCGGCCACGGCGACCGCGTTGAAGCAGGCGACCGCGACGCAGTGCCACTTCTCAAGGACCTCACCGGCGATGTCTACATTGCCACCACGACCGACCTAAGTCCTTGCCCCGACTTGTTGGAAGTGGACTTCTACCTCCACTTTGGCGACCCTGGAGGCGGCACGGCCCATATTCAACCCGGAGACATCACGCTTCGCCGAGATGGCGGAACAGATGGGCGGGCGAGCAATTATTGGCGCAAGGTTGGCACCACCACTGATGGCGCTGGAAGTCCTATTACGGCTAGCAAGTTGCTCAATGCCACGGACTTGTACTACGTCAACAAGCCCGGTACGCCGGCGACGTTCACGGGCGATGACTGGTTGTACCTCAACATCGACGACACGTTCTGTGGCGATGCCGGCCTTGGCTACTCAGAGGGAGACATTCGCATCAAGGGCTTCAGTTACAGTGGCCAAGACACCTACAGTGCGGGCAGCATGGTCCGCACGAGCGACGACGACTTGGACGTGTTCGATTCTGCCACCTTGAATCCAAATAGCCACACGGAGCCGTGGGCCTTCCTGTTGCACGACGCCGACGGCTCTTCCAGTCGCCCCCTCAAATCATTGACCAAGGCGGCCTTCAACGACACCGACGACGATGGCATCTGGGACAGCACCGAAGCGGTGTACATTGATGCTGATGGCTCCGGCAACGTCACGGCTGGCGACACGCGCCTGCGTCACACCAGCTTGACCGCATCCACGACGGACGATGAAGAATTCGTGGGTAGTGGCGACGGAGACATCGGTTCGGACCTCGCGACCACCAGTTCCACGCGGTTCTACCTGCTTGGCAGCACCGACACCACGTTCCACGACGGCGCTGGCGAATGGGTCATTTACTCACCCGATGCGCATGCGACGCCTGGCGACCGCGCCGTCACTGCGGTCGGGGCCATTGCAGCGGGAGATGCCCTGACGGCTGCGCAAACCGACTTTGACGGCATTGTTGGCTCCGTGGATGACTACTTCTTCCAGTGGGTCCCCGACGGTCAGACCGGCCCGTATGAGTTTGCCCAAGTGCACGACTTGCGCATGGGCAGCAGTCCAGATCCTGTCCAGGAGAGCGACCGCGAACACGTGCCCGTCCTACAACGCATTGACGAAGGCGACCAATTCTTGGTACACTTGGACCGGGAAGAAGACAGCCTGCTCGACGACACGTTCTACTTGGCGCTTCGTGACGGCGCCTTCGATGATGAACTGGACGATGACGACCTGCGCCTGACGCCATTTATTGGCGGCGACGCGGCCGGCACGCTCGTCCAATTGTCGGACACCCTGGAAACCAGTGCGTCCTCTTCTTTGATCTTCAACGCCTCTGACCTCTCGCAGTACATCCGATTCGTGGACCTTGATGGCGACGGGTTTGACCCCACAGATCCAGTTTACATCGACCTTCCAACAAGCTTGGGCGGAGATACTTTTGGCAACATTAGTCGCTTTGACATTCGCTTGACGCAGCAAACCGTCGATGGTGTGACCTTCAAGGCCGGCACCATGATTCGCAGTGGCGACGAGGACCTGAACGAACACTCGGGCGCCTATGATACACTGGATGCAGGTTTCGCCTTCGAGCTCTACTACTGGGACAGCGACCGGGACGGCGAATTTGACGAGGACGACAAATTGTACGTTGTCGTGGAAGAAACTGCCAGCCCCCGTGACCCCATGACACCTGACTTGCTGACGCTTCGCCTAACTGGCAGCGGCGGCGGCTCCAGCAACACGGGCAGCGGCAGCAGCTCCTCTGGCGGTGGCTCCAGCAGTAGCTCCGGCAGTGGCAGCAGCTCCAGCAGTGGCTCAGACAGTGGCGGCGATTCGTCCACCTCTACGCCGCCGCCGACATCTGGCAAGCCTGACCTTCGTTCCATCAATATTGCCATCAACCAAGGATTGACTGTGACGCGTGACGCCAATGGCAACCACCTGGCCTGGCCGGCCCAATCGGGCATTGACGGCTATCAAGTCTGGCGCTCGGCTTCCCCGTACCAGTATGTTCACCTCGCGCGGGGGGCGGACAACAACCATTGGACAGATTCCGTTGGCAAGGCTTCCAGCCATTACTTGGTCACCGCGTACTACCGCGACGGCGATACGTTGGTTGGCTTCACGCAGGACCTGCATGGGGAAGGCGTCCCCGGAGGCAGCGCACTTGTAGGCATTAAGCCGACGCCCGCGGCGGGCGGCGGCACGGACTCCGGCGCGACCGGGGGCGGCGCTAGCGACGGCGACGGCGGCACGGGCGATGATGGCAGTGGCAGCGGCGGTGACGAAGACGAACCCACGCCAGGCCTGGCCGTGGTGTCCCTCATCGCGGTTCTTGGCGGCGCCCTAGTTCTGGCGCGACGCCGCAGCCACTCCTAATGGCTCATTCGTCCATGACCGCGCCAAGGCATGAACCAAGCGCATTTAATACGCCCAATCGTTTGTCATGCGCATGGTCGTTGGTGGACCTACGCTTGCAATAATGAATCCGGCCAAACTATCGCACGTTGCGTTTGCTTATGCGATAACTGCCGAAGAAGCCCTCGAAAACCCGCGCCGACGTAGCCTCATTTCACGCATTCGCCGGCACCCCGGTGCCACGTTCAGGGAACTGCTGAGGCGGACCGAAATCCCCTCCGGCGCTGCCAGACATCACCTTGAGATTCTGAAGCGGTGCTCCCTCATCGACGAGAAACGATTTCACCAGACGAGTCGATTTTACCTCCCAGGCTCGGCATCTGATCAGCACTGGCGCGCAATTGCCGTTCTGCGCGAGGAGCCCCTGGCTGAATTGCACGAACTTGTCGATGCCGAGCCCGGTCTCCGCCAGGTCGATATTATTGACCGCGCCCGCGACGACCTTGGCTGGTCTCGAAGCTCCACGCAGCATCGCCTCCAACGCATGGAGGACGAAGGGCTCGTACGAAGCGTCAGGATGGGTCGCATTCGTCGCTACTTTACGACGGGAGAGGGTGATCCGGCCCTCGACGCGCTTCGCGCCACCCAGGCTGCCGATGCGCCGGCCGTGAATCAGCCTGAAGCTGACCTAAGTCGCGCCTTCAGTGCCTGAATCGCAGGGATTGCAGAGGGGTCGTGGTCACCAAGCATTGCCATGTAGAAGGCCGTCAGGTCCACGGTTTGCAACAAGCCTGCCTGGGCCTCCAGGTGGTCTTCCCAGGATTGGATTGCTGGCTGCCGCAGGTCGTGCCACGGAATGCCCCATGACCCATACGCCTCCCGCATGAAGGCCAAGCGCGCATCCATTTCGGCTCGCTGGGCCGCGTGGCTTAGACAAACCACCGCAAAGGCATCGCGGTGGGGGTCCTGCGTCCACCCCATCAAATCGTTGTGATTACATTCAGGCACCAGGTCCACGTCGGCGATTTTCTTGGCGGTCTCGTTAATCATGCCACGAAAATGCAAGCCGACACCCTGCAGTGACGGCGTTGCGTAAATTTGGGGAATTTTCTGCAACAAGGCTGTGGCGAGTTGCTTGGCGGGGTTGGCGGCGACGGGTTGGTGTGGCCCCGCCTCGTTGTCCACGCGCTCGACTGCCTTGGCCATTCGCTCAATAGGCACATCTGGCAACATGCCGGAACCCTGCAAGAACCCCAGAATGGCGGCCCAGGAGAAGGCCGTCGCGGCCCGCGGCTGGTGGCCGGCTTCGAGCTGGATGTGCGTCCCGGGCA
>JBFJXH010000012.1:0-24413 GCA_041623215.1 Thermoplasmatota archaeon
CGACGCCCAGGGCCCCGCCGTGGCAGACCAACTCCGGCCGGATGGTACCATCGACCACGATGCCATTGCGCGACACATTGGCGAGCCCATTACGATTGACCATGACCACTTGAACCACGGCTTTCATCAGGCCCGACACAATATGGAATTCCTCGCCTGGTCGGACCTCGGCGTGACCCTGGGGGCAAACGGATTCGCGAATTTTGTCTTCCACGAAACACCTGGTGCCGACGGCAACTTGGGCACGAGCGACGACCGGCTGCTGGCCTTTGTAGCAATTGACGGGGACGAGGCGGGAGGATTCATCATCGCCGACATCACGGAGGTTGACGACATCCAAATCCTCGGCAGCGTGATGCAGCCCGGCAACGGCTTCCAAGAGGTGCGTGTAACGCCGGATGGCCGCTACGCCGTACTGAACGTGCAAGATTTGCCCACCGGTGGCACTGTTGGCGATGGCTTGGCAACGGGCGCGGGCGCTACCGTTTGTTCCTTTTGTCTCCACTTCTACGACATCGCGGACCTCCGAGTCCCCCGCCACGCCGGCGCCGTGCCCGTTGAAGTCGTGGGCTCGCACAACATGGAGTTCGTGGCCTACGACGACGGTCTCTACCTCTTCTACGTAGCCCAGCCTGCCTACGTGGCCGGAGCTGGCATGAATCCGCCGCTTGGTAACGAGGTCAAGATGGCGCGCGTTGTGGAAGCGCCCGATGGGTCCATCTCGTTGGCCAACTTGGCGAGCCTGCGCCTGGTCTCTGCCTACCCGGACCCGGAACGAAGTTTTCCCCATGATGTTTTGGTGTTCGACCATCCGGACGGTCGGCGCCTCGCCTACGTGAGCCACTGGCAAGGTGGCATGGTCCTGTTTGACGTTAGCACGGTTCCGGCAACGGCCACCGGTGGCGAAGCAGTTCTCATGCCGTTGGGGGTGTACGATGACCCCGCGCCGAGCGAAGTCTCGAACATCCATTGGACTTGGCAGGAGTCGGCCCCAAGGGCAGCCGGCCCAGCGGCCGGCAAGACCATTGCCTGGTCGGCACCCGAGATTGGTGCCCTAGCGTCCGGTAGCGGCGTCATTCGCTCGTACGACGTGACCGACCCGTCCGCGCCGACGCAGCTTGGCACGTGGGGCTTGCCCGGCAACGTCACCATTTCCGACCGGTTCATTTTCAGCGGTCACACGGCGATTCCTGACGAGTCGCGAGGACTCCTGGCGGTGGCCCACTACCACGCCGGTGTGTGGATACTAGACGCATCCGACCCGAGCAATCCCAAGGCGTTGGGCTTCTACTTGCCTCATGGTGACCCAGGTGATCCCTACGATGGTCCCATTTGGTGGAAAAAACCCAATTTCAGCCCCGACGGCTTTGGACCCAATGTCTACCAAGCGCGCTGGGCGGCAGATGGCACGCTATGGGTGACGGATCGAGGCACTGGCCTGTATGCACTTCGCTACACGGGGCCGGTGCCAGGCCCCCTCGCCGACGCCTCGTGACCCTGCGAAGCGGTGGTAAGCCCGCGCGTTTGGCCCATCACCTTCATCAACGCGGGCCCTCCTGGCGGGCCGGGATGCACCAGGTGATGCCGTATCGCTGCTAAGGCCATCGCGCAGGAACTGGCCAAGGGCCAGAAGGAAATCAGTGTCGCGGAGTTCTTCGAACGCAACCGACAGGTATTGGGTTTCGACTCGCCAACCAAGGGTCTCATCACGAGCGTCAAGGAAGCCGTTGACAATGCCCTTGATGCGTGCGAAGAGGCGGGCATCTTGCCCGACATTGATGTCACTATCGAGCCCACGGAACACCGGGACGAACTTCGGCTCGTCATCGAGGACAACGGTCCCGGCATCGTTCGCAAAAAGATGGGCAACATCTTCGCGCAACTCCTGTACGGGTCTCGGTTCCATGCCATCCGGCAAAGTCGTGGCCAGCAGGGTATCGGCATCAGTGCAGTGGTCCTCTACGGGCAAGTTACCAGTGGCCACCACGCCATGGTTACGAGCAAGATTGGCCGGGGCCACCCGGCGATTCGGATGGAGTTGGGCATTGACACCAAATCGAACAAGCCCAAGGTGTTCAGCGAGGACATTGAGGTGTGGGACGAGAAGGACCATGGAACCCGCATTGAAGTGGTACTGAAGGTCCGCTATCAGGGCGGTAAGCAGTCCGTGTTCGAGTATCTGCGGTCCACGAGCATTGTCAATCCGCATGCCCGTATCACCTTCACCGACCCGATGGGTCAAACCACATTGTTCGACCGTGCGAGCGACGAGGTGCCGGCCAAGACGACGGAAATCAAGCCTCACCCGCTTGGCACGGAGCTTGGTACCATCCTGAAGACGGCCAAGCACACGGAATTCAAGCGCCTCACGACCTTCCTCCAGAAGGATTTCGTCAGCATCGGGGCGCAAACTGCCAAGGCCATCTTGGATGAGGCAGGCGTACCCAACGGCAACCCGGCCGACATTTCCCGCGACGACGCTCGACGCATCCATGATGCCTTCGAGAAGGTGCGCATTATGGCGCCGCCCACCGACTGTCTGTCGCCCATTGGCGAGTCCTTGGTTCGCCAGGGCTTGAAGAAGGAAACGACCGACGTCTCGCCCGAGTACATTGCAACCGTCACCCGCCCCCCGTCCGTGTGGGGTGGACATCCGTTCCAGGTTGAGGTGGGCGTGGTGTATGGTGGCACGCTGCCCAAGGATGGTCAGGTGCGCATTCTTCGCTTTGCCAACCGCGTGCCGCTGCTGTATCAGCAAGGCGGCTGCGGAGCCACGGCCGCGGTCCAAGACGTGGATTGGCGTCGCTATGGATTGGAACAACGCGCTGGCAGGGGCATCCCCAATGGTCCCGCCATCATCCTCGTCCACGTGGCCTCCACCAAGGTGCCCTTCACCAGTGAGGCCAAGGAAGCCATTGCCACCATGGAGGAGATTCACAAGGAAATCCGCCTGGGGTTGCAGGAGGCGGCGCGTGGCTTGGGTCGGCACCTGAAGAAGAAGGCCAAGCGCGCCAAGGTGTCCGAGAAGTTCACCTTGGTAACCAAGATCCTGCCGGAAATTAACAAGAAATCGGCCGCTATGCTTGGCAAACCCGAGGCTGACTTGGCGCCCATTGTTTGCAAGATTATGGATGTCGTGTGGATTGACGATGTGGCCGCTGAGTACGAGAAGCTCGAAGGCGAGGTGGTAGCCACGCAGGCTCCGACCCAGGTTGCCATGACGACAAGCGTCGCCGGCGCGGGCACGCTAGCAGCGTACGACCTCGACGCCTCCGAGGGCACTGCGGCAATCGATGCCGACGATGCGGGTTCTGGTGAAGGGCCGGGCGACGGGGTGGAGGCGGCCGACGAAGCCCCCGCCGTGGAACCTAAGCCGGCTAAACCCAAGCAAGCGTACCTTGGGCAAGGCAAGATTGCCATCACGAATTACAAACAGAAGCCACAGGCGTTCAAGCTGTATGCGGTCTTGCCGGATGGTGGGGTTTTCGCTGAGGCCGAGCCCGCGCCCAGGAAGGTCGAGGAGCGTTTCGTCGTGTGGAACATTCCCAAACTCAAGCCCACGGAGCGCGTCGAGATTGATTTCCAAGTGGGGGGCATTGGAAAGGGTGACCTCGATGGCCTAGATCTGTATGTGGAAGGCATCAACGACCTACACGTGGTCGGGGCAGACCCGTGGCATGGAGGGGAGGCATAACATGGCTGATACGAAGCGACTGACCAAGAAGCAACGCGAGCAACTGGCCATCAAGGCGATGGATGGCATTGCCAGCGACATTTACACGCACCTCAAACATGGCGAGATTCCGGCCCTTTCTCTTTCGAGCCGCACCAAGAGCAACATTGTGTTTGATGACATGCACCGCGTGTGGAAGTATGGCGCGGACCGAACGCAGCGGTCGGCCCACAAGCTCGACGGTGCCTTCATGCTTCTTCGAACCATGTACATGAGTGAGTTCATCAAGGACATGGTGCGCGATGACAAGTCCTCGACGTTGCGTGAAATGTACTACATTTCAGAAGGTTGGGAGATGGGCAAGTTCGGCGCCCAGTCAGAGTCGGATGGACTGGCCGAGGACTTGGAAGTCATGACCGGCCGCATGCGGGAGGACTTCAAGTTGCGTCCGGAGGAAAACGGCGCCGCCATGATTGGCGACTTGAAGGTGGTCGAGACGACGCGCACCGGGTCCAAGCGCACCATCCACTGCCAAGATGACGTGGGCGATGCGGGCTACAACATTCCGTACAACGTGGAGCCCGACCGCCTGACCTTCAAAGATGTCAACGCGGACTTTGTCATCGCGATTGAGACGGGTGGGATGTTTGCCCGCCTAGCTGAGAACCAATTCGACAGTAGCCACAACGCTGCCCTGGTGCATTTGAAAGGGCAGCCGGCAAGGTCCACGCGACGCCTCATCAAGCGACTGAATGAAGAAGCTGGCTTGCCCGTGGTGGTCTTCACGGACGGTGACCCTTGGTCGTTCCGCATTTTTGCCTCCGTGGCCTATGGTGCCATCAAGACGGCGCACATTTCGGAGTACTTGGCGACCCCGACTGCGCAATACCTCGGGGTCACCCCGTCGGACATTGTCAACTATGACTTGCCGCATGACAAGCTAACGGACAAGGACGTGGCCGCGCTGAAATCGGAGCTCGACGATCCGCGCTTCGGGGACGATTTCTGGAAGGGCGAGATTGAATTCCAGCTGCAATTGGGCAAGAAGTCGGAACAGCAGGCGCTGGCCAAATATGGTCTCGATTTCGTGACCGACACGTATCTGCCCGAGAAGTTGTCGGAAATGGGTGTGCTGTCCTAAGGCTGCAAAGGAAGTGATGGGGTAACGCACAGCAGGGTGGCGTTCTCCTGATGCGAGCCTGGGTCGCGCGGCGTCCTGGGGCGGCGCGGGGAGTGGTTGCCCGGCCGGCGGGCGATGGGGCTTTTCCCAAACCTCTCCAGGGAGCAACCAAATCCATTAAATAGTGAGGAACGACCCATGTGTTTCTTGGTGAGGCCTTTGCCCCGTCCCAATGCAACAACAGACACGCACGACCACATTTACTGGTAAGTGCCTTCGACCCCTATTTCCTTTGGAGTTCCTGGCTACCCTTGCCCTCGGGCAGTGGCCCCAAACCGAACATCTTGCACCAAGCCCGTCCCGGCATACGTGAAACGATTTCGTTGAACCGCGCGCGCGCCTCGCGGTCCCCTGCCAGGGCAGCCTTGTGCATCGGCGGCAGTTTAATGGCGTACACGACAAACATAGTCAGGTAGGCCAAGCCCCAAGCATGCAGCAACCAATCGGCCACGCTCCAAGTGAGGGGGTCAAACGGGGCCATGCCTAGCCATTCAGCACGGACCTTTAAATGCCGCAGGGGTGGCGGCGCCCGAGCCCATGCCCGACGATGAGGCCCCCACCCAGATGAATCCCTACGAGATGGCCAAGGTGCAACTGCGCCACGTGGTCAAGCGGATGAAACTGGACCCCAATATCCACGAAGTCCTCCAGCACAGCCAACGTGCCCTGGAAGTCTCGGTGCCCGTAGTCATGGACAATGGCACCATCCGCATCTTCAAGGGCTACCGCGTCCAGCACTCGCAGGCACGCGGGCCCGGCAAAGGCGGCGTACGTTTCCACCAAAACGTCACCCTCGACGAAGTCAAAGCGCTCGCCATGTGGATGACGTGGAAGTGCGCCATCGTAGGCATCCCCTACGGCGGTGCCAAGGGTGGCGTCGTTGTGGACCCCCGCGACCTAAGCCACGGCGAACTTGAGCGCCTGGCACGACGATACTTCAGTGAAATCCAAGTCATCATCGGCGAAAACAAGGACATCCCGGCACCGGACGTCAACACCAGCGCCCAAACCATGGCGTGGTTCATGGACACCTACTCCATGAACAAGGGCCACGCGGTCCCGAGCGTCGTCACGGGCAAACCCATCGACATTGGCGGCTCGCAAGGCCGGGAAAAGGCGACCAGCCTCGGCATTGCCTTCTGCATCCGCGAAGCCGCCGCCAGCCTCGACCTCAAGCTCACCGGCGCAACCATTGCCATCCAAGGCTTCGGCAACGTCGGGGGCAACCTCGCTCCCATCGCGGCGGAAATGGGCATGAAAGTGGTCGCCGTGAGTGACGTCAATGGCGCCATCCACAACCCCGAAGGCCTCGACGTTAAGGCGCTCATGGCGTACGTCAAAGCCACCGGCAGCGTCGTCAACTTCCCCGGCTCAACGGCCATCCATAACGCCGAGCTGCTGGAGCTAGAAGTTGATGTCCTGGCCCCGTGCGCCCTGGAAGGTGTCATTCACAAGGACAACGCCGACAAGCTTCGATGCCGCATCCTGGCCGAGGGCGCCAACGGACCCACGACGCCGCAAGCCGACAAGATTCTCACTGACAAGGGCGTCTTTGTGATTCCCGACGTACTCTGCAACGCCGGCGGGGTCACTGCATCCTACTTCGAATGGGTGCAAGGCCTCCAATCGTTCTTTTGGACCGAGGACGAAGTCAATGAACGCCTCGACCGCATCATGACCACCGCGTTTCATGCTGTCACAGACATCTACGACGTCGAGAAGCCGAAGGACAAAGACGATGCCCATCCACTCACCATGCGCCAGGCCGCCTACATGCTTGCGGTCAAGCGCGTGGCGGAGGCCATCAAGAAGCGCGGCATTTACCCGTAAGGGCAGCCACGCCGCGCGGCTCAACGTTGCTGCTAGGCGGCAAACGCATCCTAGCGTAACTGCCAGACAACGAAGGCGAGTACCCCCGCATTGACAAGCAGCGTCACGCCCGCCCCCACCAAAACGCCCTTCGTAAAGGCGGGCGTCCCGCGATGCTTTGCGACATACAACAGCGGTAGGACGTACACTACCTGGGCGACGCCAATTCCGTGCGCGCCAAGGAGCGCCCAATCACCATTGGGGTGGATGAGATCCTTGATGGTGAAGATTGTCGCCAGCCAAACTGCGGCGGCGGCAGCAACCGACAGGCCGCCTAACAAGAACCAGCGGGCTTCGCGAGAGCCAGGTGCCGCTTCGCCCTCCCTTGGGTGGTCGTCCGGTGCCTGCGTAGCCACAATAGGCAAGCCCTTGCCCTTTGCTTCAGGGTTGCGGTGTGGCCAATGGGTGGGCGCTTACTCGTTCCACTCGTCGGCGTACTCCATGTTCTCGAACTCTTCTTCCACCGAGAACTCAACGCCGCGGCCTTCCCGCGTGTGTTCGCCCACTGCGTACTCCAATTCGGCCGTCAGGTCGCGAAGGAGGCGCTCCAGGCTTTCGGCCCGGAATTCTTTGTCGCCTTCCGTTTCGCTCCACAGGACCGCTTGGAAGTTGCCTCGCTCGTTGCGTTCAATCTCAACGCGGGCTAGCGGTTCTTCCATGAGGGGGCCCGACCGGGCCTTCGATTTAGCCGTTTGGGACGGTGCCGTGTGGTCTGGCGCTGCGCCGGGCGGGCCGAGGGGTCGCTAGCGCCCACAGCGGGTCCAAGCTGGTTCCTCATATACTGGGGGTTGGGTGTCGTGGCGTGTCGTCGCTTGGGGCTCGACTCGTGGTGGCTAGCCTGGTCTTGGCCAGCATTGGAAGCACTGGCTGCCTAGGGCATGATATCTGGCGTGAGCCATTCACGTGGACCACCGTTGCCGAACTTGGAGAATCGGCCGATGCTGCGGCCGCGTTTGCCGGCGCGATTCAGAGCCTTGGCGAACAAGCATCTGGCCCGGGCGACCAAGTCGTGGATGATGTGGAATCTTTCCCTGACGGAGCGCCTTTTCAGAACTTGAAGGACTGGATGGAGCGTAATCAACCCGGCAGCGGCGAGCAATTTGAGGATGCCGTGCGTGTCGTGACTGGTAACACAAGCGATGGCTATGCAACCTTGATGGGTCAGGCTGCGGAGGCCTATCAAAACGCCACTGGGCCACTTGCTGGCACGGCGGAACCGGTGGCCTTCGAGGTGGCGGACCGGACGACGCGTGTTCGCTGGTCATTAGACGTCGTGCTCACGGGGCAGGAGGCACCCGAGCCGGGTCAGAACCCCCTTCCCGTAGGGGCGATGCAGGTGCGCATCGTGGACCCGAGTGGACGCGTTCGGGCGTCCTATGACATTGATACGACGCGCAGCACGCGTGACATGGTCATTGAGGGCACGTGGGGCGACGAGTCCGAAGTCCGTTCGCATCTTGGCGGCGCGTGGTCGGTCGAGGTGGATGCCAACGCCGAGGGCGCCTGGAGTCTGGTAGTGGAGGCGTACGAGCCAGACTTTGACGATTGGAACATTTTCCAGGTCTGGCGGCACCACCGCCGTGGCGAAACCACCATGGACCGAGAGGGTCACGGGCGGCCGTCGGGCAATGGCACGGCAAGCGGCGCAGCGGAGGTCGTGTCATGACGCAGAGTCGCCGGGGAAAAGGGCCCGCGGCTAGGGGAGCGCCATCGGACGACGCCGCGGGGCGGGAGCGCAGCGACTTTGCCGATCACGTGGGCCGCATGGTCGCCAGGAATCCTCGCAAGATTGTTACGGTCTTCATCGTGCTTTTCCTGGCATCACTGCCGGTGCTCTACTCCTTGAGCAGCTTCCTTTCCATTTACGACCTATTGCCGTCCGGCGACTACTACGACGCCAACGAGGTGCTGAACCAAGATTTGGGCGCCGACAATGTGATGTTTATCCTGACAACGCCGGCCGGGGCCGCCAATGTCACGACCACGGATGCGCTTCGGGAGGCGGACCACATCGCGACCCGCTTCGAGGACGTGGATTACGTTCAATCGACGGTGACGTTGGCGGGTTTGGTCAAAGTCATCAATTTCCTTGGGACCGGCCAATATGAATTACCGCCGGACACGCCGGAGGGCAATGCGCAACTAGAGGCCATGTTCCAAGTCGCCCTGGACCAGTTTGGCGAGGACATGGTGTACGACTTTGTCCTGAATCGAGAGCATACGGCGGGCGTCGGACTCATCATCATGGAGCGCGGCCATTCGCTCCAGCAATACCGGGATTGGCAAGTGGAATTGAAGGAATTGGGGCTCGAAATGGATGGGCAAAACCCGTGGTCCGAGGCGACCACGAACGAGCCCATTAGCATTGATGTCATCTATGCCGATTTGGACAATGTCACCATCAACGAAGGCCCCCTGTGGATTCTTGCGGCCGTGATTGTCGCCTCCATCAGCGCCTATTCGGTCCTAAACCGGCGCGTGTTTGACACGTTCCTGGCGCTATTTGTCTTGATGGTCGCCATCAGCGTCACGCTCACAGTTGGCTTCCTCGTCGGCGTTCGCTTTACCATGCTGTCCATGCTCTTGGTGGCACTCATTCTGGGTGCCGGCATTGACTATGCGATGCACGTCATTGCTCGGTACCAGGAGGAACGAGCCCTAGGCTATCCGGTGCGGCGGGCCATCACACAATCGGCTCGGCACGTTGGCAGCGCTCTCTTCATCACAACGGTGACGACCGTTGTGGGCTTCGTGAGTCTCTACTTCAGTCGCATCAAGGCCATCGGACAATTCGGTATCATGGTGGGTGCTGGCATGCTGACTGCGTACCTCGCCTGCATCCTCCTCTTGCCCGCGATGTTGATGCTGCACGACGAACGCAAGCAACGGCGGGCGAGGGCCAGCGGCAAAAAAGCGGACGCGCCGGCGGAAGAATCCCTGGACGATGCTGCCTTGGAATCTCGCCGCGAGCAACTGGAGGAGCGCCTTCGTGAAGCGCAACGCGCCGGGTTCATGGGCCGCTTGGCCGAAGCCAATCAGCGCCACCCAGGTCTCATTGTTGCGACGTTTGGCGTGCTGCTGGTCTTGATGGGCAGCGTGGTTTGGATGAATGGCCTGCAGCTTTGGGGTGCATCCTACATTGAACCGCCGATTCTGGATCCGGAGAGCTATCCAATGCGAGTCCTGACCAAGTTGAACAACAGCATTGGGATTCCGGCGGAAGGTGCCATCGTGTTTGAAGGGGACATGACGAAGCCAGCGACTCTCAGCTACATTCTGGCCATTGAGGAGGAGATGACGGGCACATTTGCCTGCGACGATGGCGACGGCGATGGCCAACCGGCGGCCTTCGACGATGACGACCCCGGCGTATGCGTTGACCCTGAGCGCCGGGACCATGGTATTCTCAACGGCATGAGCACCGCCAGCGTGGTCAAGCTTCTGTACCCGATTCTCGGCATTCCCAGTAGTGGCCAGGACGACCAATGGTCGGTTGATTCTGATGGCGACGGCGACCAAGATGCCTGTCCAGCCTCGGCTGACTTCCAAGATGGATGCCCGGACAGTATCCCAGATACGAGTGCTGCCCTAACGCGATTCTATGACCGGCTCTACACGACTCCAACGATTCAAGGTGTGATGTACCGCGTCTTATCGGACGACTACGATACGGGAACGGTGCGTTACTTCTACAACGGCCAGCCGAAGGAAGGCAGCCTCGGAACGGATGTGGACAACTATCGGGTGGCCTACGCCGACTTGCAGATGGCCGCTCAAAGCGTCCAGGAGGAGTGGCAGAATGCCGGCCGTGCGACGCCGGAGACGAGCCCCGCGACGAGTGTCTTAGCCATTGCCGTGGAAGTAAACGATGCCATTGACCGCGGCAACACCATGAGCACCATCCTGATGTTCGGGACGACGTTTGTGATGATTTTCATCTTCTGGCGGCGCACCGTTCCGACCCTGGTCACCATGGTGCCGGTGGCCGTCTCGGTGGGGGTCCAATACTTCATCATCGCCGCGTTCGGCTTCGAAATCACCTACGTGAGCATTATTCTAACCGGCATGGCGCTGGGGATTGGTGTGGACGACGCAGTTCACTTGGTGTCCCGCTTCAAGGAAGAAATGACGGCTGGAAGATCGCCGCGCGAGGCAGCGGTGCTGGCAAACAGTGAGATCGGCAAGGTGCTGGTGGCAACCACCGTAACGACCTTGGCGCCTTTCGCGGTCATCGTGTCCAGCGCCGTCATTTGGGGCGCCAACACGGCGTGGATGACCATTCCTACCCTGACAAGCGCCTTGTTGGCTACCATCTTCTTGCTCCCTGTCGTTCTTCGATGGCATGGCGAACGGTGGCCGCAAGCGTGGGTCACGCCCCGGGATCTCAAGCTGGCTGGCAAGCACTAGCCTTTGCTTGCAGCCCTGCGCCCGTTAGGAACCAAGCAGGCAAGGCCGTCGCAGGAACTTCGCGTCGCCGCTCCAGCCGCTTCGCGTCGAAGCCCCCAAGAACTCGGCCCTTTTGGCCGCCCTGTGCCCGGACAAGGCCACGGCGCTGCCGCGGATGCAGTCGACTTGGAGACTGCCTACTACAATCACCACGACTTGCGGCCCACCTTTACGCGCGAGGAGTGCAGCCGGCGGCGCGCGAGCGGCGCCACGCTTCGTAGGTTCTTGGACGACAAGCAGGACAAGTCGGTGCTGAACAAGATGACCAAGATTCGCGCGTCACACGCGGTATCCAACAACGACGACGTGGTCGTCGTGTGGGCACAACAACTGATGGCGGACGGTAAAGAGGAAGAATTGGACCGGCGCCTAGTTGAGATTGCCAAAGCGACGGTCATTCCCGAGCGTGGCACGAGCCCTGGCGCGCCGGGCCACGACGGCGCTGACTGGTAGGGGCCACCCCTCAAACTTGAGGTGCCCTGCATTTGCTGGGTGCCAATCGCGTGCTTGCAGCTATGGCTTCCATTTGATGTTGCAGCCCATGCTCGGCACTTGTTCTGGCATGGCGCTGCCGTACAGCAGCGCATCCATTGCCTGTTCGAGGTCTCCGCCGGTGACCGGGATATCGTTGCCCGGCCGCGCCCTGTCGAATTGGCCGCGATACGCTAACCGGTGTTCGCGGTCGTAGAGGAAGAAGTCGGGCGTACATTGGGCATCGAAGGTTCGAGCTACTTCTTGGGTTTCATCGAACAAATAGGGGACTGCGTAGCCTCGCAGGTCCGCCTCTTCCTCCATCTTTTCAGGGGAGTCGTCGGGATAGTTCTCCACGTCGTTGCTGTTGATGAGTACGACGCCAAAGCCGCGCTCCCACGCGTCCTCCGTCACCACGGCCAATCGGTCAGCAATGTGCTTCACGTAGGGACAATGGTTGCAAATGAAGGCCACCAGAAGTGGCTTTCCCGCGAAGTCATCGCGCGTGACGCGGCTGCCGTCGAGGTCGGGCAAGTCGAAATCAGGACAAGGGGCGCCGAGGTTGACCATGCTGCTTGGCGTGAGGACCATAGATGGCGGAGTCAGGCTGCCACGAAAAAGGCGCAGGTGCAGGGCAGGTCACTTGCCCGGAATTGTCGGGCACAAAATTAGGGGGGTGGAGGGGAAGGAGGAAGGGCTACAACGTCGGGTTCAGTTGTTGTTCTGAGCCTTCAGTTCGCGGGCGGCGTGCGTCCACTTGACGTAGCGGTTGACACGGCCGAGGCCCTGGTGGTTGCGAAGCGCCTTGCGGTTCTTGTAGTACAAGACCTCGCCGTTACGCTTGACGTACATGATCCCTGTTCCGGGTTCGATGTCGTCGCCGCTGAAACTGCATTGGCGGACGGTGGCCATTAACGGCGGCCTCCCATCTTCTTCGCCTCGCGCTCCGTTTCACGCAGCAACAAGATGTCGCCGAGCTGGACGGGGCCCATGCAGTTGCGGGCGATGATGCGGCCAGCGTCGCGGCCAGCCATCACGCGAACCTTGACAAGCGTCACTTCGCCCGTCATGCCGCCGCGGCCCATGACCTCGACGACTTCGCTCGGGAACGCATCCAAGTGCGTTTCGACCTCGGTCGTTTCGGTGGTCTTGACTTCTTCGTCAGCCATGTGCAATCACCTTAGGCCTTGAGGGCGCTGGCCTTCGTGACCAAGTCTTCCAGGGCGTCCGCGCTGGCACCGGCATCCAAGATGGCGGTGGCGGCGGTCGCGACGGGAAGGCCGGCAGAGGCGCCGAGCTCGGTCTTGCTGGGCACGTAGCCGTAGGGGATGCCCTTTTCTTCGCACAGCAGAGGGACGTGGGCCAGGAGTTCTTCCGGGCTGACGTCTTCGGCCATGACGACGAACTTGGCGGTGCCGCGTTCGACCTGCTTGGTCACTTCGTTGGCGCCCTTGGCCACGCGGCCGGTAGAGCGAGCTTTTTCGAGCGTCTCGTAGATTTGGTTCGAGAGTTCCTTGGGGGTCTCGAAGCGTACGAACATTGCCATGTGTGTTGTCTCCATCATCCCAACTCGAGGTTGGGGTTCATCTTGTCACGGACAACCCGTCCGCCGCCAACCACGGGGGTGGCGTGCGGTGGAGCGCGGCATGACGAGCCATGCTCCCCTCCTCGCGGAGCGGTCACCAGGGCCGCCGACTTGGGCCTTGTATATAACCTTCGGGGCCGTTTCCTTCAGGGCCGGGTTCGGCGTCGACCCGGCAGGGGTGCAGGCCCGGTGCCAGCAGATGGGGCCGGCCCCTTGGCGGCCCGCGCAGGCTTCGTCGGCCGACTCGCCGCGGGGCCGGACGGAGCCTGGCGGGGGCCCTTAGGTTGCACAACGGGGACACGCTTGCCGCCTTGGCTGAAGTCACGCCGTTCCACCAGAACGCCCAGCCTGTCGGTGAGCGTCTTGATGGTGCCGGAAGTGGCCCGTGTTCGAATGGATACTTGTTGTTGGCCCGCATCCAGCTTCATGGCATCAATGGACCCGAGAACGCCTCGCATGGCATTCACCTGGTAGTGGTGGACTCGGACGATGCCGTCGGGAAACACGTAGCGCGTCAACTGGGGTCGCGTAGGCCCCGCTGCCTCCGGCTGGACCGGCCAGTCTTCGCCACAGCGAGCCACGGCCGCGTCGATGGCGCGGGCGACGGCGGACCGGCTGGGCGCTTGGGGGGCCTGCAGCCGAAATGCGATGTAGCGCCAGTGGGGGTCGTGTGCCTTACTCATGCCGCCAACTCCTCGGCGGCCGCACCGTCTCCAGCATGGGGTCCCTGAGATGCCGCAAGTTCTTGTTCCAAGGACACGGCGACCTGCGGGCTGGGTCCGGTGCGCTCGAATTCCATGCTTCGACTCACGCGGTTCAGAATGGCATTACGGCGGCGAGAGCGACGCCACGACTGAATCCCGATGCCAAGGGGTGCGGCCAAGCCCAGCGGCAAGCTCGCCCAGACGGGAACGTCCAGCACGCCCGACAAGAGGGCAATGATGGGGGCGGCCGCAGCGACAATGACGAGGATTGTGAAGAAGCCAAGAAACGGCGCTTCCGCCTCGGCGATGAGGCGCTCCCGCGTGGCCACATCGAGACGTTCCGCATCCGGAACCAAGGGGCGATTCAGTTCCTGGAACCGACCGCGCACAATGTCCATTGCGGCCAGATAGCCGGCCGACTCCGCTTCCCAGCGGGTAAAGGCACTGGGGGTGAACGGCACGGTCCACACGGCGCCTCCGGGAAACTCCAATCCCAGGCCCATTTGGGTCACCTTCCCGTCACTTGATGCAAAGGGGCTCACGAATGCTCCCGTCACATCGTAATAGGTTGGATACACGGCCTCAAGTTCGGACCATGCCACAAACGCCGGTCGGCGCCCAAGGCCAATCAGGTTTCGCGCTTGGTCCAGGACGGTGCGGCTAGGCGAAATGCCATGCGCGTAGATGCGGGTATCGCTGTTGCGAAGCAGCAGCATCAGCAAGGCGACGACGACCACGGGCGCTGCGTAAAATGCGGCAACTTCCAGGCGTTGGTCGCGTAGCAAGTTCTCAAGGACCCCGCCGCTTAGGAACACCAAGCCCGACAAGATGATGCCCGCATACAGAATGGGATGCACCCTGGGGGGTCGGTATTCCAGCAGTAGCGGTCCCCTGTCCACAGCCAGCCGAGGGTCAGTCCGTGAAAAGTTCCTGGGGTCCGCCGGAAGGCCAAACGTCGTTCGTAGACACGCCTGGGGCCGACCAACGACGCGCCTGGGCGCGTCCAACGGGCATCATCAACAGCACCACCATGTGGAGCAGTATGCTTGCACGAATCTTGCTCGCATGCCTGCTCATGACTGCCACGCTGGCCCAAGGCGCCGCCCCCATCGCATCCGGGGCGGCCGTCATCAACGAAGTGTATGTGAATCCTCCCGGGTCTGAATCAGGCGCCGAATGGGTGGAACTCTACAATCCATCCCCCGTGCCACTGAATGTGGATGGGTGGCGCCTCGCGGACGACGATGGCAAAAGTCAGCCCTTGAGCGGCGCCATTCCTGCGTTTGGTTACGTCGCGGTCATGCTGGATGCCGAGTCTTTCCGGATTCGCTTGGCCAATACGGCGGACGAGGTGCGGCTGGAGGATGCCGACGGCAAAACGGTGGATGCCATTTCCTATGGCGAAGGCGCCATGCCGGCACCCGGAGAAGGCCAATCCCTAGCACGACACTACCTGATTGGCACGTCTGGTCCGGCCGCGGCAAACCTGGACTCATGGTATGTAGAGGACGAGCCGACGCCCGGTGCCGTCAACGACCGCTACCTCATTGACTAGCGTGGTCTAATCGTCCATCAGGGCGATAATGGTCTCGGCCAGGTCCCCTGTTTCATCAAGACTGGCTCGCACCTCTTCCTCCGTCTTCCCCGTTTGCTCCATGGCCATTTGGACGTCCTCCTCGCTAATGGCGATGGTCACCGCATGCTCTTCAATCCGCGGCGTGCCGTTGATCGTGTACGTCTCGGTGCCTTGAGCCCGCATGATGCTCACGGTAGCATTGTCAAAAATGTAGTCGCGCGTCGGCGTTTTGATGACAATCTCCTGCACGTCATCAAGTTCAGCCATGTCAATGCCGAGCTTGCGCATCATCTGTTGCATCTGGCGCGGATTGCCTCCGCCCATACCCATCCCCGGGATCACGGGACGCGGCCAAGGCTGAAGTCCGTTTGACCCTTTGCGTTGCCGTGGCCTCCCCCACGCAGCTTCCTGGCGCACTCCCCATTCACGAATTCAGGCGACTCGATTGGAATGCCGTGGGCCTAGGCGTTCCCATTGAGCAGTTGATGGCCAAGGCGGGTCAGGAACTTGCCTCGGGTGTCGCGGATTTGCCGGCCCCGTTCGTGTTCCTGTGTGGTAAGGGCAACAATGGTGGCGATGGCTATGCTGCGGCGGTCGAGCTCATGGGCCGCGGACACGACGTCGTGGTGGTGGATGCTGAGCCGCGCGCCAAGCGGTCGTCAGCCACCCAGGCGTTTCGCAGGCGTGTGCTGCCATCCCAGTTGGTGGCTTGGGCCGATGCGACAGCCGGCGAGAAGCGAAATTGGAAGGCGGGCACGGTCATTGATTGCCTGCTGGGCTCTGGCATCCAGGGCCCTCCGCGAGCGCCCTACGACGCGATGCTTCGCTGGGCTGCACGCCACGACAGGGTCGTCTCGTGCGATATTCCCTCTGGCCTTGGCTCCAGCCGTGGCTCGCCGTTGCGGCCTGTGAGGACTGTAACGTTTCACGCTCCTAAGCTTGGGATGAATGAAGGCAATGCAGGAGAGATTCGTGTGGTGACCATCGGCTTTCCACGCGGCGTGGCGGACATCGGCTTGGGCGACCTCATGGTTGGCTATCCGCGCCCGCGCGCTGGTAGTCATAAGGGCGACAATGGCCGGGTGCTCGTGGTGGGGGGCGGGCCGTTTACGGGTGCACCGTGGTACGCTGGCATGGCCGCCTTGCGCACGGGCGCGGACCTCGCCCGCGTCGTTGCGCCAAGAGACGCGGCTGACGTGATTCAATCATGGGGGCCGGAACCGATGGTCAGCCAATCGGGGCCCGGGGAATCCTTGCATCCCAGTCATGTTGATGCGGTCATCTCGTGGCTGCACCATGCTGATGCCCTGGTCTTAGGGCCGGGGCTGGGCACGCAGGCCGACAGTCTCGCAGCGGCCCACGCGGTGCTGATGCAGGCCGCCCGGCGCGGCCTGCCCGCCCTGGTGGATGCAGATGCCCTGCAGGCATTGGACGCTGAGGTCCTCGAAGCGTATCGTGACCTGCCCGGCTGCCTGGTGCTTACCCCGCACGCAGGGGAATTTCGGCGTCTAACCGGCAAGGTAGCTGGGCCGGCAACCGTCCAGCGGTATGCCCAGGCCAAGGGTTGTACCGTGGTCGTAAAGGGCCGCGTGGACCTGGCTAGTGACGGCGTGATCCTTCGGCGGTGCAAACTTGGCCACCCGACCATGACTGTTGGTGGGACGGGCGATGTCCTAGCGGGGGCCATCGGCGCGCTTTTGGCCAAAGGTGCCCGGGGCTTAGACGCAGCCGGAGCAGGTCTGTACTTGGTCAACGAAGCCGGGTCCGCCGCAGCGGATTTACGGTCCTATGGGGCCACAGCCGCCGACGTCTTGGAAGCCATTCCCTCCGTGCTGCACCGGCTGACGTAAGCGCTTCTCGCGGTGCCCTTGAGCAGCCGCTGGCGGGCTGGCCGTCATGGACGCCATACCCAGCGAACTTCCATGCCGGCCTCGACGGGCATGCAGGCTGCGCTTCGGTCGGCCCAGCGCCACGGGGTCGCGGCAGCGGTTGCGTTTCCTGCCGCTTGGCGGGTATAGTATTCCCATCCGGTACCGTCTCGTTTCTCGCGCAACCCCGCCATTTCGGCCACGTAGCTGCCACAGGGGCCGAATCCCGCCAATTGGTGTACCTCCACCTGGAGCGACGCGTCGGCGCTGGCTGTCAGCAGCGCATCTAGCACGGACGCATCGCGGTTTTCCACGGCCACGGACCCCGCCCAGATGGTGTGGTTGTCATCCCCGAGAACGGTTAGCAGAATCTCGATGGATCCGTTGTCGGCGTCGTCGCTTGCGGGCATGGCGCCCAAGCTGCTTTGGCCTGGGCTCAACAGCAAGGCAACCGCGACGGCAACCAGCGCGGTCAGGATGGCGACTGGCACAGCCGTGCGAACAACTCCCATTCAAGGCTCCTTGACAACTCTCACGAAGACTTGAACGTGCAAAAGGCTTGGCCGCCCCATGCAGCCACAGCCTTACGGGGTGTTGCGGGACCGCAGCGGCGCCACACGGGTGCTGGTGTTGGCACATTTTCGGAGCCACCCGGAAGCGCGCTTGGCAGATGCGGCGCGCGCCATTGGCGTAACCATTCAGGCGGTGAGTACCTACGTGCGCCAACTCATGGCCGATGGCCACTTGCACCGAAGCGACGGGGCCTACCAGGTCACCCCGCGCGGCGAAGAGCAACTGCGCGAACGCGTTCGCGCCCTGACTGCCGCGGTTGACGAATTGGCAGGCGAGGTGGCAGATGTCCCGGTAACAAGTGCCGTGGCCCATGCCCCCATCCGCCCCGGACAGCAGGTGCGCCTGTGGATGGACGGCGGGGATTTGGCGGCTGCACCGGGGGCCGGCAGCAGCACCGGCACGGCCACCCATGCGGCGGAGTTTGGCGACGAGGTCATTGTCACTGGGTTGGCGGGCGTTGCGCCTCTAGAGCCGGGCCGGATTCACATTATCAGCCTGCCAGGGCCCGCCGAAGGTGGCATCGCCGCCTTGGGGGCCTGGTTGGACGGAGCGCAGGCCGACCCGGCTGAGCGAAGCCGCACGGCACCCTCGGCGCCGCTCCCACCGACACCCAGGTCCGGCGAACTGGTAGCGGCACTCGGTACCGGCGCACGCATTCTTGCCGGCCGGCGGCATGGTCGCGTGGACCTAGACTTCGCCGCGACCGAAGCAGCGTTCAACGCGGCCGAGCGCGGCATGAATGTCCGCTTCTATGTCACGCGCGACCATCTTGCGCGAACGCTGGACCAACTGGAGGCACGAAACGCGCACACCTTGCAGCGCATACGCATCAATGTTGGGGAGGACACGGACGCGTGATTCAGGTCCGGGGCTTTGCCGCGCCGGGCATGCAGGGCGGTGCACTGGATGTCTCCGTTGATGCCGGGCAGTTGGTGGTCATCGAGGGCCCCAACGGCTCGGGCAAGACCAGCCTGCTAAGATGCATGGCTGGCCTTCCTGCCGTCTTACCCTGCGTCCAATCGGTTGTCGGCAGCTTGGATGTAGCGCGGGCGCCGGCTCACCTTCTCGCCGGGGCCGTCGCCTTCGTCGCTCAGCAGCCGCGTGACACTTTGGTTGGCTTGACCGGTGGCGGCGAGCGTCGATTTCGCAGCCTCCTGCCGTGCGCCGAGTTACGGCCCTGGGAGGACCGCGACCTAAGCCGAATCAGCGACGGCGAGGCGAGGAGACTTGCCCTAACGCTGGCCTTTACCGGACCGGCGCCAGCCATCTTGCTCGACGAGCCTCTGGAGGCCTTAGATGAACAGGCCATTGCTTGGCTTGATTCGGCGGTTGCTAGAGCGCTTGCGGAGGGCCGATGCGTTGTGGCTAGCGACCATACCGGGCGCCTGGCAAAGCTGGCCCATGCGCGCATCGACTTGCACCCGTCATCGAGCAACGACCAAATCGGCAAACTTGGGCTGTTGGAAGGACCCGGCGCTGACTCAGGCCGGGCGCAACCCTACGCCGCGCGTGACGCTGAGTCGGCCGGCGAAGCGTGGCCCATCGAAGCCGTCCCTCTCCACGTCCACCGTGCCGCCGTCGCGCGGAGCGGTTGGCGCTTGCATCGCGGCATTACCGTGCTAGCTGGCCCGAACGCGAGCGGCAAGACCACGCGCCTGCTGCATCTTGCTGGTGCCTTCGGCCCAAAACCTGTGCCGCCCGGCGCAAAAGTTCGCATGCTCACAACCGAAGTCCGCGACCACTTGCTGGCACAAACGGTCCGTGAACAACTGCTTGGCGTAGATGATGACGCCGTACGGGCTTGGGTGCATCAGGACTGGCTCGAGCGCCACCCGCTCACGCTGAGCGGCGGCGAAGCCAAGCGCGTGGCCCTGGCTAGCGTGCTCGGGCGACCCAGTGACGTGGTGGTGCTCGATGAGCCAGAGGCGTTCCTGGACGCGGCAGGGCGGCGCGTGCTTCTGGAGCAACTGAAGGCACTTGCAAACAGGGGGCAACGCATTGTCATGGCGACACACGACCGGGAGCTACAGGCGATGGCTGACCGGCTCGTCCAGCTGCCTGGCCAAAGCCGGGCGCGCAACGGTGACCAGCACGTCGTGGCCCGGTTGACCGGCGCAGTGGATGCCTCACATCAGTCTGCCCAGGCCGAGTCGGCTGATTGGGCCGTCCAGGGGCAGGAGGACAGGCTTGCAGCGTAGCCCGGCCATCCTGATTCTGTTGGCTGCCGTAGCTGGTACGACTTTCGCCTTGCGGGCTCCCTTAGAGTTGGTAGGGCCCCTACTCGTCGCCAGTTTGTTGGTCGTGTGGAAGAAGGCGCACGTGCTGATGGTGGCAACCGGCATGGCGCTCTACGGCACCATCCTGGCGGCCGTTGAAGGAATCGAGGGATTGTGGATTGGACTTGCCCTCGCCGCCCGTATGGCCGCCGTCTTCATGGTTAACCTAGCTATTCTGAGCCGTGCGGGGGCCGTGCAAATTCTCGACGGGCTACGGCTGCCCGGGTGGGCCGTGGCGTGGCCTGCCGCGACGCTCTTGGCGGCCCGCGACCTAGCCGACGATCTTCGGCGGATGCATCGAGCGGCCGTCGTCGATGGGTCCTGGCCTGAAACGCGACGAGGGCGGACCGTGGCTGCGGCCCGCCTGTTGCCATCTCTGATGGTGAGCTCGGCCCGGCGATCCCAGACGCGTCGCGAGGCGCTGCGGCTGGCTGGCCACGATGTCGGCCCCCATTTCGTTCCCATCGTGGCGGTGGCATCCTTGGCTGCCATGGGGCGACTAGCGTTGGTTGCAGTCCCGAACGTGGCGCTCACGTATGTGGTCGTTTTCTTGGGTGGCATTATTTGGGGGCCGCGAGCAGGAGCTGTCGGGGCGCTCCTAGCTATGGTGCTCACGGACCTGCTCCTGTCGGGCCTCGCTCCGGCCGCCTTTGTCAATGCTCCCGCAATGGCGTTGATTGGATTAGCCGGTGGCTTGCTTCCGCGTTCCATCGTGCACGCTTTGGCGGCACGCGACGCCGACCGTTCGCGTGGTGCCGTTCGCATGGCCGGTCAAGTAGCTGCGGTCTCCACGGCGGCTTCCCTGGGCATCGTGCTGACGCTTCTTTTCAGTGTGGCCACCGACACATTGACCTGGCTCGTTATTCCGGAGGCTCGCGCATTGCCTGGTGCGTGGCAGACCTTAATCGTCGCGGGATTGGCGTTCAACGCGCTGCCGGCCCTGGTGAACGGCATCTTGTTTGCCATCACAGTTGGCCCTACGGTCCGGGCTATGGATGCCTGGCGAACCGGCGCACCAGCGACGCAAGCACAAGCCACCCCATGAGGAGTGGGCCGCCGGCAACGAGGGTGGGGGCGTCTTTGCTGGCGTTGGACCCTTGATGCGTGGGCGTCCAATCTTGCTTGCCACTCGGGTCGTCGATGGTGATACGGTAGTGGAGGACCTCGGTTGGAAATCCCGGCTCCCATGCGAGCAGACGAACTGTATACGTGCCCGCGGCGCCCCATGCATGGCTCGACGATGGATGGGTCAGGGGCGCTGACGGGCGGCCACTCGATCCACCGTCACCCCACTGAAACTGGAAATTGGTGGCAGTCGGGTGTGGGTCCGCTTGGAACAGCAGCGGGTAGCCGACGGTGCCGCCTGCGGGAGGGTCCAGCCATTGCCATGGGCTAACGTGGTCGGTTCCGGCAAGGTTCTGCGCCGTCCCATTGCTTCCGCCCGCCGCCTGGTTGCTGGCCTCCGCATCGACGGCGGCCACCTCCGGGCTGACGGGGGGTCCTCCCGCCACGCCGATTGTACCTGTGTCGGCAACGGTCACGTGGAATGGCAGCGTGGCCACGGCCCCGTCGGCATCACGGATTATCACGTGGCCGGGGTGATGCCCGGTTGTCAAGTGGAATTCTGCCGATACGCCTCGCCCCGTCTGGTTGGCCAATTCCCATGACACAGACGGCTTCGGGCCGTCGGCGTCGTCGGCTGCCGTTTGCAGGGTGACGTGCCAGGTGCCGTTGCCGGATGGACGTGCCTCGTCTGGTTCAGCCCACGGCAGCATGCCCGTGGGGGGCACATTGTCGACGTTGACGCGCAGGGTGGCCTGCGTTGAGGCACCATGAGGGTCGGTGGCGGTAACCACGAGCTCGAAGGTGCCGAGGGTGTCAAAGATTGCTGAAAGGCGGCCGCCCTCGATGACGGCGTTAGTCGGGTGTCCCGACCAATCGTACGTCAGCATCTGGCCTTCCGGGTCTTGAATTGGGGCGCTCCACGTCATGCGGGTCACCCGGTCAACCACGATTTCATGGTGGGATGGTGACAGGTAGGGTGCTTGGTTGGTGACGAGAATGCTGTGCTCGCCGCGCCAGACGCCTCCGGTGCCCCGGGCAACGAGGGCCAGCGTGTGTTGACCTGGCTCCAAGGCAACGAGGTGGCCCGCGGACCCTTCGCGAAATGCACTGCCAAGGTCCCATTGCAAGTGGTCGAAACCGCCGTCCACTGCGGCTTCAAACGGTGTCGCAACGGGGACCTCGGGCGGGAGCAGAAGTTCGCCGTCGCGGTAGTGGGCCCAAGGGCGGTAATGGCCGGCAAGGAGTGGGACCGCCTCGGCCGTGCACCATGGGTCACTGCGGAATCCCGGCGATGTGGCAAACCCGCCGTCGTCCCGCTGTAGACCTTCAAGGAACGAGGCCGCGCCGGGCGGCCAAGCTTGGTCCAGCGCCGCCCGTGCTTGGAGGGCCCAAACGGTGCTTTGACAATTGGGGCGGTCGCCGCCGTAGCCGCTGCTGGCGTGACGGTAGGTTTCGATGTAGGCCAATCCGCGTGCGGCGCGGTCGTCGGTGAGACGATTTGCCCCATGCAAGGCAATCAATGCCGCCGCCGTATTGTCGGGAAGAAAATCGGGTAATCCGATTTGGTGCGACCACGAGCCGTCGGGCTGCTGATGGCCGAGGATGTAGGTCGCAGCTGACTGGATTGCAGGGGCATCGGCTGGCAGGCCGGCTGCCTGCAGAGCTAGGATTGCCCACCAGTCGTCGTTGAGCAAGGTCGGGTCCCCAAACTGTACGCCGTCGAATCGGCCGTTAATGATGGCAACCAAGTCGGTGTCAGTGGTGGTTCGCGGGTCGTAGCCGGACGTACCAAGGCCATGGGCCATGCCCAGGAGTCGATAGTAGCCTCGCTCCGTGTTCTCATCGTGCTCATCGGGCGCCAGGCGCTCGAGAATTGGTTGCTCCTCTGGCCACACGGCAGGGTTGCGCCCGGTTGCATGGGCTGCCTCCAGTAAGTATCGGGGGACGAAGTGCGTATCGGCCAGGTAGGCCATGGCGGCGTCAAGGTCCGCTGACAGGGTCTCCTCTTCCGGTTGGTGCCAGGCGCTACCGGGGGGCGTAAGAGCCAGCAATGCCATGGCAAGTACGACCGCTGCCTGCCACCCTAGGTGGCGGAGTCGGTGGCCAAGGGGGCGCAGGTGCGCTACACGGAGCCAGCTTTGCGGCATGCGTTGCCTAAACGCTGCCTTCGACGAGGGTGACGGCGGAGATGGCGTGCACAAACCCGACGGTTGCGCCCTCAGTCGGCTGGTAATAGTCAATGCCAGCGGGCGAGTCGGCTCCGTCAATCTGGAATTTCCAGAAGGTACCCCAGCCAAAGGCCAGGGGGTCGGCGCCCTCGATGCTGGTCACGTAACGGCCGTAACCTTCACCCCGGGTGCCCTCAAAGGCCCACGCAGAAATGCACCCCGAGGCCACCGCTGCATCAAGGATGTCTCCGGCGTCGGCCGTGGTGCTCACGGTGACGGGGCAGGTGCGGTCTGCTCGGTCGGGGAGGTGATCAACGATGAGCGTCACAGAGACTTCGCCAGAGTTGGTATCGGCCAATGCAGGTCCGGCGAGCATCATGATAGCAAGCAGTGTGGGGTAGAGCTTCAGACTCATGCGTGCCACGACCGCCCTGCCAACTTAAGCTAACATGAAGGGAGTCAAGTTTCCTTTACCTGACCATCAGTCCGGCGCGACACGACCCATACGTGAATATTCCCAAGTATTGGCAAACAAAAACGCTTAAACCACTCACGTCGCTGGCCAACTCAGCCCGCGGCGCAGGGGCCTATCTGCGCCAAAGCAACAACCCACCAACCACCTCGGGGCTGGTCGGGGCAGCTACCTTTGGGCTGCCCCGACCGCCCAACCCCGACGAGGCCTTTTGGACAACTGGGCTTGCTACCCGAAAATTCGAGGCCACCACAACCCTTTAGGGGGTGCACAGGAACCCAGGTGGCGGGACGTTGCAAGACATAGTCATCGCAGTGGCGCAGGTCACCGCAAAATTGGCTCTTTTTGCTCCCAGCAGGAACCTCATGTCCACGCGCCGCACGCCTTTCGTGACTATCGCCGCCCTTCTCACCGCCTTCAGCCTCGTCATGGGGCCGGCCGGGTTAATGGTGGCCGCAGGGCCCTCCAGTGGGCCCACCAACATCTC
>JBFJXH010000013.1:0-22867 GCA_041623215.1 Thermoplasmatota archaeon
CGCCTCGTAACGTTCACCAGCCGGCCCGTCGCCGGCTTCGCAGGCCGCGTCAATGACCTCGTCGTGGCGGCGTCGGAGATCTCCGTGCAGGATTTCGCCAACGTGTATCCTGTGACCGATGCTCAGCGTGAAGCGCTTTGGGCCATCGGTAACCGCTGGCCTCGCGACTGGGTCACCCACCTAGCCACCACCGAGGTTGACGTCCTTGACGCGGAGCTTGGGCGGGGCAAGTTCCACGAAGGCACCTTGAACGTCCTCAAACGCCGGGCCGAACAAGTGCTGCAACAGCCCGTCATCCACCGCGATGCTTCCCTGTCCACAACAGCCCTCATCCTCGACCACCTACGTGACGCCAAAGTGGTCCTCGTCGACACCAGTGGCTTGTTCCCACGCGAGGAACTGCTGGTATCCGCCGTGCTGGCCCGGCGGCTGCTGGAAAGCCATCGCTCGGCCTACCGCGACCCGGACGCCTTTCGAGCGTTGCCCCCCACCTGTGTCATCTTGGAGGAAGCCCAACGGGTCCTCAACGCGCGAGGCGGATCCGAGAACGTGTTTGCTTCCATCGCCCGCGAGGGCCGCAAGTTCAAGGTGGGGCTGGGGGCGGTGACGCAGCAGCCACGTCTCATCAGCGATGAATTATTGAGCCAATTCAACACGCTCCTGATTCTCGGCTTGGCGGACCCCACCGACCGGGACCGCGTTCGACAGGGTGCCCGCCAGGACCTGTCGGCTGTGAGCAAAGAAATCCAGATGCTGGAGCCGGGTGAGGCCATGTTGACCACGCCCGGGGCGCCCTTCGCCATTCCCCTCAAGGCACACCTCTACGAGCACCACCTGTCGGAAGCCGGCGGCCGCCCTCAAAACCCTGCGACCGAGGTCATTCGAGTGGACGTTGATGAGGGGTTTTACTGAATGCCACGCATTCTGCATTGTAGCGATACGCATCTCGGGCACCAGCAATACGGCCGTACCAACGGCAGTGGCTTGAACCAGCGAGAGGCAGACATCTACGATGCCTTCAACGCCATCGTCGAAGCTGCTCTGAGAGACCCACCCGACGCTGTCATTCACGCCGGGGACTTGTTCGATGGCGTTCGTCCGAGCAACCGCGCTTTGCATGTTGCCTTGGATGGATTTCGCCGCCTGGGGTCGGCCGGCATTCCGGTCGTCATCATCGCCGGCAATCACGAACACCCCCGCCTGCGTGAAACCGGGTCTGCATTCCGGCTCTTTGACCACCTGGAAAACGTCTACCCGGTTTATCGAGGCCAGCGGGAGACCGTTGAGGTGGGCGACCTTGCCATCCATGCCGTGCCGCAATGCGCTAACAATGAATCGTTGGCGGCGCAAGTGGCTGCCATTGAGCGCACTCCCGATGTTGCCAACGTGCTGGTGGTCCATGGCGCAGTGCACGCATTGGCCGCATTCCGCCACGCAGAATTCAATGAGTTAACTCTCCAGCCGTCTTGGTTCGACGACCGTTTTGATTACGTTGCCTTGGGGCATTTTCACGGCGTTCAGGAGGTGACGCCGAGCGCGTGGTATTGCGGCGCCCCGGAGCGGGTCTCCATGGCAGAGGCCAGGCAGCAAAAGGGCTACCTCGATGTCGTGCTGCAACGTGGGCAGTCGCCGGCCGTCACGCATCGTGTTGTGGCAGGTCGTCCGTATGCCGATGCACCTCCCATTGACGCGACCGGCCTCGATGGGGACGGGGTCAGGGACGCCATCTTGGCGGCGGTTGGCCGTGCTCCCCCGGGTGCGGTTGCGCGGGTTCGTGTCGAAGACCTAGCCCCGGACCTGCGCGGCTTGCTGGACGTGCGTGCCATTCAGCAGGCGGGGCGCGACGGCCAGCTTCTTCACCTAGACTTGCGGCTCGATTGGCAGCAGCATCAGCACCGCGTCCAAGGTGGCGTGGCTCTTGCCGGCCTGGCCGAGGAGTTTGCTGCCTTTGCTGCCAAGCGACCGGTTGAGGATGTGGATCGTGACCGATTGCTTGCCCTCGCGCAAGAGTTGCTGGCGGAGGCAGGCGCATGATCCTGCAACGCCTTGCGCTTCGCAACTTTCGCTTGCACGCGCAGACTGACTTGGAGTGGCCCGACGGAGTTGTGGCCCTCGTGGGCCGCAACGGCCGCGGCAAGTCCACATTGCTGGAGGCGATTGTATTCGCGCTTTACGGCACGCGGGCCCTGGTGACCAACAAGGAACTGGTGCGCAGTTCGACGGCTGGACCCAGCGACCCCGTTGAAGTCCGGTTGGAGCTTGAACTGGACGGCCAGGCGGTGGCCATTGTCCGCGAGCTTCGCGGCCGCAACCTGACCCCACAGGCGACCTTGACCGTTGACGGTGCCGTACTTGTGCCGCCGGGGGCGGGAAGCGACCAGGCCGCCACGACCGAGTTGCAGCGACGCATCGGCCTGGGACTCGATGCCTTCGTGACCACGGTTGTGACCCGCCAGAAGGATCTGGACCGATTGGCAGCTATGAAGCCAGCCGAACGCAAGCGACTCATTCTCGACATGCTCGGAGTGGACCGGCTGGATGCTGCCATCAACGAAGCCCGGTCCAGGCGCCGAAGCGCCGAAGCGCTCATTGATACGCTGCGTCGCGACGCGCCCGACCCCCAGTCTCTCGGCCGCGCCCAGGACCTAGCTGCGGTAGCCGTCCATAAGGCCCGCGGCGAGGTGGAAACGGCGGCCCAGAAATGGGAGGAAGCCAAGGTCTCCCTAGCCAAGAGCGAGGCCGCTGCCCAACAGGCCCGACAAGCCGAGCAAGAGCGCCAGCAAGCGGACCAGGCGCTTCAACGCGCCAAGGCCAACGTGGAAAACACCCGACACCAAGCATCCCAGGCCCACAAGCAATTGCAGGAGGCAAAGGCAGCGGCCGCGGAATTGGACCAGTTGACGAAAGTCGCGGCCGGCCTCGAAGACCTGGCAGCCGAAATTGCCCAAGCGGAAGAGGTCCAACGACGGAGGCAAGCATTGGACACCTTAGAGAAGGAGGTTGTGGCGCAGCGAAACGCCCTCGACGCGCTGCAGATTCCTGCCGACCAAGCAGAAGTGCGTGCGGCAACTCACCAAGTGCTTGACCAAAGCGTCCGCGATGCCGCAACGGCTGCTGCCAAGGCCACGGCGGCCGCTGCCCGGGTGGCCGCACTACAGAAGCAAGTAGCCGCCCTCGACGACCTTGAAGCCGCGGCAACATGCCCGACCTGCCACCAAGCCTTGACCGCCCAGCACCGCCTTCAAGTGCGTGCTGATTTGGACGGTGACCTCGAACACGCACGCACCGAGCAGCAGGCTGCGGCCCTAGCCGAAGTCGAGGCGCGGCACGCTGGTGAAGCCGCCCGGTCTCGGGCCGCGGCCCTGGACCAGGAGGAATCAGCTCGCCGCTCGCTGGTTGCCCAAAAGGAGGCCCGAAGCGAGGCTCTTGCAGCCGCCGAAAGCAGGCTGGCCACGGCCCAAGCCGCCGCCGAGGAAGCGCCCCTTGACGACGTTGCCATGGCAGCGTTACGCACGCGCCTGCAAAGCGCACAAGATGCACGTGACCGGAGCCTGCGCCTCGAAGTGCTTGCGGAGTCTGTTCCCAAGCTTGAGGCGGCTGCCGACCAGGCTGGACAAGCCGAGCAAAGCGCCGCCGGCGAACTGGAAGCGGCTGCTGCCATGCTGGCCCGACTGCCCGACTCGCAGGCCGAATGGAGCGCAGCCCAAAAGGATCATGACGCCGCCATCGCGGCGGAACGCGAGCAAGAACGCCGCCTGCTCGCCGCCAAGCATGCCCTGAGCGCCGCCGAGCAGGAGCAGGCGTTTGCCGCCGAGCGCGTCGCGGAGGCAAAGAAGCGGGAGGCCACCATCGCCCAGCACGTGCAAAGCGCACGCTATTGGGGCGCCCTTGCGGGTGCCCGCGGAGGTGGGCTCCTGGGCGATTTCAAGGAGCACATCGTTGCAAGAATCGGGCCCGCCGTGTCAAGTGAGGCCGGCCGACTCCTGGCCGCCTTCACCCAGGGTCGCTATACGGAGGTAATCTTGGATGACGACCAAGGCGTTTTCGTCACAGATGGAGGCGTCCGCTACACATTGGATCGGTTTAGCGGCGGCGAACAAGACCTCGTCCACTTGGCTCTGCGGTTGGCGGTTAGCCGCCTTCTTGCTGACCGCAGTGGCGGAGCCGAGTTGTCGTTCCTAGCCTTGGACGAAGTGTTTGGGTCCTTGGACCGCCAACGCCGAGATGCCGTTCTCGGAGCCTTGCAGGGCCTCGGTGGCCTGTACCGCCAAGTCGTGTGCATTACGCACCTGGATGACCTTCGGGAGGCGCTCGACGGCTGCATTGAGGTGGCGGAGTCAGAGGGGCAGGCATCCCTTGTGCACCATGCCTAAAGCATCGTTCTGCGTCAGAAGCTCGTGGACCCCGAACAAGTCGTGCAAGCGGCCATGGATGCTGGCGCGCAATACGCTGACATTCGCGTCGAGCGCTCGTCCGACCGCCGCGTCGAATTGGCCGACCGTGAGGTTCGAGGCTTCGTGGCTGGCGAAGAGACCGGATTCAATTTGCGCGTGCTCGTGGACGGCTCTTGGGGCCAAGCCAGCAGCAACGACCTTGGCAGGCGCTCCTGGCGTCGCGCTCTAGACTCAGCGCTCGGCCTGGCCCGCGGCGTTGACGACCATGAGGTCGAACTGGCCGAAGCACCGGCGGCCCGGGCGCGCGTGCATGACCGCCCGCGCCAGGGACAGGACGACGTGGACGTGGACGACATTCTTGATTTGCTTCGCGCCATGGACGATGGGGCACGCGAATTTCCGGAGGTCCGCGGCGTGACCGCCACATTCTCCGACAGCGTCCTCACAAAGGAAGTGGTGACAAGCGACGGAAGCCACGTCGAATGGAGCCAACCTCGCATCATGGCCAACTTGGAATTCACGGCCAAAGACGGCAGCCACTTGACCGGCCGCAGCGCCCGCGTAGGCGGCACCACGGGCTTCGAATTGTTTGCCCAAAACGACCCGGTTGCCAAGGTCCGCGAGACGGCCCGCGACGCGGTCCGCGCCTTGGGCGCCCCGGCGGCTAAGGGCGGTAAGCAAATGGTGGTGATTGACCACGACTTGGCAGGCGTCTTTGCCCACGAAGCAGTCGGCCATGCCTCCGAGGCAGACTTGGTAGCCGCAGGGGAATCCTGCTTCCGTGACCGCCTGGGCCAACAAGTTGGGCGCGCCGGCCTCACCATCCGCGACGACCCCACGATTGCTGGGGCGTTCGGTTCCCTTCCCTTCGACGATGATGGCGTGGCAGCCCGCCGCAAAACCCTCATCGAGGACGGTAGGCTTGTGGGCTTCCTGTGCGACCGTCAGCATGCGGCGCGGTTCGGTTTGACACCCAACGGGGCAGCACGAACCCAGAGCTTCCAGCACCGCCCGCTCGTGCGCATGAGCAACACATTCATTGACCCAGGCGACCAAACGCGAGAAGAAGTTCTCGACATCAAGGAAGGAATCTTTTGTCGCGGAAGCCGCGGCGGCCAGGTAGATACCGCGCGGGGGACATTCCTATTCAATGCCGCTGACGCCTGGCGCATTGAGGATGGAGAGATTACCACGCCTATCCGGGACGTTAGTTTGACCGGCACCATTCTAGAGACCCTGCACCAAATTGATGCCATTGGCAACGACTTCCTATTGGGGGACCCTGGCTTTTGCGGCAAGGGACAATGGGTTCCCGTGGCCGATGGCGGGCCCACGATTCGCATCCGCGATTGCCTCGTCGGGGGCACCGCTTGACCGCGCGTGTGCAATCCGCCCTGGCACAATCCAAAGGCGGCACCGACCCCGACGGGGACACACTCCTGGGACTCTGCGAAGACCTCGTCAAGAAGGCACTCTCCGCCGGGGCCGAGCAGGCAGAAGTGTATGCGACACACGGCACACACGTGGATGTGGACATTGAGGAAGGTAAGGTGGCCTTTGCCGGCACCGGGACCAGGCAAGGTGGCTCGATCCGATTAGTGGCCGACGGCCGGCTTGGCTTCGCGTACTTCGTTGATGCGCCGGAGCCCGCCATCGGCCACGCCTTGCAGGCGGCCCGCCTAGCGCCCAAGAAGGATTTCCACCTCCCTACAGGCGCCCGCGTCCAAGGGCTCGGCCTCTGGGACGACGCGGCGGCACTCCTTGACCCCGCCGATGCGTTGGATCTGGCGCATGGCGCCCTAGTTGGTGCTTCGGCGGCCTGCCCTCAGGCGACAGTCACGGGGGGCGGCGCAAGCCTTGCTCGGGGCGTCGAAGCCATCGCCAGCAGCGAAGGCGTGGCAGGCCATGACCGCAGCACGCACTGCAGCGTCGGAGCGTCCCTGGTCTTGGCAAGCTCAGGGGGCAGCAACCAAGGCGCCGTAAGCGCTTGGCACAGCGACCAGGCCCACGGGCTCTTGGACGGCGAAGCTGTTGGGCAAGCAGCAGGTAGCAAGACCCATAGCCTTCGCAATCCGCAGACCATCAAGCCCGGCAGCTTGAACGTCGTCTTCACCCCGGAGGCTGCCAGCGAACTCATCCTCGGGGGACTTCTGGGATTCGTCGATGGCGATGACGCCATGCGCGGCAAGTCGGCTTGGAGCTCCATGCTTGGGCAACAAGTGACCGTGCCTAGTCTGTCGGTTGTGGACGACCCGACCGTTCCCGGGGGCCTCGGGTCCACCGCCTTTGACGGCGAGGGCTTGGCCACGCACAGGATTCCCATCATCGAGGAAGGCAATTTGTCCACATTCCTCTTTGATTCCTTTGATGCCCACCAGCATGGACGAACGGAAGGGAGCACGGGCAGTTGCATTCGCGGTTCCTTTCAGTCAATGCCGGGGACAGGGACGCACCAGGTGGTGGTATCGCACCGGGATGCCATGCCTCGTAACCGCCTGCTGGCTGAAGTGGAAAACGGGTTACTCATTGACTCGGTCTTGGGTGCGCACACGGCCAATCCGACCACCGGAGATTTCTCCGTCACCAGCCCCAACAATTGGCGCATCGAAAACGGCGAAGTGGTGGGCGCCGGCGAGGAGGTTGCCATAGCCGGCAACATTCCGCACCTGCTGCAAAACCTGGGAGGGGCCTCCACGCAGGAGCGGCGCTTCTCGGGGGCCATCTTGGGGGACCTGTGGTTCCGCGACGTTAGTGTAAGCACGTAGCGGCACCTTCGGACTGCCCCCGCTGTGTGGGGAAAGCGCACCGGTCCAGTCGTCGGGCGATTTCCCGACAAAACCAGAAACCTTGATGCTGGCGGCGCCTCCATAGAGCCCGTGGCCAGGATTACGTTGGACATGGAGACGTTCAAGGCTCTTGCAAGTCCGACACGGCTGGAGGTCCTTCGCGCCCTGGACCAGCGCCGCAAGACCGGCACCGAATTGGCCAACGAACTGGGGCTCAACAAGGCAACCGTCCACGAGCATCTGAATATCCTGGCTGCGACAGGGCTCGTCACACGAAAGGACGAGGGGCGAAAGTGGGTCTACTGGGAGCTTAGCTGGTCGGGTCGGAAACTGCTGCATCCCAACGAATCCACGGCGTTCGCCGTCATGCTTGGCCTTGGCTTGGCCGCTGCCGGAGGCAGCGTGATTCAAGCTGGCCGCGTCCTAGGCTGGTGGTGGGCGCACAACCGCCCACAACACGCGGCCGATGAGGGCGCTGCGGGCCCCTTTGGCCCTGAGGCCGCCGGCATGGTTGCCGAAGATGATGTGGCTGGCCGCAGCGGCCAGGGCGACCTAGCGGACGCCGGAAGCGAAGACACCACGCCACCCGAACCGGCCGCAAGCCCCCCTCCGTCAGACCCGGGCGCCGGCGATTCGCCCCAAGACGGCTCGGAGCCACCGCCCCCGGAAGAAGGCCAAGACCCCGATGCTGGCAGTGAGCCGCAGAATGAGCCCCCCCGTGACCCGGAAAGCGAACCTGATAGCAACCCCGAGGCGTCATCGGGCGGCGGCCAGGGTGCGCCGGCAGACGGCGGAGGTTCGGCAGCGGACTCGGGGGAAGACGCGGGCATGGTCGCGTCCACCGGCAGCGACCAAGGCGATGACACGACCAGCGATCTTGCCCACGGGTCAGCTGGCTCAGAGGACGCCAGTGATGCCGGCGGCTCGTCCGAGGTCGCCAGTTCGGAAGGTATCCTTGGCGCGCTGGACGGCGATGTCCTTCTAGCCATCATGCTGGTGGTAACGGCCGCCATCCTACTCGTTCTGGCACTTCGTCTGCGCGTGAACCATCGCAAGTGAGCGCAACGGCCCCCTGGTGCTGTAACGAATCATCTTTGAATCCTTGCACGAGTGGAGCGCCGTGTCCTTCGAGATGCATGTGGTCAGCCACGCTCCACTTACGGGAGAGACTGACCCCGAACGCCTAGCCAAACACCTGTTCGCCATGATTGGCTACACGGCGCGAAAGGGGCCCGACCACGGCATTAGCTTCCGCATCTTCTACGAGTGTTTCCTCTTGCACCCAGAGAAGGACTGGACCGTGGAGGAATTGGCAGCCACCTGCGAAACCACCCTCCCCAGCGTCTATCGGCACCTCAACAAGCTGAAAGACCTCGACATTATTGAAGACCTTCACATTGAGGACGGCGACGGGGAAAAGAAGCGCGCCTTCCGCCTGCGCTACGGGGATTTGTCAAAAGCGTGGAATTTTGCCGAAGCCCACTTCCAGCTGGCAATCGAGAATTACCGCAAGTCCATCGACCATCTTGAGTCCCTGCTCCAGGACGCTCGCCGCGGCGCTTAGCGATTGAACGACCCTGCGGCCTGCACTGCTTGGCAGGCGGCCAAGAAGCGCTGGTGCAGGCGCGTGTCAGGCGTCAACTCGGGGTGGAAAGCTGCGCCAAGAACCGTGCCCTTCTCCACTAGGACCGCTGCGCCATTGACACTTGCAAGCGCCTGCGTTTCGCCCCAAACCCGCTCCAAGCTGGGCGCGCGGATGAACACGGCAGGCATGGTGCCAAGTTCGGCAACCTCTAGGTCCGCCTGGAAGCTTTCCCGTTGGCGGCCGAACGCATTGCGGTCAACCGCGCAATCCAGCAGCTTGAGCAGTTCGATGTCCTTGTCCTGAACATCATGCTGCGCTTCACTCGACAAGAGAATGAGCCCGGCGCACGTGCCAAACACCGCAAGGTCCCCTTCCCGCGCGCGCCGCACAAGGTCATCTTGCAGACCACCCGACCGGAGCAGGCGACTGATGGTGGTCGACTCCCCCCCGGGCAGGATGATGCCGGCCACGTTCGCCAACTGTTCGGGCGTGCGTACGGCGATGACTTCGAGGACGAAGCCGCCAGCTTCGGCCGCACGGTGGAGGGCGTCTGCGTGCTCAGATACGGCACCTTGAACGGCTAGGACGCCAACGCGAAGCGGGAGGTTTGTTTCGCCCACACCGCCTCGACTCCGCCCATCCAGATAAGGGTGGCCGCGGCGGTGGCCGGCTCAGGCAGTGCCGTCTTGGATGATGGTCAGTTGGCCTTCATACGCGATTCCCGAGTAGCTGTCAACGCGCGCACCGTAACGACCTGGGCCGCCAATCGCCGCCAAGTTGTCCGCCCACAGGCGACCAGTCTCGTCGCTGTAGGGCGACCCCATCCCCCACAATTCCTCCCCGCTTTCGTGCACCAGACTCAAGTCAATATCATCTTTGACCGGATTCGCATCGTCCTGCTGAGTGATCGACACCGTCAAGCGCGTGGTTCCGGGCAGCAGTTCAAACCAGACGGTGGCTGTGTTCGTGCCCTCGTCGTCGGGCACTGCTCCGGTCAGTAGGCCGCGGTTGCCGGCCAGGGAAATGTCATGCGTCTGTTGTTCGAGAAACTCCCATCCCGTGGTCTCAAAGCAGGATGCCATGAAGGATACCCGGCTGGGAGTCTCGCCGCCGACCATGATTTCGTGGCCCCCGCCGTCGGGGCCATCCAGGGTCAAGCTCGTTAGCAGCAGGCGCACAGCTTCGCCGGCTTCGACCACAAAACCTCCAACTGGCATTTCCAGCGTTTGGTTGTAGTGGTCAATAGTGCCAGGGGGCGGCGCAGCGCTTCGGTACTCCACGGCGTACGACGGTTGGAAACTAGCGGTGCTGCCAAACTGGTTGAAGAAATGGTAGCCTTCTCCGGGTGAACCCCCCAGGACAACGGGTGCGGGCGTGCCGATATTGCGAGCCCAATATTCCACGGTGACATTCCCCGTCAGCAGTAGCCCTTGCGTGAGCGGGGCAGAAAGCCATTCCCACATGTCGTCGGTCAGAAACGCCTCAGCAAAGCCGTTGCCAGGAACCGCCGTCTGAACGGCAGGGGCTTCGGCCAGCGCGGCCAACGTTCCATCCGGCTGGAACCAGAACGTGTAGGCTCGCGGGCCACAGGAATCGTCGGCGCCGAGGTCAGGGTCATCTGCCGGACTGTCGCCGGCCAAACATCCGGCAAGCAAACTGGCCCCAAGCACGGCTGCCACGATGCCCGGCGCCGGCAGCCCAAAACTACGCTTCACAAGGCGGCCATCCCGGCCGGCCGTTTGTTCTTATCGCCCTGGATGCTGCCGCCCCCGTGCAGCGGCCAGACGCGCGAACACTTGCTGCTCTGGTGGCCGTCCAAGTCCTATTTGGCGCCTGGCCCGTGGCCGCGAAGCTTGCGTTTACGACGTTTCACCCCATCGCCCTATCTGGACTGCGCACGGCTGGCGGGGCCCTTGTCCTCTTGCTATTGGCGCGCGTCTTTGGCCGCCGCTACGACCCCCGGAAAAACTGGCGCCCGCTGGTTCTGTTTACCCTGCTCGCAGTGGTGGCCAATCAGTTCCTGTTCATTGTTGGCTTGGCGCGAACAACGGCCGTCCACGCGACGCTCATCGTGGCAACCATTCCGCTAACGACGTACGCCGTGGCCGTGGCTCTTGGCAAAGAACGCCTTGGACCTCGGCGCGTCGCCGGGCTAGTCGTGGCCATGGGTGGCGTCGCCTGGCTCATCGGGGCACCCGGCGAAGGCGGCCTTGTCGGCGACCTATTGGTTCTCGCCAACGGCATCGCGTTCAGCATTTTCTTGGTCATTTCCGGCGACCACCTGCGACGCCACGACTCTCTTGCCGTTACGGCCTGGATGTTTGTTTTGGGTAGTGTAATCCTGCTTCCCATCGCCATCCTAGCAGGCCTGCCCCAGCAGGCCACAGAAGCCGACGGGCTCACATGGGCTCTGGTGGCATTCATCATCATAGGGCCCACAGTCCTGACGTATTGGCTCAATGCCGTGTCGCTACGCGCCGCCCCCGCCAGCACCGTGGCCGGATTCATCTTCCTACAACCGCTCATGGCTGCCGCGCTGGCGGCGTGGTTGCTGGACGAAGCTCTTTCGTGGCGCTTGATTCCGGCGGCGCTGGCCGTGCTGGCTGGCCTTTTGTTGCTTGCCCGAGCACGGGCCAAGCCGGCCGACGACAGTGTGGTTGGTTTGACACCGGAGCCCCTTACGCCGAAACCGTAGAAATCGACCGGCCTTGGGTGCCGCGCGGTGCTTGGGCGCCCGCTTCAAGCGCCCCAACTAGGATCGACTGTACGCCATCCGCATCCAATGCGCGAGCCGCGCGCTTAGCAAAGGGATGATTGATGAGATGACCCGCGCACAGGTAGATGTCGTCCCAGGAGACGCCGGCTCGCGTCAAGTCACGCGGACAATCAATCCGTTCCTGCAAGCGTACCACGGCGGCGATGGCGGCATCCCTGCCATCGGTCGCTTGGCGGGCGGCGGTCTGTGGCGGCCGGTCGGGACCCGCCAGCAAATCAGCCAAGTCCTGCAGTCGATCAGGCTCGGCCGACAGTGCATCATAAGCCATCACGTGCGGAAGCAGAATGGCATTGGCTTCGCTATGGCCAATGGCAAGGAAGCCCGACAGGGTGAGGCTGATGGAATCCAAAACACCAAGTCCAGCTTCTCCGAAGGCGCGTCCGGACCAGTACGATGCTTCGGCCATGCCGGTGCGCGCTTCCAAGTTGTTGCCGTCATCCCATGCGGCGGGCAGGTGATTCGCAACGCCACGAACCGCCCGAAGGGCCGCCTCGTCGCTGCGAGCCGTATGCTGGCCAGCCAAGTACGCTTCAATGGCCCCCGCGAGTGCATTCATGCCACTGGTCGCGGTCAGACGGCGAGGCATGCTAGCATGAATCAACGGGTCCAGTACCACACCCGTGGGGCGTAGGCAGTCATCTTGCAAGATGGTGTGTTCGCGCCCGTGGTCTTCGAGCAAGAACGCATAGGGCGACGACTCCGCCCCCGTGCCCGCCGTGCTCGTAGCCGTGATATGCGGCCATACACGGGGCGGCACGGCGTCGCCATGCGCCCAATCATGGACAGTGCCGCCATTGGCACCCAAGAGAGCCACCGCCTTGCCCACGTCGGTCGTCGAGCCGCCGCCAAGAGACACCACACCATTGCACCCGGAGGCCGCCGCGTGTCGCACAGCCGCTGTTGCATCAGAGACTAGCGGTGTAGGCGTGATACCAATGTGCCGGGTCGCCTCGATTCCCGCTTCGTCCAAGGACGCTTCCACGGCAAACGCAGCTCCGCCTTGGGCCAGGCGATTGTCCAGCAGGAGCAGCGCCTTGGTGATGCCGGCATGCCGGGCCATTCGCCCCAGTTCCCAAATGGCCCCTCGCCCCACGCGGGTCACTTGGTCGTCGGCGCCCAGACTCCGGATATCTGCCTCACGGTCCTCATGGCGCGCGAATTCTTGGAACATGACGGGAGGTTGCACTGGCCGTGCTTTTACGCTATTGCCGGGCCCAAAGGGGGCTTCTCCACCCGCCGCCATGCGATTTAGTGAAGCGCCATCAAGCCATGTCCATGCAGTTGCGCGCCGACGACGTGCCGGTGCTGTTGCGGCGCGCCGGCGTGGTGGGCGCGGGCGGGGCGGGGTTTCCCACGTACATCAAGTATCAACGCCCCACGCCGACGCTCATTGCCAATTGCACCGAATCCGAACCCGGCTACTTCGCCGACAAGTTGTTGCTGCGGGACCACACGGACGTACTCGTGGGGGCGCTACGCTTGCTGCGGGACGCTTGCAACTTTGACCGCATCGTGGTTGCGGTCAAGGAAAAACATGCCCACTACGCCCAACACCTGACGTCGGCAGCAGACGAGACGGGGCTGTTTGAGATGTCCTACGTACCGGACCAATACGTCATGGGCGAAGAGAAGACGCTGACCAAGTTTGTGACGGGGACTGCGGTCCCTCGTGGCGCCATTCCGCCTCACGTGGGCGTCACCGTCCAAAACACGGAGACGCTCTTCAACATCTACTGGGCCTTGACCGAGCACCGCGGCGTCACCGACAAGTTCGTCCAATTGCTGGGCGAATTGGGCCATCAAGAGGTCTTGCAGACGCCGGTGGGAACGCCGGTGGCCACTGTGGCGTCGTATGCGGGCCATGACCCCCAGACCGCCTTCGAGTCTCTGCGCCTCGTTGATGGCGGACCGTTACTCGGCGATGTGGTTGCTGACCCCTCACGGCACGTGGTGCAGAAGACGACAAACGGCTTACTGTGGGTACCGCCAGAGCACCTCAAGGGTCGTGGCAAGCGCTACCCGCAGGCCGCCGATGTGCCCCCCGACTCCATTACGCCGCTTCACGACCAAGTCATGGAAGTGGCCGTACCTTTAGCCACGGGTCACTGCGTGGCGAGCCTTCCGGTGGTTAACGTTGGCCAGACGGTCGTATGGGGACAGGAAATCGCCCATTTCCGTGGCGAACAACCAAGCGTGTCATGCCACGCCAGCATCCCCGGCGTGATTACGGCCATCACGGACCAAGCAATTCACATCCGGCGCCCCGACATCGTGGACGAGGCGAGATGATACCAACGGATACCGGCGCGGGTTGGTGCGTTTAGATGCCGCGCTCGGCGAGCTTCACGGTCAGTTCGTCCATGTTGCGACCGACCATGGGCTCGCCCAGGTCCTTGCTGACCTCCATGACAACGGCGGCATCCTCGAAGTGCGTGGTTGCCTCGACGATGGCGCGGGCACGGCTGGCGGGGTCGCCACTCTTGAAGATGCCCGAGCCAACGAAGACACCATCGCTGCCCATTTGCATCATGAGTGCCGCATCGGCGGGAGTCGCGATGCCGCCGGCGGTGAAGTCCACGACCGGGAGGCGTCCGCCGGATTGGATTTCGCCAAGGACGGTTCGAATGTTGTTGGTCAAGTCTGCGTAGGACCGGCCCGCGTAGGCGTCGTCCAATTCGGCTTGGCCACCACCCATTTGGTCGAGGACGGTTTCATTGAGCGGGTCGTAGCGGCTGGCGAAGTGGTGCGCGAGAGCATCCACTTCTTCAGTGTCCATTTCGGCCAAGAGTTGAATGCCCCGGCTCATCATGCGCCGGTGGCGCATTGCTTCCACAATATCGCCGCTACCAGCTTCGCCCTTGGTGCGAATCATGGCTGCTCCTTCCGCAATGCGTCGGGTCGCCTCGCCAAGTTCGGTTGCGCCGCACACGAAGGGCACGGTGAAGTCGGACTTGAAGACGTGGAAGAACGGGTCGGCCGGGGTGAGAACTTCAGACTCGTCAATCATGTCCACGCCCAATTCTTGCAGAATCTGCGCTTCGCCAAAGTGGCCAATGCGGCACTTGGCCATGACGGGAATGGACACCTCGTCAATGATCGCGGCAATCATGCTTGGGTCGCTCATGCGGGACACGCCGCCTTGCGCCCGGATGTCGGCCGGGACCCGTTCCAAGGCCATGACCGCCACGGCGCCCGCTTCCTCCGCAATAGCAGCTTGTTCGGCATTGGTGACGTCCATCACGACGCCGCCCTTCTGCATCTTGGCAAAGCCACGCTTCACCAATTCGGTGCCCCAGCGGAGGTTTTCTAGGTCCAATTCGCGAGCCATGGCGCCGCCGAGACGACCGGCGGTGATAAGCGCGTAGGCGGCACCTGCCGGCCACCTGTGCTTAAGGCCCTGCACGGGGTGGGCCATCTACCCCCAATGATGAGGTTATCCCAGGAAGAGGTCCTGATAGCCGAATGACTGAAAGCTCAACGCTGAGGGGGTTCTTCTGAACCGTGTGGGACCGGGCGCGATGCAGGACGCCTGATGCGCCTAGGCGCCCGCCGGCCGCGCCGCCGCTTCGTCGGGCAAATGCTGCGGCACCCGCGCCTCCACGGCTGCGTGCAAGTCCTTTTTGAGGCCCATCATGAAGGCGAATTCCGCCACGATGAAGATGGGCGCGATGAACACCTGGAACAGATTGTCGGCGAGGGCAGGGCGTCGTTTTTCCCACACGCCATGGCCCACAAATTGGACGACCCAACCGGCTACGAAGACTGCTCCACCGACCCACAGCGCGGTTGCGGTTGGCAGGGCAGCAACTTGGAGCGCTGTAGCGAGCAGTACGGTGAAGAGGAGCACGCTGGCCACCCCCAAGGCGAAGTCGAGCTTCAGGTAGTAGGCGAGGATTGGCAGGACCAATAGGTGCGCCAACGTCACGGTCAAGTTAAGGAAGCTAAACAGGGGTAGCATGCCGGTCAAGACCATGATGCTCCAGACAATGGCCGGCACAAACACGAAGTGAATGACCTTGTTGACCGGGTGTCGGTGGTACGCCGAATAGACACTCATCTGGTCGGCCAGTGCTTCCATGCCCCGGGGACAGGACCATGCGGTGATGAGTGCTTCGATAGCCCACCTGTTGCCAGCGAGGCCCCTTGTGATGGCCCGCGTCAAGTCGCGACGACGGTGACGCGCAGGTTGGCCCCGTACCAGGCAGCAATACGAACAACGCCGGCACGCTCCGGAATGATGCAATCATCTAGATCGCCGTCGGACGACCCAGTGCAGGTTGCTCCACCGAGGTAATCGCCGTCTGCCTCGTAGAAGTAAGCGTCCAGGTCGAAGGCGCCGCGTGCTGTGCCCGGCCCCGTGGTGGATGTAGCAAAGTGGAGTCCAGCCTGCGTCAGCGGGTCAACGGTGAATTCGAAGTGGTCTAGGCGTTCAATAGGGCCGCCCGAAATCCAGTCGGCCGCCGTGAGCCACGTATGAGGGCCGCCCAACCGAATGGTCCCTTCAGCAAGGTGTTGGCCCGCGGTCGTGCGTTGGCCTCCACCGGTTGCCTCGTCCCCGCCGACAGCAAGTGATTCAACGAAGATTGGCGCGTCACCAACAGGCACCAGCAGCAGGAGGGCCATGGCAGTCAGAGCACCCATGGCCGCTTGGACCAACATGATGCCCAACGGGGCCAGACGCGTCTTATGGCTGCCGTTTCGGATGCGCCTCAATCGTCGAGCACAACAACCGTCTGTTGCTGCTGTTGTTGATCGCCAAGGTTGCCGACCTGAATGAGCACGATGAGCATGTAGATGCCAACGAGTCCGAGCAGGTTGCCGGCGAAGACGGTCAGAAGCCAGAGCACGGCGACCACCATGCCAAGGATGCGACCCCACTCCTGGCCTTTGAGAATGCCAATGCCTGCCATGACGGTGGGCACGGCTACCACGAGCACGCCGAGCATGATGATGATGCCAACCATAGCGCCAAGGCCCATGAGCCATTCTTCGCCACTTTCGTTGGCGGCAATTCCAAGGCCTGTCTGCACGGCAATCCATGCAATGAGTCCGCCAACAACAGCTAGGCCGCCGAAGATGATGTCGATGATGCCAACGGCGCGCGCTTGCGCTTGCCAATCCATATGAGCCGATTTCGCCCTGAGCTCAAGAACCCACCCATCGGGTGCTACGGGCCGTCGCGGTCTTCGATGACGATGACGGTTTGCTGCTGCTGGCTGGGTCCCGATTTGGTACGCCAGTAAAGGGCCCAGATGACATAGAAGCCCCAAGCGGTCCCGACCGGGATGTTGAGGGTAGCAACGCCCGCCAGCACCAGCGTTACGATGCGCGCCCACGGCTGGCCCGTCAGCAGTCCTGCACCAGCTACAATTGCCGGAACCCCAAGTAGCGCCATGATGACCACCACAATCACCAGCAGGTCCCCCGGCACGGGACCCCCACCTGAGCCAGAGGCAAAGAGGGACACGAAGCTCCAGAATAGGAATCCCCCGACGAGGACGCCGGCGCCGTAAACAATCTGTAGGATGCCAATCGCCCGTTCGTGTCCATCCAGGGCAGCCATGCGGATGCGACGCCTTTGCCACTTATGAAGGGGCCTTTCTTGGCCCCAGACATGCAGCAAGCCGTGGAACTCGACCCCTTGGTCCCTGGCGAAGACCGCGCCATCATCGCCCACATCGAAGATCGCCTCAACCGCTTCGAAAACAAGAACACGTGGTGGCGGCACAGCGTGAATGGAACCTTGGATGAGTTCGACGCAGCGTTCGAAGCATCGTGTGCTCGCTTCGAGGCGGAAGAATTGGGCAAGACACACCCGATTTTCGTCGGCGGCGAGGCGCGCGAACGCGACACATTCAGCGTCACCAGCCCCGCAGACACCAGCATCGTGGTGGGCCATTTTGCCAAGGGTACCAAGCAAGACTTGCGCGATGCCGTCGCCATCAGCAAAGAGCACCAAACAGCTTGGGCCGCCCGGAGCTACCAAGAACGCGCCGACATCATCACCAACGCTGCCAATTTCATCGCCGACAATTTCTATGACTTCTGCTCGGTCATGACGTGGGAAACGGGGAAGACCCGTTTCGAGGCCTCGATTGATGTTGACGAAGGCATTGACTTTGGTCGTTTCTACGCGATGAATTACGTGGAACACGGCGGCTACGACATGCTGATGGGCAAGCCGTTCCCGAACGAGACCTGCCGCAGCATCCGCAAGCCAGTCGGCGTCTTCGGCGTCATCGCCCCCTTCAATTTCCCTGTGGCCATCACCTTCGGCATGGCCGCCGCAGCGCTGCTTACCGGCAACGCAGCCATCATCAAGCCGAGCATGAAGGGCTGCCTCAGCGGCAAGATGGTCTATGAAGCCTTCATGGAAGCAGGCGTTCCAGCCCAGGTGTGCCATTTCATCACCGGAGAAGACTTGGAAGTGGGCGCTGAAATGTTGGAGAACCCAGACATTGACGGTCTTGTGTTTACCGGCAGCAAGAACATCGGCATGCTGGCCATGAAGAAGCAACTTGAGCATGGCCGACCCAAGCCATTTATCGCGGAAATGGGCGGCAAGAACGCCGTCCTCATCTCCAACAAGGCAGACCTCGACAAGGCAGTCCAGGGCGTCTTCAAGAGCGCTTTTGGCTTCTCTGGCCAGAAGTGCAGCGCCTGTAGCCGCGTCTATGTCCACAAGGACGTCGCCGACGAGTTCATGGACCGATTGCAGAAGCTAACTGCGGCAGCGCACCTGGGCCACCCGCGTGAGAAGCAGACCTTCATGGGCCCCGTCATTGAGGAGCGGAAACTGGAACTTTTCACCGACGTCGTTGACCAAGTCAAGCGCGATGGCGGCACAATCGTGACGGGCGGCAACGTTCGCACCGACCTCGGCGGCCATTACCTCGAGCCCACCGTAGTCACTGGCCTCCCCAAGGACCACCGTGTATTCCGGGAGGAATTCTTCATGCCCTTCACGGCCGTCGCCGTCGTCGACAGCATCGAAGAAGCGGTGGCCGAGTACAACAAAGTGGAGTACGGCCTCACCGCCGGCGTCATGACGGAGGACGAAGCCGAGCAGGCCTATTTCTTCGACAACGTGCAAAGCGGCGTCACCTACTGCAACCGCGCCATCGGCGGCAGCACCGGCGCCGTGGTCAATGGCCAGTCGTTCGTAGGCTGGAAGTTGAGCGGCTCCACCGGCACGGGCGCCGGTGGGCGGTGGTACCTGCTGCAATTCACGCGGGAACGCAGTCAGACAATCGCTTAGGCTCATGCGGGACCCCGATCGGATCGGATTCTGCTTGATGGGCGTCGCGGTCGTTCTCGCCAGCCTGGGTTAGTGCCGTAATCGGTACCGCTTGGAGTGGGGCAGTACCTTCGCGGCCGTCGCTGAAGTGCGCTGTAGCGTTGGCTTCCATTGGATTCCATTGTTCATCCATGAACGAACGGCCATGCACCAATCCCGGGATCTCAGCCAGGCAGATCTTGAGAACATCCGGTTGTTGGCTCCGTGGTCGCCGATCCATTCGATGACGATGCCGTGGCCACAGCCGGATCATTCGTGGCCATACACGGCGACGTTGTCGTAGCGAGCGACGCCGACACGTCCCCCGTCCAGGACCCAGGGGATGGTGTCGTCGTCCACCTCGCCGAGTGCAATGGTGCGTGCCAGGGGCATGTGGTAATGCCAGAATTCGTGGAGGGGGCCGTCATCCACTTGCACGTGGGCGCGGTGATTGGGGTTGTCCAGGGTGACGCGGACGGTGTGGTATTCCGCGTACTCGTAGTCGGGACTGATGATGGTCTGGACGTGGCCGGGGTCTTCGAATGCGAATGCCCACGTGCCGGGCCCCGTGACGAGGGATCTGATAGCCCAGAGGACGTGGGGGTCGTCGGGGGCCAGTTCGAGGCCGGCGATTACCGCGATGCCGTGGGCGGGGGCATAGGCATCGAGCGGCGTAAAGTCGGCCTCGGCGTGGATAATGCGGTCGGCCCAATCAATGGGTGTGGAAGCGTAGTTCAACCCGGGCGTAAGGCCGGGTCGGACCTCAAGGATGCCGGGGCTCATGTGGCCTTGCTGGTCGAGGACCCTCACGGCGCCGTTGGTGACGAAGGCCGAGAAACCGGTTTCTTCCAGGGGCTCCGCGAATGTGGTGTCGGCGGCCATGTCTGCGTCGTCCACGCGGGTGTTGGCATATTCGACATCCCTGGGAGGCCAAGTCGCGCCGTAGACGGCGTGCGGATCAGCAGCGGGTCTGCCAGCGTCGGCCGCCACGGTGGTGCGGGCGGTCGTGCCGGGGCCGCCATCAAGGGACACCCAGTATGTGGCGCCGTGCAGGATGATGTCAAGTCGGTGCCACCAAGCCCCGATGGTGCCCAATGGGAGGGCCGGGCGTTGCCCGCTAGCGTCTTCGCCATCGGAGGCGTACACGGTGCCGCCCCAGACGTACACGTGGGCAACGGGTTCGCCTGCTACGTCCTCGATGGCGAAGACTCCTGTGGCCGCACCTGACGGGTGATCAATGCGGAAATGTGTCTTGATGTGGCTGCCCGTGTCGTGGTCGTCGACCGGGCCGCTGGCGGCGGCCAGCGGTGCCATGAGGATCACCAGGAGGGCGATTGCCAGCCGGTTACGGGACGCTGTGCGCTGCGCGTTCTCTTCCATGGCCTGCAGGGATGCCCGGGCACCACCCATGCCGTTTCCATCAAAAACTCGGTATTTACGAGTTGGCGACACCTTGTCGATACGCCATCCCTCATACGGCGCCCGGTGCATGGCGGGCTATGCGACCCCTCGTCGTCGTCGATCTGATGGCCCACACCGGCCATGCCTATGCCCCTGAGGTGGTCGCGGCCCATCATCGCTTCACCGATGCCGAGTGCCCGCTCGTGGTGGTCGGTCCAGACGCCGAAGCCGAGACGCTGGCAAGCGCGGCCGGCATCCAGGTAACGGGATCGACGACCATGCTGGCGGACGCACCCTGGGCTCCGACCTTGTCCGCAGACCTGGAAGCGGCGGCCCGCGCAGGGGTCCCCGTGTTGGGGGTATGCTTTGGCCATCAGATGCTAGGTGTCCACTTTGGCTCGACGCTTGAGTCGTGGGCAGCGCCTCGGGTGGGCTTGGCAGAGGTAACCTTCACGGCGAACGCCGATGGGCCATTCGTCCCTAATGAGCAAGTAATGCTGCTGCACACCCACCGCGACCATCTTACCAGCCTTGGGCCCGACCTAGAAGGTGTTGCAACTGGAGGCCTTGGTGGCATTCAGGCGTGGCGCCACCGCAGCCTGCCCATGTGGGGCATCCAAGCCCACCCGGAAGCAGATGCTGCCCTCACCCGAGCTGCCGAAGGCGACGACGTGGCACCGTGGTCGGACGACCAGCTCGAGACCCCGCAAGCAAAACGCATCCTGCAGCGGTTCGCGACCCTCATGGCCGGTCGCGTCCCTGAACCGGCTCCCTAATGCCCAAACCTGGGGCTGTGGCAGCACAAGTAAATATCTGTGGCATCAAGAGAATGATGTGCTCGCCATCGAAACCCAAAGTCTGACGAAGGACTTTGGCGGCGGACGGGGCGTCTTTGATCTAGACCTGGAGGTGGAGCAGGGGCGCATCCATGGATTTCTGGGACCTAACGGCGCTGGCAAAACCACGACGCTGCGTCTTCTCTTGGATTTCATACGGCCGACCGCAGGATTTGCCCGCGTGCTGGGCCGGAGGCCAGGCGACCACACGCAACACCTGCACCACCACATCGGCTTCGTGCCCGGGGACCTAGCCCTACCAGGCAACATCACCGGCCGGCGTTATCTGCAAGACGCGGCCGACTTGCACGGCAATGTCGATGCATCATTCCAGCACGAACTAGAACAACGCCTGAACGCCGATTTGGAGGCGAAAATTCGCACGCTGTCCAAGGGCAATCGTCAGAAGATTGCCTTGCTTGATGCGCTGCAACATCAGCCGCGACTTCTCATCATGGACGAGCCGACCGACGGCCTCGACCCGCTGCTTCGCAACACCCTGGCGGCGCTGCTTCGAGAACACACCAAGCGCGGCGGGACCGTATTCCTCTCGACCCACGTAGTCCACGAAGCCCAGTCATTGTGCGACGACATCACGGTGCTCATGGATGGGCGACTCCGCCTCCAGGCAAAGGTGTCCGAACTGTTGGCCGAGGAGCCAGACATCGTGAAGGCGCGCGTCCGCGATATCAAGGCGGCCATTGCAGCCTTACAGGCCGCCGGGGCCACCCACATCCAGTACCACGACGATTGGATTCGCTTCGCCGTGCATGGACCCCTGTTGCCAGTCATTCTGGCAATCGCCCGCGTCGGGGCAAAGGAATTGCAGGTTCAAGGCAGCGACCTTGAAGACCGCTTCTTGCGGCTGTATGCCGGAGGCCGCGAATGAAGCGACGGCGCAGTGGCCCCGTGCTGCGTATCTCGCTACGGCTGCGCCGTTCGCACCTGCTAACGTGGGGGTTGTCCTTGTTTGCCTTCATGTTCCTGATTGGCTCCAGCTACGCTGCGGTGGCCGAAAACGAGGAATACGACGCCATCTGGGAAAGCTTGCCTGAGGAAGCGCGCGAGGCCTTCGGCGGCGCCGGCTCCCTGACAGCCGTGGATGGCTACCTCGACTCACAGGCGGTCGCGTATCTACCAATCCTGCTGACCATCGGCACCGCGCTGCTTCTCACCCGAAGTTTCGCCGGGGCCGAGGAAAGCGGCGCGCTGGACCACGCGCTCGCCCGACCGGTCACCAGGACCCGATATTTCTGGGCCCAGGTAGGCGCGGCCGGCATCATTGGCGTGTCCAATATCCTGGCGTCCGTGGCAGGCGCAGTGGCTGGATTCGCGCTCGCCGGCGTCAGCGGCAACGAACTTCTTCGCGCTGCGGGCATGATTATCGAGGTGGTTCCCATCTACGCTGCACTCATCGCCCTGGCGACCCTCGTAGCCGTGTCGTTTCACCGGCGCGGGCCAGCCAGCGGGGTGGCCGTGGGTGGCTTGTTCGGCCTATTCGTGATAGACCTCCTGAGCCGTCTGGTACCCGACGTCGACTGGCTTCGCTACGCAACGCCCTATGGCTATTGGCACCGCAGTGACCTCTACCACGGTGAGCTGGACCTCGTCTACCTCGCCGTTAGTGCCGGCCTCGCCATCGGAGCGGTGCTGTTGGCCTGGCGCGTCTTTGACCGCAAGGACTTGTACGCGTAATCACGAGTCCCAGCACGTCGTGTCCGTCTCGATGGGCCGGCAAGCCATTAAGGCAAGGGGCCGGCGTCCAGCAGCCATGGAAGGCAATCCGGTCCCCGACTTCTCCTGGCCCGACCAG
>JBFJXH010000014.1:0-22847 GCA_041623215.1 Thermoplasmatota archaeon
AGGGCGTTCACTCGGGCATTGATATCTTCATGGAACACTGCGCGACGACGCTCTTCAAGGATGGCAGCGACGGGCGCGTCACGGGCTGCTTGACCTACGAACGCGAAACCGGCGACTTTCATGCCTTCAGCGCCAAGGCGGTTGTCTTGGCCTGCGGCGGCATTGGCAAATCGTACAAGGTGACGAGCAACAGTTGGGAATACACCGGCGACGGCGCCGGCCTAGCGTACCGCGCCGGCGCGGACCTACTGGACATGGAGTTTCTGCAATTCCACCCAACCGGCATGGTCTATCCGCCCAGCGTGCGCGGCATTTTGGTCACCGAGGGTGTGCGTGGCGAGGGCGGCATCTTGCGCAATTCGGAGGGAGAGCGCTTCATGTTCCGCTACGTCCCAGACATGTTCAAGGGGGACTACGCGGAGTCGGAGGAGGAATGCGTGCGCTGGCTCGAGGGCGACAAGAGCGCCCGTCGGCCGCCTGAACTCCTAACGCGCGACGTGGTTGCGCGCGCCATCTTGGCCGAAGTGAAGGCAGGCCGTGGCTCGCCTCGCGGCGGCGTATTCCTCGACATTTCGTGGCGCGATTCAGACTACGTCAAGCGCAAGCTGCCATCCATGTACCACCAATTCAAGGAACTGGCCGGCGTCGATATCACGAAGGAGCCCATGGAAGTTGGGCCCACTATGCACTACACGATGGGTGGCGTCCGCGTTCATCCCGATTCCCAGATGACGACCGTCGACGGCCTCTTTGCCTGCGGCGAATCGGCGGCGGGCATGCATGGTGCCAACCGTTTGGGAGGCAACTCGCTGTCCGACTTGCTGGTCTTTGGCAAGCGGGCCGGCGAGCACGCCGCCAAGTACGCCGCGTCTGCGGCAACGGCGACCGTCGCCGAGGCCGCCATTGACGCTGCCATCAAGGACGCACTTGCCCCCCTCGAACGCGAAGCGGGCGACGCACCCGCCGACATTTGGCACGACTTGCAGGATATCATGAACGACAAGGTCAACATGATTCGCGTCGAGGAAGATTTAGCCGCCGCCGTTGAGGAAATCCAGACCATCAAGGCGCGCGTTGCTCACGTGAAGGCAACCGGCTCGACCACGTTCAACCCCGGTTGGCACCTTGCCCTGGACCTTAGCAACATGGTCATCGCAGCCGAAGCGGTTTCCCGTTGCGCGCTCCAGCGCAGGGAAAGCCGCGGCGGACACACACGCGGCGACTTCCCGGCTACGGACCAGGAACAATGGGGCGATGTGAACAGCATCGTCCGCCTAGCCAAGGACGGCAGCATGTCCTGCACCCTAGAGCCGCTGCCGGAATGGCCCGACTGGGCCCGGACAATCATCGAGGGGTCGGCCGAAGACGTTCACGGCGACCCCGGCGAAGACCCTCCCGGACTTGCCGCCGAGGTGGCCGCATGAGTGGCCCGGGCGCCGACCCCGGCGTGGCTGCTACCGTGGGGGGCGGCTCGTCGGGGATGACCTTCGACGACAACCTCGATACTGGCAAGACCGTGACGCTGCGGGTGTTTCGCGGCGAAAAGAACCTCGGCCTCTACACCGATTACACCATCCCGCGCGAACCCGGCATGGTCGTCCTTGATTGCATCCATCGCCTGCAAGACGACCAAGCACAGGATCTTGCCTGCCGCTGGAATTGTAAGGCCGGCAAATGCGGTTCTTGCTCGGCCGAAATCAATGGTAAACCCGGCCTCATGTGCATGACGCGCCTGAGCGATTTGGTCCCAGAGGACGACGCCGGTGGCAAGGCCATGGGCAGTAAGGCTAGCCCCATTCGGGTGGCACCGCTCAAGACCTTCCCGCACGTCAAGGACCTAGTCACGGACGTGTCATGGAACTACGAGCAAAACAAGCGCATCACGCCGTTTACCCCCGCCGATCTTAGCGACGCTGAGAAGGGCCGTGGCGAATTGAACATGAAGCAAATCGACGTCGACCGGGTGCAAGAGTTCCGCAAGTGCATTGAGTGCTTCTTATGCCAAGATACGTGCCATGTCCTTCGCAGTCACGAGGAACCGGATGACCACAACAGCTTCGCTGGGCCGCGCTTCATGATTCGCTACGCCGGCCTCGAAATGCACCCCCGGGACGGCGCTGATCGCCTCGATGCCGTCTGGGACGATGGTGGCATTGGCATGTGCAACATTACCCGCTGCTGCACCGAGGTGTGCCCCGAACACATTACCATCACGGACAACGCCATCATCCCCATGAAGGAGCGCGTTGTGACGCGCCGCTTCGACCCCCTGGCATGGATGTGGCGCAAGCTCACCGGAAAGCGGTAGAAAATTTGGTCTAACATTTGCATCATCGGCACAAAACGCTTCAAGGAGACGCCACGTGGTGTGCTTCATGCGCCTGCTTGTGCTATTCTTGATGCTGATGACCGCTGCCTTTGCCGGCTGCCTCGGTGACGACGACGACGCCAGCGGCGACGACGACGCCATGGACGATGACGCCATGGACCACGATGGCGACGACATGATGATGGCCGCCCCGGTGGAGCTCAGCATCGCCACCTCCGGAACCTACCCCCTGGACCCCGGCTTCAACGGCGACCTTTCCGCCCCCGCCGGTGCCACGGTCAATCTGACGTTTACCAACCAAGACCAGAACCAATTGGTCAGCCATGACTGGGTTCTTGAGGGTGTGGAAGGCGCCTCCACGGCCGCTCTTGGCAACGACGAATCGGCGACGATTACGTTCGTAGCACCCTCCGAGGCAGGTGCCTACACGTTCTTCTGCAGCATCGGCGACCACCGCGACCGCGGTATGGAAGGCACCTTCACGGTTACTGCCTAGCGCGGTTGCACGCCGTCGTCGACCCGGCGACCCGTCTGTAGCGCCTCAATGGCCTGCCGACGGACGCTCTCCAAATCCACGGGCGCCCGGCGCACCAGCTGCTCCGGCTCCCCGTCCACTCGCTGCCAGGTCGTGAAGGGCCGCTGGCTAGTGCCTGCGACTTGCTCGAACAGGCTCACAGCGAATTCTGCCGGCTCCTTCGTTACCCCATGCGCATGGTCGGCGGGGAAGGCGTGCCACATGCCGGCCCTCGTTTGCTTGGATGCGTGCGCCATCAAGGAAGCTCGTCTACCATCAGGCTCCACGGCCCACACCCCGTCCGGGTCGTCGCGGAAGCTATACAGGTGATGCTCCACCGCCCCCACCAGAACATGGCTCACAGCATCGCCAGTATGACTGTGAACGCCATACGGGCTGGCGGGGCCGACTGGCTTGCCCGCCGGATGCCAAATGTGCAGGCGACGACTCCACGTGCCATCGGGTCGCTGCCGCTTGGCTAAGGGGATGGTGAACACGCCAAAAGGGTGCCAGTGCAGACCGGATGCCTGCACAGGCAGCTCCAGGACCCGAAGCGCTTCGGCGACGTGGTCCGACTGATTGCTGCGGCCCTGTTGCAAGGCAAGAATGGGGCCAGTCACAGGCTGCGTTCGAGCCGACGACCGTCATGAACCTTGGGGCAATTCGCTGTCATCTCCGCAATGGTTACCATGCGCACCGCGACGTCTCCCGTGATGCCCATGCTCCGCTTGCTGGTAACCATCGCCGCCCTGGTGGCCGCTTCAACCTTAGCCGGGTGCACCGAACCGTCGCCACAACCCGTGCAGGACGACGAGCCCGACGTATGCACCGTGTCATCGCCAGACGATACCTCTTGCTTGCAAGCGGCCGCCCAAGGTTCCAACGCATCGCACCGGCACGACTACTGGCACGGCAAGGAACGCCTCGTCGTCCTGGATTACACCGGCCCCGTTGGGACCGTTGGCGTTTCCAGCGAATCGCGCCAAACGGTTCGCGCCACAAGCCCGATTCCCCAGGGCACCGAAGCCGTTGAGGTGGCAGCAACTTGGACTGAGCATATACCGAGCCATTACGGCAAACTGGAACTGTACGTAGCCACCGCAGCCGACCGCGAGCCCTGGCTCGTGGGGGACCTCGTGGCGGGGGAAACACTAACGATTGCATCAGACAACAATCGCAACGATTTGCCCCACCAGCAGATTTCCCAGTGGCGATTCGTTCTCGTCTTCAGCTCCGACGTTTCACCCGGACCCATCGTCGTCCAATGGGAGATGACGCTCACGGCCGAAGCCATTCGGGGCCTTGACATCCCGTTGATGGATGGTCATCCTGACCTGTGGCAGGGCCTCGACGCCATGCCGCTCATGCACGTAGTAACAGAGCAACACGTAACCGCCAGGGGTGAAACCATCGGCCCGGCAGGTGCTTCGTACGCCTGTGCGCGTGGTTGCCTAGACATCATGGCCCCAGACGATGGCGCCCTAGTCCCGTTTGATGCGGCGGCGGTTGTTGTGACCTTGGAGCGAAGCGATTTGCCGTTCGTGGTCGGACTCTCCTACCACGGTGCCGATGAGTTAGCCTTCAAGCGGCTTGAGCCGACGAGCGAAAGTGGCACCACTCGCACCTACATCATCCCGGTGGAAGGCGCCGGCGACGGCCCCTACTCACGCCAAAGTCAGTGGGAGTTTCGCGCCTTCATTGACGACCCGACAAAGGACCGCATCTACGCCGGCCAATACGCGGTAACGGCCGAAGTGCACCGCACGCTGCCCGCTTAGTCGGCACCCGAATCGAGGCGGCCAAAGCGGCCGTGTTGGTAGTCGGCAATGGCCTGGCGAATTTCGGCCTCCGTGTTCATGACAAATGGGCCCCACTGGGCCACCGGTTCACCCAGCGGACTTCCTGTAGCCAGGATGCACTCCAAATCCCCGCCCACCGGAACGGAAGAACCATCGGGCAAGTCAACACGCTGTCCTTCACGGACCTCAACGCCCGACACCGTTCCCGAGCCCCGGATGACATAGACGAACGCCTTGTGACCGGCCGGTACTGGTAACTCGACTATTTGCTGGCCGTGCAATTTGGCATGAAGATACGTAATCGGGGTCACCGTGTCAATGACGGCGCTGGTGCCACGAAATTCCCCCGCGATGACACGAACCACGCTTTCGCCATCTTCCAGCGTTACTTCGGGGATGTCGGCGCCATCGATGTCCTGGTACCGCGGGGGGTCCATTTTGTGTGCGGCGGGCAAGTTGACCCATAGCTGAAGCCCGTGGACGGTTCCGCCGTGCTCGAGCACCTGCCGGCTGGGCATTTCAGAGTGAATGACGCCGCTACCTGCAGTCATCCATTGCACGCTGCCCGCAGTCAGGTAGCCCGAATTGCCAAGCGAGTCCCGGTGTTCCCAATCGCCATCCAAGACGTAAGTGACGGTTTCGAAGCCACGATGGGGGTGGTTGGGTGCGCCCTTGGCGTCCCCCGGTGCATAGTGGGTTGGACCCATGTGATCGAGTAACAAGAACGGATCCAAGTTGCCGTGATGTGGATGGATGGCGCGGCGCACCACCATGCCTTCTCCTTCGACCGTTTGGACGGCATCCACAGGATGTGGAGGCTTCATGCTTTTCGAGGCAGCCATTTCTCAGTCCATTCGGGCCGTTCAATCCACGCCACAATGGATGCTAGGACACCCAAGGTCGCAGGCAGTGCCCAGCCCACGAAGTCGCTGGCTAAGAAGTGGGTGATGACCGCTCCGACCATGGTGACAGCGAGCACTTTTGCTCCCCAGAAGCGCGTCTTGGGAACGGCAATCAGCAACGCGCCAGCCATCTCAATGGCGCCAATGACGGGGATGGCCCACAGCGGGACCCCAAGGTTACCGTGGAGGTTTTCCTCCATCATCTCGTTGCCCGTCAGTTTCATTCCTCCAAAGAAAAGGAAGGCGAGCGTCAGCAGGATGCTCAAGGCCCAAGTTGCAATGGTTTTCTTGTCTGCCATGCTGCTTTGTATGCGACCGGGACTATTAGACGAGGTTCTTTGTCGGATGGGAGCGACTTCGACACTTGCAAGTACCAATTTGATATAGTGCAAGGAGCAACTAGTGAATGAATAGCATGGAATGTGAATGCGTCAATTCAGAGGAGATTCGCGGGACGTTTCGCCTGCTTGGCAGGGCTCACATGCTCGAAGTCCTGCATCACTTCGCTCACAACGGCGGACGCCCGCTGCGGTTTCGCGACCTCCAGTCAAGCTTGACGGCGAGCCCCAACACATTGAGCGCGCGCCTCAAGGAATTGACCGACGCCGGCTTTCTGACCCGCACATCCCACGACACCATTCCCCCGCACGTAGAGTATCACCCCACCCCCCGCATGGAGGGGCTTTGCCAGGTCTTTGACGCCATGCACGCTTGGATGAAACCCTCTCCCCTGCTGGAGGTCTGATGCGCGCAAAAGGCCTGTATCACGCGGTCCTGTATGTGCAAGACCTGCAGCGGAGCTTGGGCTTCTATCGCGACCTGCTTGGGTTTCAGGTCATTGGCGATGCCTTTGGCGGGCGCGCCGCAGCGATGATTGGCTCCGATCACAGGACGCACCACGAATTATTGCTCATTCAAGTCGGGGACGCGCCAGGCCCGCAAACCGGACACCGGCTAGGCCTCTACCACCTCGGCATCAAGGTGGGCGATAGCTTGGAGGAACTGCGACAGGCCAAACAGGAGTTGGAAGCAGCCGGCGTGACCATCGAGGGCGCAAGCGACCATACCGCAACCTGGAGCCTCTATCTCCGGGACCCCGACGGCAACGAGGTGGAAATCTACTGCGACAACCCCGCCGTGGATTGGCGGGCCAATCCGGCCGCCGCCATGGCCCCCATCAAGCCGCTGACCCTATGATTCGAAGTGCCAAGACGCGCGACGACGCCCGGCGTGCACGCCGCGATGCAGGGCTGCCCGCCCGCGGCGATGCGCGCGCCGGTCACGGCAAGGATGCGCCTCCCAGAGGTGGTCGCAACGCAGGGGGCCGGGGCCGCAGTCGCGCTTAGGCCAGGTGCACCGGCTGGCGGGGGGGGCCGCCGAGCAATGTCAGAGGGCCGTTGCGCGAAGGCGCTCCGCCAGGATGCCCATGGCCGTCGCCGTCTCCAGGGAAACTTCCTTGCCCGTAATCTCGTAATGGCTTGGCACAGCATCCAAGATGGCCTTCGGCAGGCCGTGGTGACCCAAGCCCATGAGCAAGCAAGTGGCACCCTCGAGCGACCGGCGCTTGTGGGCGGCCGGCTTTGGGGTGCTGGCGACCAAGTCGCCAGGCCACGGCGCTTCGTCACTCCATGCACGAAGGTGCAGGCGCCCTGCGTCCGCTAGCGCCGCGACGTGTCGTTCCTCTCCGATGCGCGTTTCACTTGCCACAATCACCGCCAACGATGATGCGTCCTTTACGGGAAAATCCACGAGCAGTAGGTCCAAGTCAAAAGCATCGCAAAGCGGCGCCGCCCGGGCAATGGCTCGAATGTGGTTGGGGCCAAGGCCTCCGTCGTAGCCATTGACCAGCGCCAGTGTGTGGCGGTTGGCCGCCGGCGCTGTACGCGGCGTGGCCGACTTCTCTACGTGTCCGCTATGAGATGACGCCTTCGTGCCATCCGTCGTCTTCGCGGCGTCCCGTAGGGCGTCAGGCACAAGCGTGCCAGCCCGCTCAAGGGCCGTGGCGAGTTTGGCAGCCTCCTTGGCTCGCACGCGCGGGTCTTCGATTTTGGCGACCACATCCGCCGCCTCGTCGAACCAAGCAACGCACAGGCCCAGCTTGTCCGCCCGCGCCGCCGCCGTCGTAAGCACGCGCGCGCGGTCCGCCCCGTCGCGCTTGGCGGCCGACGCTACGATTGCCTCCAGCGTTGCCTGGTCGTCGGCTCGCCACACGAGGACACGCAGTTCTTCCAGGCGCTGAGTGCGGTCCTGGATGTCCCAGGCAGCAGCGATTGCGTCGCGGGTGTGGACGCGGCCCAAGAGGTGGGCTTGCAAGGGAGCGGGAAGCAGTTCAATTTCAGCGCGCAGGCTTTTTTCCTCCCCCATCGGCGCAGCACGCAGCACGGCACGGCAGCCCGCGACTTCGAAGCCTTGATTGAGCGCCGCTCGGCGCAGCAGGCGCGCTCGCCCCTTGGCATCAACATGGCCAGCGCCTGCTGTAATGACATCCAAGACCCATTGGCCATCCGGCATCGCCTCGATGTCTTGGATGACGCGGTCCATGGTCATTGCACGGGTTGGAGCGGCATGCTTGTGCCGCGCGCCGGCTCGCCACGTGGGCAGCCGCCGCAGCAGGTCAGCCCACAATTCGGCCCGGCGACTCAAGCGGTCCAGTCCTTCGATGCGCTGGAGCGCGTCTTGCAGTGCTTGGGCGGCTTCTGGGAACGTCAAACGTGGATCCGAACTAATCCTGATGAGCGCCCACGCCGCCTGGCCCTCGTCTTCAATTTTCTTGGCTGCCGCCACCAAGCTGCGCGGATCGCGCTTGCCCTTTAGTTCCTGAACAAGGCGACGGGCAACGACGGCAGGGTGGTCAGTCACTGGTAGGCGATTGCGGTGCACCTCTTGGCGTCACCGGCCCCAAACGCCAAGTCAACCGATGCTTGCAGGCATCCATGGACTTCCACTTGGTCTCCTTCAAGACGTGCCCGTATGTACAGCGCAGCGTCATTGCCCTCAAGCACAAGGGAATCGCCTACGACATCACGTACATCGACCTGTCGGACCCGCCGGCTTGGTTTCAAGAAATGTCGCCACTAGGCAAAGTGCCGATTCTGGAAGTGACCAGCGACGAGGGTGACAAGACGGTTCTCTTCGAGTCCGCGGTCTTGTGCGAATTCATCGACGAGGTGACGGGGGGCGGATTGGTGCCCGCGGACGCTGTTCAGCGCGCCCAGGACCGGGCCTGGGTTGCCTTCGGAGCGGAGTGCCTTATGGACTATTACCAGGCCAGCATGGCTCCGGACGAAGCGCAGCACAGTGCGCACGTGGAAGCTCTCAAAGGGAAGTTGACGCGCCTGCAGCAGCAGGTTGCCTCGCGCCCGGGATCCCTGTGGAATGGCAATGACCTTGGCCTCGTGGATTGCGCCGTGGCGCCTCTTCTCATGCGCTTGCAAGAATTTGGCGCCATGGCCGAGTCGTTTGACTTGGAAGCATTCCCCGAATTGGCTGCATGGGCCAACGCCCTGGACCAGTTGCCCGAGGTGGCCGAGAGCATGGTGCCCGAGTGGCGTGATTTGCACCGCCAATACATCGTCAAGTCGGGCAGCTACATCGGCCAAGCAAGTGTGGCCGCCTAGGGCCTCCCGACGGCGGGAGGTGTTCGCATCCATCCTGCCAAACCAGCAAGAGCCAGCAGGGCGATTCCTCGATGTTTGGCCATCGTGCCGATGGTCATTATATGCGACCAATTGGCATGGAGCCCCATGAACCGCCGACGGATTGCCTTCCTCGTCGCTACCATCATGATTGTTGGCCCTGCCGTGGCCCAGAGCATGGATGGCCCTGGGGCCGACCATGAACAACGAAACGAATTCACCGAGGGGACCGCGTCCGAACTCGAGGGCGCAACCCGCATTCTCCGCTTCGCGCAGGTGACCGATATGCAGCTCGTGGATGACGATGCTCCCTACCCCATGCGGCAGGGCGTGGCGGACGCATTCTACGGCGCCACGATTAGCGGTGGCGCGTATCGCCCGCACGAAGAGTATGGCGACGAAATCATGGCGGCCATGAGCAAGGTACTGGCCGCCCAGCATGACGAAGATGCTCTGGACTTCATTATCCACACCGGCGACAACATCGACAATGCGCTCGAGAACGAATTGATGCGCTACATGGACCTCATTCGGGGCACGCACACCACAGTGGGTCCCTTCAGCGGCTACACATGCAAGCCGGATGGGCAGTCCATTAACAGCAACGACACCGTGGACATCAACAGTCCCTTCGGAGATACGCCTCATGAAAGCGATGTGCTGGACGCTTGCACGAGTCTCCCGGCCCACTTGGTGGGCAACTTCACCGACCTCGACCACATTCCGTGGTATTCGCTTGTCGGCAATCACGACGTGCTCATCCAGGGCAATGTCCCCGTCCAACCTGGCTTCCAGCAATTGGCTGGCCAGTTTGGCCGACATTTCCTCACCGAAGGCGAATACCTCGCAATGCATTTCGATGACCTTGTTCTGTGCGACGAGGGCGAGCCTGCCGGGAGCGCCGACGATGATTGGGGACACGGCTATGGCTTGGCCGGGGAGCGCCTTTGCGACGACGACCCCGAAAATGATGGCTACTACGCGTACGACTTGCGCGGCGTTCGCTTCATTGTGTTGGACACGGTCAATGATGAGGTGTACCAGACGCACCGCGACGCCGGCGGCACGGCCCCCAGCGAGGCAACGGGGCACGACCACGGCGCCGGTGCCTCCGAAGGCGCCCTCGATGCTACGCAATTCCTGTGGCTGCAAGACGAACTGGCCGTTGCCAATGAAAGCGGCCAACTAGCAGTCATTGTCGGCCACCACACGGTGAATGCATTCTACGATGCGCAGTTCGATTCGGCTTGCGGGCCGCCCGGCTGCGCAACGGACGCCCTGCGAGAAGTAGGGTTCGTGGGCCGCGAAGACCTCATGGAAATGCTGGCCGGTTTCCCCAATGCTGTGGCATTCATGGGCGGCCACACGCACCAGCACCGGGTACAAGCCAAGCTCTTTGACAACGCGACGAGCCCAGGTTTCTGGAACATCGAGACCTCCGGCCTGTTGGACCTCCCGCAGGAATCACGCATCGTCGAACTTTGGCTGACCAACGATGGCCGGGGAGCCTGGATTCTAACACCCCTTGGCCACGCGTTCCAGCAAGCGATTTCGCTGGCAGAATCGGACCCCCAGCATGATGCCGAGGAGGCCGCAGGCACGGCGTTGGACCGTGACGTAGTATTGTGGTTCGACATTCCAAGCGGGGTGGGCCTATCAGCTGGCCCACAACCCGGTGGACCACCTGCCCCCGCGATTGGCCAAATGTCGGCGCAAGTCATTGTGACGGCCGGCGATGGTCGAGAAGCGACAATTGCCTCCGGCCGCCACGTGGTGCCCGCCGGCGACATCAACATCACGGTAACGCTCCACGACGCAGCGAGCGAGGTGGCCTTGACGGGGATGACGGTCACAAGCGCAGAGACCTCCTTTGCCGGCGACGGCAACGGCTCGTACATCGCTTCGCTAACGGTGGAGCCAGGCGAAGTGGACCTCGCCCTCGTGGCAGCCGATCCATCGGGTGGCTACCACGACTTGGCAATCAGCATCAGCCTCAAGGTGGCCCACCCCGACGATGGTGTCTTTGGCAGCGGCGAAGGGCCCACGGGAGCGAACAGGCCGCCCGCCGACGACGATGAAGATACGCCTGGTGTGCCCCTAATGGCTCTCGCAACCGCTTTGGCAGCCGCCGCCGTGGTTATGCGCCGCCGCCTCTAGGACCGGCCCCAATAAATCTCAAGTACAGAAACGGGGCGTCCAGCGCATGCACCGATTCTTCCTTTTCGGATTCCTGGCGATTGCCATGCTAAGCGGCTGCCTTTCTGACGACGCCCCCATCGATGACGCTGAAGGCGTCGCCACGGATTCTGAAGCCGAATCTTGGAACGACGCGCCAAGCCTGGTTCGCTACGAGAGTTGCCACGAATTGCTTGCCCTCGTGCCAGTGCCGATGGACGCCGTGGCCGGCTTCGCCCCCGAAGGATTCACGGTCGTTCCGTTTGATCCCGCCGGCACCCACGCCACGGTGGCAGGCATCAGCCTCGACTGCGAGCAGAACGGCAGCGAAGTCAATGAGCTTCTGGGCCTCCTAGCCGTGGAGCCGCCGGCCGAGCTCGCCGCGGCCAATGCAACCATGCATGTCGTCATGATTGGGGGCTTCGGGGACAACGAGGAAGCGCACGCAGCCTACGTCGCCTGGGGCTTCGGCGACGTGTTTGCGATGACCACCGACATTCGCCAAGACACCGTTGTGTCGGCCGCCTTGGGCGGCGTTGGTGGCACCAGTGGCGGGATGGCGACTGCGACGGACGGTGACTTTGGCGCAACCTTAGTGACTCGCGTTGCTGGCCCGCAAATGGCCCAGGATGCCGGCTCAGTGCGCGTTTTCCCGGCCAACGACGCAACGCACGCCATGGACGTGTCGTGGACTGGCAGTGCCGCCATGCAGGGTGGCGCTGAGATGCACTTGAGCATGGGTGGCGTTCCCATCAGTGCCAGTGGCGGCATCGGCGTCCACAACTGGGGCGACGATTACATCATTGAGTATCGGCAGGCAGACCTCAGCGTGGTGGCCACGAGCGAAGCAGACGAACCCGACGCCTAGAATGGCGGCCCGGCGGCGGCCCGCTTGGCCGCTAACGCCTCGGCATACCAATCTAACTCATCTAGGAAACGCACCACGCGACGCTCGTAGTCCCCGTTAGGCGTCACGTCCTTCCCGTCGTCATCGAAGGCCTTGGCTACACCGCTAACGGTGAACAAGATGCTACAGGTCACCATCCCTAGCTCGCCCAGAATGACTCTGTAGTGGGGGCCTGCGCGGGCGCCGCCAAACGGACCAGCCGAATAGGTGACGATGCCCGCTGGCTTGCCATGATACTCGGCCTGGAAATGGTCAAGGAGGTTCTTCAGAGCCGGTGGCACGGAGTGGTTCCACTCGCCGCCAACCACGACGATGCCGTCGCAAGCGTCCAGGACCTCGTGCGCTCGCTGCATGCCGGCCGGTGCCTCCCCCGACTCGTATTCCTTGTGCATGAGGTCCAGAAATGGCAGGTCCAATTCTTGGACGTCCAGCAGGGTTGCTTCGTGGCCGCGGGCCATGAGGGTGTTCACCATGAAGCGGGCCGCTCGAATGCCCCGTCGCGCCCGGCGCGTGGACCCGTACAATACGGCGTAGTGCATGAGGTGGCAGGTGGGCATGGTCCTATGGCGTTTGGCATGTGGTACCCGCTGGCGGGAGGGGGGGGGACGGGCACAATCGTTGAAAGGCGGATGGCATCTGACCTGCCATGACGAGCAAACTGATGCCGGCCGTCGCGGTGGTGGCGGCCCTCCTCCTAACCGGAGTGGTCGTCAGCGGTCAACCTGCGCAACAACGGGAGGCACAGGCCCGGGACGAAATCTTGCGCCAGGAAGGTACGTACATCACCTTCTACGCGCATCCCTTCGACGTCGGTCGAGACGTCCCCATGCCGATGAATACGCAATTTCCCGATGGGGAGGACGATTTGTCTCGTGGTTATGGGGGTGCGTGTGGGCCCGACCCCTCGGGCGAAGGTGTTTCCACCTGTGACGACTATGCCCTCAACGAGCACTACTTCTACACCACGGCGGGCTTTGTTCAAGTCAAGAACGCGGACGAGTTCTCCGCCGTCGGCTATGGCGCATTCCATAATGAACGGGGCCAAACCAAGGACATCTTTATCGACACGAGCAAGCCCATCGCGACCACCTATTACATGAGCGCCGATTGGCACGGCTGGCTTGTTCTCTTTGGTGAAGCTGGTATGGCGTGGAATTGGGATCCTGGCGTGTTCAAGGATTGGGTAGTGGAGTCTCGGGTGTGGCATGGCAGCTTGGGCGACCAGCACAGCGCAGCGTCCGAGGCCCCGGACATGACCGGCGTGGCCGCCCGCGACGCCGCCTTCACCTTGGTTGCCGAGGGCCGCGTCGGCCCCCAGGACATCATGAGTTTCGGACCCAATGTGCCGGCCGTTGGAGACCAAACGGTTTGGCCTTTTGATGCGGAATTGGCGTACAGTGACGAATTTCTGGCAAGCGGCGGAATCATTCCATCAACGGACGACCTCATTTGGGAGGTTGAGTTCTTCCAGGAGACCGAAGGGGAGCGCTATATTGCTAGCGAAGGAACCGTCACTTGGAATGTCAACTCGGGTGAAGATTACCCGCTGAATATGCAACTGCCTGTTCGCAATCCTATGGACGTCGAATTGGTGTACCCCAGATTCGTCCACAATCAATTGGTGGTTCTTGGCGTCATCAATACGCCCTGGGGTTCGTATGACATTGACCACCAAGCCACCCGCCTGGTCATTCGGGATGCCAAAGGCGCCGAGGTGCCATTCTTGGACGCGCATGTCGAGAGCGATTTGGATGTCTCGGTGGCGCACGCGGGCCATTATCAGCCCATCACGGCCACGTGGATTCTTGACTATCAGGCACAAGGGTTGGCGGCGGGCGATTACACCGCGACGGTGGAGACGCAGAACTTTCAGGGCAGCTACAAGACCAGCACGACGGCCGCCTTCACGATTGAGGATGCGGGCGGCGGCCAGGGCCAAGCGGGCCGCAGTGGCCTCCGCTCCGGCGGCCCATCTGACGCCCAATTAGCGCCTTCAACGGCGCCGCCGGCTCAGCCCGCCACCGACGCCCAACCGATTGCTGAAGGCGAATCGTCGCCGGGATTCAGTATCGCTGGCGCCCTACTGGTGCTGGCAGTGAGCCTTTTGGCCTTCCTGCGGAGGCGCCACGCATGATGCGCCAAGGTGCCTGGATGCCCGTCATGCTGCTGTTGGTCGTGGCGGTCGCAGGCTGCACATCGAAGGGCCCTGAGGCTGTGGTTGACGAGATTCCGGAGGAGGTTTCCCAACAGGAGATTGAACGGCTAGAACAAGCAGTTCTGGAGCAATACCCGCGAAGCTATTCGTTTGCCGGCCAGCAAGCGGCAGACCCTCTGCGCCTGGCATGGGAAGGCACATTGAAGCAGGGCGACGCCGTGACCTCTATCGAGTACCCGCACGACCACGGCATTGTGGATCGGGGCGGCACCGTCATCCTCTACCCTCTCGATGCCGTCCCCGCAGACCAGGCCGTCGAACTTCGCATCAAGCTGAAGTGGCAAGGCGATGTTGGGTCATCGGCGGATTTGGACATCTACGTCGATGTCCCAGGAACCCGCGATGCCTTCCAGGCCAACAGGTACGACGAGTCGATGAATTGGAATCGCATCACCAAGACACGCATTGTGAATGCCGTTAAGGTGGCTGGCGAACCGTTTGATATCGGCATCCAAGTGAGCAATGGCAAGGTCATCTCTGGCGAAGTTCCGTACACGTTGAGCGTCGAGGTCCATCAAGCCAAGGATGTGCTGGCACCCGGGGTGCCGTATGCTCTCATGGTCCCGCAGAACGCCAGCGGCTTCCTGGTGGAAAGTGAGCCAGTTGTTGGCGACGAACACGTAACGAGCGAATTCGTGGTCATCGGGCCCGACGACCAGCTGGTGCGCTACGTCCAGCACAACGACATTGGTACCAGCGACCTCTTCGTGCCCGTCAGCAAGGCCGGCGAATACGTGGTGTACGCTCACCGCATGCATGGTGGTTTCCTGCGGTTGGCCAGCGACATCCCCAATCCCGAGTCTCTTGCGCGAACGCTAGCCAAGACCACGGCCGAAGTGGTTCTGCACGCCGGCCAGCCCGCGCCCGGCACCTACCGCGAGCAATGTGTCCCCAGTGTAAGCTGGGACCAGAACCTCGAGGCGTGCGCCACGGGGACCACGAATCAATGGGGCGCCGAGGGCAGCTTCGAAGTTTCCGGGCAGTTTCCCCTGGACCTAGCGGCGTTTGTTCGCACGGAAGGCGGCGGTACCGCGAATGCCGCGCTCAACATCACCGGCCCCAATGGCTGGGTAAGCACCAGCCACAAGGTGCTCAACCGGGAAGAGGGCGACGACCGCTACGGGTTTAGCGGGGCCACGTGGGGCGACCGCAGCGCCTTGGCACTTGGACCCTATACGTTTGGTGTCGTCGATAATGGCGGGCAGGCGGAACTAGGCTACACCATCGTGGGGTACACGCGATGAAACTGCACAGCCACGGCGCCCACCGAGCGGCACGAACAGCGCTAGCGGCGTTGCTACTGGCGGGGGTCAGCCTCGCCGGCTGCACCAGTGCCGACGAGGACGGAGGTTCTGGCACTGTTTCGCTGACGTTTGTTGATGACGCCCCGTCCGACATTTCGTTGCTCATTGCTGGTGCCTGGCTTCAGGCTGAGGCTGGAGCTTGGCACCGCTTTGTCCCCGCCGGCACCCTAGTCGCACTTAGCGGAGGCGGCCAAGATACGGGCGTCAGCGGGAGCCTGGAACCGGGCCACTATTCCGGCCTTCGAGTCGTTTTCTCGGCGGCCTCGGTCGATGGGGTTCCGGCTAGTCTTGCAACCACCGGCCTGGAAGTGGAAATCCAGGTTGACATCGACAATGGCGACGAGTTGGCTCTTACCTTGACCTTCGATTGGGACGCCTCCCTCTTTGATGCAGCCAACGGCACCATGGCCATCGAGCCGACTATCGCCACCTTAGCCATCGTACGAAATGGCGAACCGCTTCGCACCCTGGAAGGCACAACCACGGCGGCAGCGACCTTGCCTCCCGTAGCCCGTGTCACCCTCATTGGCGCGGATGACGCGCCGCTGTTCGCGGCCGATTTCGAAGCCGCTGACACGACCGCCGAGGCCCCCATCATTGCGCCTTCGGGTCGCCTGAAGTTGCTAGCCAGCGCATCGGAAGCCCTTGAGCCGACGGCAGAGATTGCCGCCTACCGCTGGGTGGTCGATGGCGTCGAGGCTGGGAGCAACGGCAGCTTAGACGTGACCTTCCCCTTGGTGGGCGGGCGTTCTACAATCCGCCTCACCGTCACCGATTCGCTGGGCGTGTCGGATTCGCAAACGCTGCACCTGGTGCTGCAACCGGGCAAGGCGGTGGCGGTGCGAGCCTTCAACGGCACGGTTACCGACCTCCGGCTCGCCGATGGAACCTATGTCAATGGTGGACCGCTTCTGCATACCGTTGCGGTCAACGAATCCTTGCCGGATGGAACGCCAGTACGCGTGTCTCGAATCGAGGCGTCGCTCGGCCTTACCGGTGGTGGCGCTCCGGTTGGCAACAACATTGACCTACTGCTGCGGGACCCCAACGGGGAGGAGGCGGCGAATGCCACGTCCGACGGCTCGGACGAGCATCTAAGTGCCGTGTTTGACCCAGGCGCAACGGTCGGGACCTGGACGCTCGAAGTGCACGGGGTGCGGTCCTATGAGTCTCAGTACGCTGCCACGGTGACGCTGCACATGGTGGCGGTGAACCCCGAGATTGAGCAGTTCTTGGCGTCCTACAGCGACGGCCACGACCACCAACATTGACGCGTGCCGGGTCGGCCGCACGAGGCTAGGCGTCCAAGACGACGCGATAACGGGCCTTGCCGGCGCGGACACGCTCGATGCCCGCCTGAGCCTCCGCCATCGGCATGCGCTCGATGGTCGCACCAATGTCGTGCAAGGCGGCAAAATCCAGCATATCCATCAGGTCGCTACGCCCCCCAATGGCGCTGCCCGTAATGCGGCGCTGGCCAGACAAAAGTTCGCCGGCGGACAAGGTCAGGGGGGCCGGTGGCACGCCGACAAAACACAGGGTCCCGTCGGGTCGCAGCGAACGTACCGCCGCATTCCAATCAGCGTCATACGGCACAGTATTGAGAATGAAGTCATAGCGCCCGTTTAGGTCGGTCGTGACTTCGTGTGCGCCCATGGCACGTGCTTCCTGTTCCTTGTCCATGGTGGTCGTCCACGCGGTAACATGCGCGCCCATGGCGGACGCAAATTGAACGGCCATGTGGCCTAAGCCACCGATGCCTCGCACGAGGATGCGGTCACCCGGTTGGGTCCACCGACGAAGCGGCGAAAACACGGTGACGCCACCGCATAGAAGCGGCGCAGTTGCCGCTGCGTCAAGGGAGTCGGGAATCGGGACGGCGAGGCGCCCCTGGACGTCCAAGCTACCAGCAAAGCCACCGTGGTGGCCGATGGCGGTCGCAGCATTGGCCCGGCACAGATTCTCGGCGCCGCGACTACAGTGATTGCACGTTCCACAGGAACCGCATTGCCATCCGATGCCCACGCGGTCGCCGACCTCATGGCCCGCCGCATGGCCCGCCTCCTCCACCACGCCAACCACCTCGTGGCCTGGCACGAGTGGATACTGGCTCATGCCCCAGTCGTTGTCAATGAGGTGGACATCACTGTGGCAAATGCCACAACAGGTAACCCGCACGCGCACCGCGTCTGGGGCCAACGCGGATGCTTCGTAGGAAAATGGCTCAAGCGCCGCCCCGGCGGTCGCGGCAGCAAAGGCTTCGATGGTGGCCATGCGGTGTCCGACGGCTGTCGTGGTCCTTAGGCCTGTGCCTGGTCTTGGTGGTCGGACAGGGAGTCGGAGCGGCCTCGACCCCGGCGGCGCCTCGCCGTGAAGGTGGCTGCCAGGCCAGCCAAGAGGACCACCAAGGTTAGGCTGTTGAGACTCTGGTCGTACGCCTCGATGGAGTCATGCGGTTCCACAAACAGGAATCGCATGCCATGGTAGAAGCTGGCGGCCGCAACGAGCGCCGCTGCAGCAGCCAAGCCGGCCATGGTGGGCGGCAGGCGAGCCCACCACGGCCCCGGTGGCGCCAACGAATGGCCCCACACACCCTCCATGTGCGGGCGCAAGCGCGTCCGTTGATTGCCGGTTGCCAACAGCGCGCCCAGGGTCGCGCCAAGGAGATTGAAATTCAGGTCGGTCATGGTGTTTGCATAGCCGCCTTGGTCGATGGTCTGGAACATGGTTTTGCCCAGGTATTCATAGAGCTCGACGAGCACTCCGGTGGCCAGACCGCACACAAGCGCCATGGCAGCCAATTGCGGCGCCGTCCACCCAAGGCGCCGCCGCCCCTGGTACACATCCAGCAAATACGCATAACCCATGGTGGTTGCGCCGATGCCTAAGCCATGCGTCAAGTGGTCCCACCAGCCAAACACGTGGTACGCGCCATTGATGCCATGCAGCCCAAACCAGCCGGGCGTACCATGCGGGCCGGGGCTGCCGGCGCTGCCGCCCACGAAGTGGGCCGCCGTGGCGGCAATGACCGCCGCTTGCGTTGGATACGGCACCCGTACGCGCGCTAGGTGCAGGCCGGCAAAGATAGGCATCGACATGACGACCGCTGCGATGCAGTAGTTGCGCCACAGCGTGAAGTCTCGAACGTGATTAATCACCCCGAGAATCGCAAAGGCGGTAACACCTGCCAGCAGGACGCCGTTGTCTTGCAGGAAGCGGCGCCAATCCCAGGCCATGGCGCCGATGCTGCTAGGGGCTACTTGAGCGGTAGGGGTTTGGCAAAACTGGGAATAAGAGCGCGGTGCCCCGTGCGCTCCTGGTAGCGGTCTGCCGTCAGGTCAGGTGCTTGGGAATGGACCGGGACCAACAGACGGGCGCCAATGTCATCCAAAACATGGTGCAAGTCGTCCTCCGACAAGTGGCCACTAACGTGCGTCGTCAATCGCTCCAGGCGGAAGCCATCGAGCCAGCGCTGCAACTTACGGTCTGAGATCTCCATTTCGTCGTTGAACGGCTGCGTCATGGAGTGGATGTAGTAGCCCCCTTGCAGGCGGTCTGGAAAGACGTCGAAGAGTTCGTTGATGGTCCAGTAGCTCATGCTGAACAGATATGCGTGCGGTGCCGCCGCCACATCGGCGCTGGTGACCGCGTTGTCTGCCATCACGTAGGGGTGCTCCCAATTGTCGTGGTCAGCCAGCCAAAACTCGCTCCACATTTCGTCGTCAACGGCTACATCCTGCATGCGAAGGTCCTTACTTGGCATGCGAAGGACGCCCTTCGGCATGCCGCGAACGCCGCGGCCCCGAATCGGTACATGAATGGCAATATGCGGGTCGCGGCGCGGGTCTGGCAATTCATCAGCGCCAGTCGCCCGCACACTGTCAATGAGATGCGCGAGCTTGGTGGGAACGACGAGTCGCCGGTCGGATTTTCGTGCGGTGTTCCATACGCTAACAAATCGGTCCAAGTCGCGAGGTGGGAAACTAATGGCTACGAATTTTCCCTTCGCCTTTTCGAGGTAGCCCTCAATCTCCGCCTCCACCTCGACTTCTTTGTCGGTTTGCTTGCCATCACCGTGGTGGTCGTGGGTACGTGAAACGCGCGTGCCTTCCATGACCACCACGTCAACGCCGGCCGCCTTGGCAATGAAGCGTTCACTCTCGGTCTTCGCGCGGCCATGTAGACGAAAGTCACCGGTATAGGCTAGACTGATGTCGTCCCCTTCAATGATGCTTCCTCGTGCGCCGTGAATCGAGTGGTCAACGGTGAAATGTTCGATGTGCCAGGACCCCGCGGTCTGTTTCGCCTCCGTCTGAAAGGGACGGCGGACGCCCACCCGCTCGCCAGTTTCCGGATCGACCCAGGAAGTTCCACGTCCAGGCGCGCCATCCCTTCTCGGCAAGATGCCTTTGGGCCGCATGGTCAGAAATTCCGTCAGCACCCCGGCACCGGTGGTTTCGAGACTCGACAGTGTTGCCTGCGAACCCGCCCCCGCCAGGACGGGCACATCAGGGCGCAGGAGGCCCAACAAGCCGCAGTGGTCCATGTGGGCGTGGCTGACCAAGACGCCGTCCACGGGGGCCGTACCCGCCGTGCCACCTCGGTCCTCTCGGTAGAGCGTGGGCAGGGTTGGAATGACGCCAAGCCGCATGAGGTCGGGCACCAAGCTTGCTCCTCTAGGCTGGAGGAACGAGTCGTAATAGTCGTTCCAGCCTGGCTGCATGTGCCGCGTGTCGGTGCCGGTTCGGTCGTCAAGGCGCGGGTCGTTGCCAAAGCGCTTCCCAAGGTCGAGGAAGATGCTGCTCTTGCCATCGTCCAACAGGAACGCATTGCCGCCGATTTCGCCGACGCCCCCGTAACCGGTGAGGGTGACCACGGCGTCGCCATGGCGCGCTGGTTGAAAGGTGCCTTCCCGCCGGCCTATGCAAACACCCCCTGACAATAGCTTCAAGACCATGACCCCTCCAGAACGAGCGTGACGGCGCGCGTCCTAGTTACGGGGGCTACTGGCTATGTGGGCGGGCGCTTGGTTCCTGCCTTGCTAGATGAGGGTCACGAGGTCCGCGTCCTCGTTCGTGGGGCCGCGCGATTGGCTTCCAGGCCATGGGCCGACCATGTTGAGGTTCAGGAAGGAGATGCCCTCGACCCGACCACGCTAGGCAGCATCGCTGACGGCGTCGATGTGGCGTACTACCTCATTCATAGCATGGGCCAAGCCAAGGACTTCCATGCCAGAGATGTCCAAGCGGCCCATTGTTTCTTCGAGGCCACCCGTCGAGTCCCACATCTGGTCTACTTGGGCGGGCTCCTGCCATCCGAGCCGGCCAGCGAGCACCTTGAGAGTCGGGCCGCGGTGGGCCGCATTCTAGGCGCCGACGGTCGGGCAACAGAGTTTCGCGCCGGACCCATCATTGGTTCGGGCTCGGCTAGCTTCGAAATGGTCCGCTACTTGACAGAACGCCTGCCGGCCATGGTTGCCCCGAAGTGGATTGACAACCGCGTTCGCCCCATCGGCATTCGCGACGTTGTCACGTACCTGCTGGCTGCTGCCGACAAGCCGCCGCAGGGTGTGCTGGATATTGGTGGCGATGTGGTGACATTTCGCGACATGATGCGAACCTACGCGAGGGAGCGGGGTCTGCGACGCGTCATTGTGCCGACGCCCGTTCTTGCGCCTGGATTGGCGGCCCTCTGGGTGCAATTGGTCACGCCCATTCCCAACGCCGTTGCGGTGCCCTTGATTCGAGGCATTTTGCACGACCTCGTTGGCGACCCGTCACGAGCGGCCCATGTGTTTCCCGGCATCCAACCCGAGCCCTACCAGCGCGCTTTGCGCCGCGCCATTGAACGCACGCAGGCACTGGACATTGAAACGCGGTGGTCCGACGCGGGCCACTCTGGCAACGTATTCGTCGAGGATTGGGAAAACGTCATGCGTGAATCGGTGACCTTGATGTCGACGGCAAGCTCCCAGGAGCTCTGGCGTTCCGTGACATCACTGGGTGGCGAGCGCGGCTGGCCGTCTTGGTCGTGGGCGTGGAAGGTGCGAGGTGCCGTAGACCGGGTCCTTGGCGGACCGGGGCTGAGAAGGGGGCGGCGACATCCGGACCGTCTGCGAGTGGGAGACGCGCTTGATTGGTGGCGGGTGGAGGCGATAGAACCGGGCAGGATGCTGCGCTTGCGTGCGGAAATGAGGCTGCCGGGGCAAGCTTGGCTGCAATTCGAAGTGGATCCGCAGCCGGCATCCGTCACGGTCACGGCGCTGTTCTCACCCGATGGCGCCCCGGGTACCCTGTATTGGAAGGCCCTAGCTCCGGTACATCGGCTGCTCTTTCCGGGCCTGGCCAAGGCAGTGGTCGAAGCCGCCGAGGCATCCTCCGACACTTCGTCGTCGTCGCGTGAGAACTAGCGCTTGTGGATGTGGCAGTGCACATCGCCAGGCCGGGGCAGATTCTTGCACTGCTTTCCGGCTGAGGTCTTGGCAATGCACGGAATGGGGGCGCCGAGAATTTTGCGTGCCGCTGGCCGCTTGCGAATCGGGCCGGAGCCGCCTTTGGTCTTCTTGGCGCGTTCGCGGACGACCTTCATGGCCCGGGCTTTCTTGAGAGCCTCGAGCTTTTTCTTGGCTGTACCCTTGGGTCGGTAGCCTTGGTGCGCTGCACAATACTTCGAGCCGCTCTTGGCAAACGCTTGACACTTGTTGCCTTCCGGCTTAACGGCAGCACATTGGCCCATGCCCAGCGGATTTGGTGCTCGCCTCATAGAGCCAGCGGTCCTTGCTTCGCCCGTCTTGTGGTAGGTCGCGCGGGGGCCAAGGATTATGGATTCGTTAGCCGCATGGCGCTCGATGCGCACGACCTGGATGCTCCCCCTGCTCCTACTTGCCACATCGCTGTTGGCCGGCTGCGCGACGGATGACGCGGGCGCCGGCGGACAAGGCTCCTCGTCGGGGGTTTGGTGGGTGCAAAAAGGCGTCCAATGCAACGAGCCGTCGTGGCTCGTGGGCGACGACGAAAGTCAGGCCGGCCGACCGCGCGAAGCGTTTGAGCGCTGGCCGCAGGCCGAGC
>JBFJXH010000015.1:0-22595 GCA_041623215.1 Thermoplasmatota archaeon
GCGCCACCATCGCGCCGCAGGCGTCGGCCGACTGCCAGCAACGCCATGAGCGGATGCGGGGGCAGATTGCGAAGCTTACTTTCTGTGACGACTGAGTAGGTTTCCGCCTTGGCGGCACGCGCATGTTCGGGCGTCACCATGTCTTGGCGATCGTCATCGGCCAGAAGGCCCGACTTCCACAGCAGCTCAATCGCTAAGCGAGCGTCGCCTTGTTCGCCGGCCGTGTCTGCGATGAGGCTCACCGTCTCCGGGTCCACCGTGCCGTTGTTGAACGCCAAGTCAACACGTTGGTTCACGATGCCTTCCAAGTGGTCCGCACCGTAGGCGTCCAAGCGAAGGACGTTGCTGCGCTTGAACGTGGACAAGGCTGCATCATCGAGGCTGTCAAGCACCATTTGTTGACTGATGAGGACGAGGCTGACCCCATGCCATTGCTGGCCAGACTCATCATTGAAGCGTGTCAAGTCGTACACCAAGTTGCCACCGTCAGCCCGGATGAGGGCATCCACTTCGTCGAGAATAACCATGAGGTGGCAGTCACGCCGCTCGAGTAGCGTGCGAAGGTCCCGGGCCATTTCGCCGACGCTGAAGCCCCGGTCCGGGTAACCGGCGTCGAACTTCTGCAAAATGCCGTGCATCGCAAGGCCGGCCGTCTTGCGGCGGCGGCAATTGACGTGGACGTATTCCAGTCGTTTGTGCTGCTTGCCAAGGTGGCTCGCCAGGTCGCTAGCAAAGCGCTTAGCGAGGGCAGTTTTTCCCGTGCCAACCGGGCCCCAGACAAGGACATTTTCGCGGCTGGCCCCCGCGGCGAGTCCCTTGTAGGTCCGGGTGAGGAAGCGATACGCGTCGTCGCGGTGGGGCAACTCGTCGGGGACGTAGTCGAAGTCGAGTTTGGCGAGGTCCTTGAAGACGGTCGGGCCCTGCAACTCTTCCTCGATGAGGCTCATCAGCGCCATGGAGGTCGAGCCAGGTAGATAGGGCTCTTGGCGTGGCGGTGAGGGGCAGGTGAAAGTACGGCAACGGCGCCGGCCATGAGCTTTAGGCGGACAGCGCGCTCCGGCTCCCGTGCCCCGCTTCTCGACCGACTGCGTTCATGCTGGCGAAGCCCTGGACCCAACGCACGGCGCGGTCAATGTGCCCATCATTCGGTCCACCACGTACCAGTTCCCCGAGGACGCTAACGGCGGACCTGCAAGCCACATTTACAGCCGCTACGACAATCCAACAGTACAGGCGGTAGAGGCCAAGCTAGCTGCCTTGGAGGACGCGCGACATTGCCTGTTATTCGCGTCGGGCATGGCCGCGATTGACACCGTTTGCCGAGCGTGGCTTGTCCCCGGTGACACCATCGCGGTGCAGCCCAGCCTGTACGGAGGAACCATGGCCTACCTGGCCGATGAACTTGCAGCCAGTGGCGTTGTGGTCCATCGCCTCCCCGACCATGGTGTTCCCGCGCCTACATCCCTGCCACCAAGGACCAAAGTTGTGTGGATGGAGTCCATCACGAACCCGCTACTTCGCGTGGCCGACGTGCCCGCCTGGGCCGAAGCCACCCATGCCGTCGGCGCACGCCTCGTAGTGGATGCTACCTTTGCCACGCCGCTTCTCCAGCGTCCCCTGGCCCTTGGCGCAGATGCCGTCATCCACTCGGCCAGCAAATACCTGGGAGGCCACAGCGATGTTACAGCCGGCGCGCTGTTGTGGAACGACGATGCCGCGTCGAAGGCCCTGTGGACCCGGCGACGCAACCTAGGGGCCACATTGGACCCCGATGCGGCGTACTTGCTTGGCCGCGGCATGAAGACGCTGGCCCTTCGCGTGCAACGCCAGCAAGCCAATGCGGCAGAGCTCGCCCGGCGTCTAGCCGCCGACGCGCGCACCATTCAGGTGCATTACCCGGGCCAAGACGACCACCCGGACGCCGACCAGTGCAAGCACTTGCTGACAGGGGGCGGCGGCGTTGTAACCATCGACCTAGGCGACGCATCGGCGGCCCGCCGGTTCCGCCGCGCATCCGGCCTGTTTGCGCCGGCCGCCAGTCTGGGCGGCGTCGAAAGCCTCGTGAGCTTGCCCATTGAAACAAGTCACGCCTACGCCCCTGCCGAAGAACGTGCACGCGACGGCATTGGCCCTGGCCTCGTGCGCCTTGCCATTGGCATCGAAGACGTGGAGGACCTGTGGACTAGCCTCGACGGCGCCTTGAACGCGGCCAGCAGCCCGACGGGGTAAATGGCCGGGCGTGTTGCCTGCGTCCAGTAGGCTGCACAGCCCTAGCTAAGGGCCCTGTAGCTACGCGAACCCGTTCGGGCTGCCGTTTGCCTCGAGCACGGGCAGGCCCAGGCTGAACGTAGCACCGAGGCCGTGTCCCGGACTAACGCACCATAGTCGGCCACCCTGCGCCTCAATGAGCCCTCGGCTGAGGCACAGGCCAACGCCAAGGCCACCGCCGTGGGCGCCATCCCGATGCACCTGGGCAAAGGGCTCAAAGGCCGCGGAGATTTGCTCTACGGTCAAGCCAGGCCCTTCGTCCGTCACATGGACCACGGCGTCCGGGCCAAGCCGCTTGGCCTCGACTTTAATCCGTCCGGCTGGCCCCGCTGCCTCGACCGCGTTTTCAAGCAAATGAAAGAGCGCATGCAGGGTGTGTTTGACATCTACGTGAACGGGAAGCGGTGGCCGAATCAGAGAGTCGATTCGAACCTTCAATTCAGCCGCCTCCGGGGCGAAGGCCGCTATGGCGCGACGCACCAAGTCGGCGAGGTCAGCGGGTTGGCGGTCTAGGGCCATGCGACCTTGCCGAAGTAACCGAATCGCACCAATCTCCCGCAGGAGGCGGTCCACATCACGCAACCCTTCGTGGACTTCGTCCAGAATAGCGGCCTTTCCCGGGCCTCGCACCTGCGCCAGCGCCGTTGCTCGCGCTTTGAGGGAACTGGTGGGTCCCCCCTCATCCCATGGACCACGAGCCAGCAAGCTGCGCTTCATTTCCTGGGCCTTGCGCAATCGGCGAATTTCCGCACCCGCATCAAGGTCTCCGGCGGATGCACCGTCGTTCGTGCGGGCAATCGCGAAGCGGACGGCTCGTGCAACCGCCACACCATCTGCGGACCCTTTGACGAGGAAGTCCTGAGCACCCAATGCGACCGCTTGCAGCCCAATGTGTTCATCCTCAAGCCCCGTCAACACAACGACGGGGTGACCGGCCGCCAGTTCGCGCATCGCCTCCAGCGTTGCTAATCCATCACTGTCCGGAAGACCAAGGTCCAGCAAGACCGCATCGTGGGCGTCCTGTTGCAGGGCCTGGCGAGCCACCGACAAACTGCTGGCCGCCGTAATGGTGAAGGCATCGCCGACAGCGTCGGCCAGCTCTTCTTTCAGGAGTCGAATATCCTCGAGATCATCTTCGATTACAAGCACCCGCACTTCGCCAGACGCCGGCGTCATTCCTGGGTCTCCTTCCAGAAAGCTTCGATGTCATGCATCAGCGCAATGAGACCGTCCATGGTTGCCGGCTTGACCATGTAACGGCACGCGCTCGGGTCTTGGCCGTCGATAACCGTTGCTTCATGCGGACTGGTCGTCAGGATCACCACGGGTAATCGTGCCATCAGAGGGTCGCTCCGCACGGCCGCGAGGACCTCGCGACCGGATACCCGCGGCAAGTTCAAGTCCAACAACATCAGGCCCGGGCGGCGCTCACTTTCACCGGCACAAGCAGCCAGATACTCAAGCGCAACATCACCGTCGTGCAAGGCCATGAATTCATGCGGAATCTCGGCCTCTTTCAATGCCTCTTCGGCAAGAAAAACATCGGCCAAATTGTCATCAACCATCAAAATCCGCATCATGCCAACATCACTCATGCCCACTCTCCAGGCGGCAGGCTCCAAGTCGCCAATGAACCTTTGTGCTGGGGCCATCGGCGCGTAGCCAGAGGTCCCCACCGTGGCGAGCCGCAACTTGGCGGGCCACAGCTAACCCGAGGCCAGCACGACCCCAAGTGGAATGGAAAGGCCGGCACGCGCGCTCAGCCTGGCTGTCTGACAGCCCCCCACTTCGGTCGGCAAACGTCACGCAACCCTCTGCATCGGACCACGTGATGGTCACCACCGCGTCCCTGGCCGGGGCACCATCGGTCATGCGCGCGGCAATGCTGGCATTTTCCAGCACCTCGGCCAGTAGCCGATGTACCTGCTTCGCGTCGCCCCGCAGGTCCGGGAGTTGCTCGGCGCCTCGGACGGTCAACGTCGGCGGCGTGGCTGCCTGCACAACATCCCCAAGGCGAATCGGACCGACGTTCAAGGGGTCGGTGCGTAACTTGACCAAGGCACGCAAATCTTGCACCATTTGGTTCATCCGCCGGGCACCCCGTTGGGCTGCTTCGACGCAGGCCCGTCCATCCTCATCCAATCGATCGCCATGCCGGCGAGCCAAGATGCGCAAATTGCCCTCAATGGCGCGCAAAGGTCCCGGCAAATCGTGGCCCAGCACGTAAGCAAACTCGCGGTCCACCTCGGCGGCGTCTGGCGGATCTTTGCGCGGGCCTGATGCGGTCACGCTGCCTCCCTCCATGTTGACCAGACCGTGGTGCCTCCTCCGGGCGTGCTTTCGATGCCGATTTGGCCGCCGTGTCCTTCAACGATTTTCTTGCAAACCGCTAGGCCGAGGCCAGTGCCATCGGACTCTTCGCGGGTTTGCAGCCGTCGAAACATGTCGAAGACGCGTTGCCGATATTCAGATGGGATGCCAGGGCCATGGTCAATGATTGCCAACCGGCACCAGCCACGACCCGGACGGCCATCGGCCCCCCCTGCCGGCGTCGCCACAACTTCGACCTTGGGCGTTGATGAATTGCTGAATTTGACGGCATTTGCCAATAGATTTTGGATGACGCGCCCCAGTTGTGCCTCATCAGCCACAACGGATGCTTCAACGATATCTACCTGCACCTGCGCGTTGGTCCGCGAAATCGCATCCCCCAACCGCTCGAGGGCTTGGGCCACGGCCGCCCGAATCGCCACCGCCACGGCCGGTTGCCGTTCGGCGTCCAACCGACTGTACGCAAGCAAATCCTCAATCATCGCGGACATGTCATGGCCGCTTCGCGAGGCAAACTCTAGCAACCGCTTAGCCTCGTCATCCAGCCGATTGCCGTAGCGGTGCTCCAGCATCGAGATGGACGCCGTCACGGTCCGCAACGGCTCCCTGAGGTCGTGACTGGCAACGTAAGCAAAGCGTTCCAGTTCCTGGTTGCTGCTTCGCAGGCGGCGTTCGACCGCCCGCTGCCGCTCAAGGTCCTCCTCCAACGAGCGGTGAAGCCGTCGGCGCAGTAGGAGCGCGACGCCGATGAAGCCGGCCGTAAGGGCGAGCAGGACTGCGTAGAGGACAATCCCCTCCTCCGGCAACGGCAGGATGCGCATGGCCGTCCACAGCGGGGTCAAGGTGACCGCAACAAGGAACGCCGCATAGACACCCATCAACACCCACAGCGTCCAGCGTGCCTGCGTCAGAACCGGTTCAATCCCGCCCGTTGCCCGCCGCTTGACCACGTCGGCATTGCGCATTGCCCCCCCGACGGCAAGCGCCGGGCTCGCCAACGCGGCGACCGCCACCGGGGTGAGCCAAAACGCCGCTTCCAGGGAACGCGGCGCGGCAAAATGAACCGTGTACGTGCCTTCGCCCCCGGATGCGACCACACTCGGAGTCAAGTCCAGCGTCAGGCGGCCGCCGTCCTCGCGCACCTCCAATTGATCGGCCGGAACGAAGCGCCCCGCCGGGTCCCGTACCGACTCAACGGACCAGGCATTGCTAATTTCCAAGCTTAGGCTACGCCTCGCGTTGCCGACTTCGGGCGGGGCGACAAAAGCGTCAACCGTGAGACGCTCCCGGGCATCTTCCCGGTCAAGTCCAAAACGATGATCGACGCGCACACTAGATGGCACGGGAATGCCACGATATTCCACCGTTGCATCTCGGACGGCGGCACTGAACTCCTGGGAAACCAACGGCGCCAAGACATCGTCACTGAGGCTCAGCCCTCCGTCGCGAAACCACCAGCCGAAAGTGAGCGTCGCATTCGGGCCGGAGACGAGATTCGTGGCGGGAACGGTGAAGACCCTGCCGGCCAGGGCCGGGGGGGCCAGCGGGTCATAGTAAGGCACCTCCGCCACCACCACCCCGTCGCCCGCGTACAAGCGCAGGCTTTGCTCCATGTGGGCCTTGACACCAATGAGGTCATTGGCTTCCAAGATGGACCGGTCAGCGTGGAACCGAATATCCGCCTCTTGGGCCCCCGGATGAATCGGCAAGGTCGCTCGCGCCTCCCCACAGGCATTTTCGTCGCCACCTTCGCGGAACCGGAACCACTCACCATCGTGAGCCACAGTAAATCGGCCTGGTGGGCAGGAATCCTCCCTGGGGTCGGGCGCCACCGGCCCAGACGGCCCCGACAGGGAGGGGTTCTGGAACACCCATTCCAGTTCTGAGAACGTCACAGGCACGGACACATTCATCCGAACGCTGACGGACGCGGCTTCGCCGGTGCCCTGAGCCAGCGCAGGCTGAGAAGCAGCCATCATGGCCGCAACCAGCACAATCGTCATGAGGCCTGCCGACCGGACCAGGCGCACGCATCACCAGGAGGGCCCGCCCTTATACATTTCACCCTCCGGGCGCTAGCAGCCGGTTACCGCACGGCGGCACCCCAGGCCTCATCAAGCCCCTGACCGTCGGCGAGCCATGGTCAGTCCGACATGGCTGGAAACGCAGATTCGCGAAGTGGTGTCCGATGCAGACGTGCATGCCACCGACCTGACGGGTGGCGGTGACCACTGGCACGTCGTGGTGGTGGCTGCGTCCTTTGAGGGCGCGCCGAGCTTTCGACGCCAACGGCCCATTCTGACGCATTTCACCCCTCATTTTGAAACCGGGGCGGTGCATGCCTTGGATCTCAAGTGTTTGACGCCAGCAGAACTGGAAGGCAAGCATGGCGGAACGCTGCCTGCGCCCTTTGTTCCGCACCAAGCAGGCGAAGGTATGCATCCCCGTGATTGGCCCTCTAACTAGCCATTCCCAAGCGGGCCGGCAGCGCGCGCCAGGTGGCTTGCAGTTGGATGTTGTCTCCCATGAGCCCCTGGGTCGTAACAGATGCACAGGCGATGCCCCCAACAAACGCATCGAACATGCTTCCGGCTGCTGCGTTGCAGTTGGCATCACCAACGAAAACGGACCCGCTCATACGCATGTCCCCGATTGCCAGCCGCCCGTCAGCAGCCACGTGCCAAGTCCGGCTGGTAACGACACTTTCCCAGTGGGGGACTAGCCCAATGGCACTGATGGTCAACAGGTGGCCGGTACCGTTACTCACCTGAATGGTGCCCACCACGGACGGGACGCCGCCTGCCGGCGTAACAAATTCAACGACCGCAGCTTCATGCCGCCAGCCGAGAACATTGAGCACGGCGGCGCGTTCGTTGTCCTGGTCCACGCTTGCAATCTCGTACCAGTGGTGATCAACGGGCTCCATGGTGGCGTCAAGTTTAGGGTCATCCACGAGGATGCTTAGGGAGAGCCACTGGGCTGGATCCAAACCAGTTGCGCCGCCGCCTTGGGGGCACGAAAAGGCGGTCAAGGCAAGTAGCGCCGTGGCCGTTGGAACGGCTGCCCCCAGCACGTCCTGCGACCGAGCCGGATGGAAGCCAGGCGGCAGCCAGGCATCGGTAGCAGCCATTTCGGTTGACAAGAGTGCAGCCCCCATGTGGCAGTCAGCTTCGTCAATGGCCCACGCCGGCAGAACGGCGGGCATTGATTCCGATTCAGTTTGAGCGGATGCTGACCCTGGCGGGTGCACACAACCCGATAACAGAATTACGCTCACGCAGAGCACTCTGCCCAGCAACAACATCCGCCCAGAAGCGCGACCCCCTAAAAACTTCACCAAGGTTCATGTCCGCGTAGGGTTGCCAAGCGCCATGGAACTACCTGTAGCCGGCGCACCCGGCGCCGCTGACTCAAGCACCACGCCGGCACTGACTGCGGAGCAGCGCAAAGAATGGGACGACCTCATCGCTGCCAATGACCTCGTGCTGTTCATGAAGGGCGACCCGGATGCTCCCCAATGTGGTTTCAGTGCCCGCGCCGCGCAAGTGCTCCAGCACCTCGGGCATCCCTTTGTTCATGTCAATGTGTTTGGCACCGACGACCCCTTTCGCACCATTCGCGCCGTTGCAGAATGGGCCCAATTCCCGACCCTGCCGCAAGTGTGGGTCAAGGGCGAGCTGATTGGCGGCAGCGACATCGCCTTGGAAATGCTAGAGTCGGGCGAACTGAAGCAAATGCTGGACTAGGGCCGAGCCCGGCGGGCGCCGTTCCAGCGACCCACCTGTTTCACCCGTTGCGAAATACTTCCGGCCCAAAATCTAGGTCGCCAGGCGCTGAGCGAACGAACCGGTTGACGAGCTCTTGTCCATCGGGCCGGGCCGCGTAGGCCACAACGAGGTCTCCATCGGGCGTTTGTCGCAGTTGGAGAAAGTCGCCCAAATTGCGACCAAACGTGCCCTCCAGCACGGGGGCTGGGTCGGCGACCACAGTGGTCCAGGTCGGGGTGCCTGCGTGGCCGTCCGTCGTGTAGGTAATCTTGAGATGCCATACCGCTTTTCGCTCTTCGTTGTTCCGAGTCACATTGTCGGCGGCGTAGTAGGCAAGGGCCACCACGCCCTGCTTTCCTGCAACCAGCCATGGCTTGTCCACGAGTCCAGATTCCGGGGTGATTGTGCCGAGCGGTCGAATCTCCCCGTCCGGTTCGATGGCAACCACGCTGATGGCGGTGTTGTCGCCCCTGGGCCCCGCGTCGTGCGTGATGGGGACGTACGTTGTCCCCGCAGCATCAGCGGCCGGCTGCATGTACGCCTCCGTTGCATCCGCGTTACCCGGCAAGGGCAGGTCGAGGCGCTCGCCCCACGTGCGGCCACCATCGAGGCTAATCCAGGCTGCCGGATTTTCCATGCATCCTCCCATGATGAGATGGTCGCGGACAGGTCCTTGACCGAGTGCCATGAGTCCGCACGGGAATTCCATCCCACCTGGCAGGTCCCACGTGAGGCCCCCGTCGTCGCTGCGATAGAAGTACTCACGCAGGCCCGCATTGTAGGCAATGAAGACTTGGTCCTCCGCACCCGCTCGAACCCACGGCCGGTCCACGATTGGAGGGAAGGCGTCGGCCTTCGTATGGACATGGTCGCCCGCACCCGTGTACTTGGTAATGTACGCCGTGGCCGCGCTGATGTCGAAGAAGTAGACGTTGCCGGCGTCATCGATGGCAAAATCACCCTCGATGCCAAAGGCGTCACGCGTCGCCCCGGTGCCGTCCGCAAACGGCATCGGCTCGAAGGTCAATCCTCCGTCAAAGCTGCGCCAAATGGGTGGCGACTGGCCAATGCAGCAGACCGCCGAATACCAAATGGTACCGTCGCCGGCAACTTCCAATTGAGGTTCGCCAAAGGACCCGCAATGGGCCCCTGGCCGCAGCACGCCAGTAACGGTGAAATGCGGGTCCTCTGGACAAATGAGATCCACCGGCGGAAGGAAGGCGAGCAACGACACCGCGTCGTCGCCGTCTTGTCGTTCTTGGCCACCTTGCTCGGGGCCTCCTAGGCAGCCGGCCAGGGTGAGTGCCCCGAGCGCCAAGACGGCGACGCTGGCGTTACGATACAAGAGGGAGGTGCGGCGCGCCACGGACGGGGACCGGCCGGCCGGTTGAAACCTGTTGGCCTAGCAGGAGGCGAGCAAAACCGCCTTGAACAGATGCCTCCGTGGGCCCGCGTGGCCGGCCGCTCGTTTGTTCCCTACATTGGTCCCGAGAGGGACCTGCGTGAAATCACCATCAAGGGCGTCATTCTCGGCATCGTGCTGTCGGTCATTTTGTCCGCCGCCAACACCTACCTGGGGCTTCGGGTTGGCCTGACGGTTTCGGCAAGCATCCCCGCGGCGGTCATCAGCATGGCCGTGCTACGAGCGTTTCGTAACCGCAACATCCTCGAAAACAACGCGGTGCAAACGGCCGCCAGCGCAGGTGAATCACTCGCGGCAGGGGTTCTCTTCACGATCCCCGCCCTGCTGCTACTCGGCTACTGGTCGGAAGTGGACTATTGGACCACGACGCTGGTGGCGCTGGCAGGCGGCGTGCTTGGTGTGCTGTTCACGGTGCCCTTGCGCCGCGCCCTCATCGTCGAAGCCGAGTTGAATTTCCCCGAAGGTGTAGCCACAGCGGAAGTGCTGAAGGCGGGCGAATCGGCCGACCATGTTGCGGCGGCTGAAAGTGGCCATGACCGTGATCAACGGACAGCTACGCCTGGCGGCTCCGGCATCGGCGCCCTGGTCATCGGTACCGTGGCCGGCCTGGCGTTCAAGTTCATGGAATCGGGCCTCGAATTGTGGAAGGCCACGGCCGAGAAGGGGCGACGCTTTGGCGACCAAGGCGTGGCAAGCTTTGGCCTCGACATGAGCCCCGCCTTGTTGGCGGTGGGCTACATCGTCGGCATCCGCGTTGCGGTCTTGGTTTTCGCCGGGGGCGTGATGGGCTACCTCATCGCGATTCCCATCTATTCCATGGTCACGTCCTCAACGCTCATCACGCTGGCCAGCGGAGACATCTTCAATTTCGCCCTCGCGGACCCAGAAACAGCGGCCGGCGTCATCTGGAGCACCCGGGTGCGCTACATCGGCGCCGGTGCCATGCTGATCGGAGGATTGTGGAGTTTGCTCAAGCTCCGCGGACCGCTGGTGCAGGCACTTCGCACCAGCCTCAACATGGGTAGCCCATCGGCGGCGGACGGCCAGGCGGTGCCTCGCACCGAGCAAGAGCTTGGCATTCGTGCAACGTTTCTGGGCGTGCTCGGGATGGTAATCCCCATCATGGCCCTGTACTACTTCGTCACCAAGTCGTTCCTCGTGGCCGGCGTGCTTGGCCTCATCATGGTCGTCACCGGTTTCCTGTTTTCAGCCATTGGCGGGTACATGGCGGGGATTGTGGGCAGCAGCAACAATCCCATTAGCGGGGTCACCATTCTCACGGTTTTGGCGGCCGCGTTCAGCCTGAAGCTTCTCGGTGTTGACTCGACACTTGGACCCGCTGCAACCATCCTCGTCGCCGCCGTCATCGCTTGCGCGGGCGCCATCGCCAGTGACAACATGCAGGACCTCAAAGCCGGCTACCTGCTGGGTGCCACGCCGCGGCGCCAGCAAGTGATGCAGATTGTGGGTGTGACCGCGGCTGCCTTCGCCGTCGGCCCGGTGCTTGACCTCTTGCACAAGGCCTACACAATTGGCAGCCCCGAATTGGTCGCGCCGCAAGCAGGCCTCATGCAGAGCATCGCCGATGGCGTCTTCAACGGCGGTCTCCAAACGACCATGTTTGCCATTGGCAGCGCCATCGCGGTAGCCCTCATCATCTTGGATGAAGTGCTTGCATCGCGAGGCGCCTCATTCCGGACGCCCCCCATGCCCGTGGCCGTCGGCATCTACTTGCCCGTCGGATTGTCGTCGCCAATCTTCCTTGGCGGCTTGCTTGCTTGGTGGGCCGCCCGCCGCCTTGCTCGCAAAGAGGCCCCCGAAGGCGCACGCACTGCGGGCCTGCGAGCCGGTGTGCTGATGTCATCCGGGCTCATCGCCGGTGAGGCGCTGGTGGGCATTGCCATTGCCGGCATCATCGTGGCCGGCGGCGGCGAGAACCCACTCGCGTTGTCTGATGGCAGCATGACCTGGCCGGGCCTGCTCTTGTTCGGCTACGTGGCGCTCGTACTATGGCACGTCATCCAGCGACCAAACATGTTGGCCAAGGCGACGTAGCATGCGGCGCATCCGCGACCTATCCGACCGCGTGGTTCGCCCCCACCCCCGAGTTGAATCTCGAGAACTGGCAGATGGACGGGTGCAACTTACCAAACCCAAGGGTGGCGCAGTCGTCCAATCACTGCTGCGATCCCTCGGCCTCAGGACCACGTTGTCCGTCACCTTGGACCCCATTGGATCCGCCGTATGGCGTCTTCTCGATGGCCGCCGCACTGCGGATGTTCTCGATGCCCTGGGCCGCCTCTACCCGGACGAATGGGGGCTAGCTGAGCGCCTCGGCGAACACCTGGGAACCTTGGTGCATAACCGGCTCGCCCACGTCCTTCGATAGCCCAGGACCTCCGAAGCAGTGAATTCCGGCTGCCCGAGGATTAAAGTGTCCAAGCCCCTTGGCACTCCCGGTGGTATCCATCAATCTTCGTAACGTGGTATGCGTAAGCGCGGCCCTCGTGGTCGTTTTCAGTCTGGCCCCCGGCCTTGTTGGCAGCGCTCAGGACCCAAGCGAACCAGCGAGCAATGTGCTTCTCGACGGCTCATTTGAAGCTGGCTCTGGCTATGCGCTCCAATACCCAGGCGCCGAGGCCAGCACTGACCAAGCGGCCGATGGGACCACCAGCATCAACCTAGCCAAGTCGGGTGCAAGCCCGCAGGCGTGGTCGGCGCTTGGCAATGTCCGCATGGATGCAACCCACGATGTTCCCTTTAGCACGATACAAGGCTTCGACCTTCAGTACAACGTGCCTGACCCGATTGGCAACAATCGACTCATCGAGTTCCAAGGCTACTTCTCCATTGACATGGACGACGATGGGAATGCTGATTTCCACGCGGCCCAGGAACTTGCAGACCTCGGCGGACCCCTGGCGCAAACTGCCGGCTGGACGCCGCATCTTGTCGGGCTAAGCCATCTCTTCAATGTCTGCACGGCAGACTGGAGCGCGTGCCAACAGGCGACCTTGGAAGAGGCAACCGACTTGTATGGCAGCGGCACCATCAGCGGCCTTGCAATTCAGACCTACGTCAAGGGCAACCAAGACGCGTGGGCTGAATCCCCGGTGTACGTTGACTCCGTCCGATTGCTTGCCTTCCAAGGCCCCATCGTCATTTGGCCCGCCGAGAGCAATCTTTGCGATGGCGCTTCCTTCAACACGATTCAGGCGGCATCGGGCTGTGCTGCTCCGGGGGCCTCCATCGCCGTCCCACCAGGAACCTACGCTGGAACGGTGGTCATCGCCGAAGATGACATCACACTGATGGGCACCACGGGCAACCCCAATGACGTCGTTCTGGACGCTGGAAGCAACGACCACGGCATTCTGGTCGACGGCGTCAATGGCTTCACGCTTCGCGACATGACGGTTCTGGCCACGGGCGGCGCCCCCCAAGGTACGGGCAACGGTGAGCCCTATGGGGTGCGCGTATCGTACGGCGCATCTCATGGCCTGACCATTGACAACGCGGTCGTTGCCGGGGGTAAGACGGGCGTCGGCATCATCGGCGACGATGCAGATGGCGTCTTCGAGGGCGTAACCATCACCGACAGCCACGTGACTTCGACCAGCACGACCACGGGCGGCGCGCTCACCATGGACGGCTTCCAGGATGTTAGCGTCACGAACTCCGTGCTGGAGGGCGGCTACGCGAATGTCTTGATGGGCGACGGTGGCGGTGACGGCGTGGTGTTCCATGACAATGTGTTCACGGGCGCTGGAACCAACACCATCTACGTTTACACCATGACTGGCAAAGCGATGGATTTCCGATTCAACGACTGGGGATTCTACGACCCAGCGTCGATTGCAGGTTCAGTCCAGGACAATGGCAACGACCTAGACACGACGTGCTTTGCCGACGGCGGTGGCGGATATCTCGATTGCATTGATCCCAATGCCCCGGCCCGCGTCGTCTCAACCCTCCGGAGCTACTACACAATCTCGGATGCCCTGGCGGCCGCCAGTGCTGGCGACACCATTGCCATCTTGACCGGCACCGGTGTGCAGGAAACATTGGCGATCGGCCACAGCAGCTTGACCCTGTGCCAAGGCAACGCCGCTATGACCGCTTGCGGCAGCGACCCCGACGATGTCATCATTGATGGCAGCGGGAACGCGCCATTCACCCTTGAGGTAAATGCCCCCGATGTGACCATTGAGGGCGTGACCATCCAGAATTCCGGACTAACCGGGTACGGCGGCGGCATCCGCGTCAACAGCCAAACCGGTTTTGAGGCGCACAACGTCAAACTCCTTGGCAACCTAGACGACCCCAACAACTACCAAAACGGCGCACCCCAGGGCCAGCAATTTGGCATCGTCCTGGCAGGGGCTAGCACCGGCTACCAAATTGGCAGCCTCAATGCAGCCGATGAAAACGAAATCCGCGATTGGAGCCATGCCGGCGTCCTGGCAGGCGGTGGCACCATTGGCCAAATCCAAGGAACCTCATTCGTAGGTGAGATGCGAAGCGGCATCCTCTCGCAAGCACAAAGCCCCGGTTCGCTCATCGAAGGCAACTCGTTCCAGTTCCAGGGCATCCGCGGGATGAATCTGGAAAACGCCAACGGAGTTACCGTGCGCGGCAACGACTTCCTGATTTCCTTCATCCCGGCTCCCCAACTGGGCGGCGGCACGGGCATCTACATGCAGGATGGGCAAGACCACGTCGTGGCGGACAACACGTTTGTCCTGCAATCAGGCTCCGCGATCAGCTTCGATTGGATTGAAGGCAGCCAATCAGGGGACCTTCCCCAAGGCGTCGTCGTACAGGAAAACACGTTTGACTTGCCAAGTGGCGTCTGGGCTCTCTTCCTTGATGGCGCGTCTGCAGCGCCATCAATCGATGCACGCTTCAACCACTGGGGCGCCTTCCGCAACGACACCATCCACTCCACCCGGATTAGTGGACCTTCGGCCAACGTGGACGTAGGTTGCTTCTACGCGATTGACGGCGCGGACCAATTGTGCCCGCCTTTAGTCAACTTTGGCTATCAAGCGGTAGCTCAGAACGATTGGCCCAAGACGGTGTTCTTCCAAGACCAGACATCCTACCCCGACAGCAGCATGGTCTCCCGAGAGTGGACGTTCTTGCATGACGGATCTACCAGCGATGTCGCTGGCCCAGACAAGCGATACTACGAAGCTGGCCTGTATGATGTTCGCCTGGACATCGTGGACAGCCTCGGCTACCGCATGCAGGAAACCAAATCCATCGCGGTGCTGGCTGATCAATATCGGTTCAGCCTAACGCCCAATTTCCAAGGATTGCAGGATGTTTCGCCGGGCCAGAACGTGACCTTTGCGGCCGTGGTCGAAAACCTTGGACTTGAGGACGATACCTACGGCATTTCCGTTGCTAACACGGGCGGGTGGACTTGGTACCATGCCCCGACGGTTTTCGTAGCCAGCGGCGACGCTGCGACCATTGTGTTCAATACGACGGTGCCAGAGGGCAGCGCTTTCAGCGAGCCTTCGCTGGTCGTGTCGAGCTTCGGGAACGGCAAGCAGAAGTCCGTTTACTTCGAGCTGCACGTGCCGGCATTCATGGCCATCCACGTTGACGATGTGGTCTATGAGGGCGAATCGGTGGGCGGCTGGGTGACATTGACGTTTGCCGATGGGACCCCGGCCAAGAATCACCCCGTGTCTCTCGATGCCCGCCATGTCCGATTCACAGGCATTGGCCTGCGGTCGCTGGCGTCCCTGCAAGCGGATGTTACGACCGACGACTCGGGCCGAGCCACGTTCACCTTCGACCCCAGCCCCACGGCGCCACTATTCGGCCTGCGGGGCCTGCACGAAATTACGATTCAGACATGGTACGGCGGCAGCCAATTCACGCAAGCTCACTCGTATATTGTGCGACCGGCCATCGGCTTGTAGGGCACCTCGACGCGCGGCGGACGCGGTTGCCCATTGTGGTCCTAGCCGCGCCATCATCCCGACAATGGTCAAATACCGCTTGCGCGCCGTGAATCCCCATGGACACTCGCATCTTCCTGCTAGTCGCCGCCATGAGCCTTACCGCCATGTCCGGTTGCTTGGACTCCGACGGCAATGCCAAGGTGGACGACATCCAAACCGGAGCCACTGCGGCGGACTTGGACGCATCCCCTGGCAGCGGGACCGCCCGTAGCCACAAAGAGCCCTCCGTGGACGAGACCACGCCGGAAACCGAAGTGGTAGCCACTGGCTACCGGGCCAGCAAGACCGTGACCATCAGCAACGACTTCGGTGGCGCCCGCTTCAGTGACGGCGCCTTTGCCACCGACAACGGCGCCATAGCCATCGTCGCGGGTAGTGATGGTGGCTACGTGTTCACCGTCGAAGTTTGGGCCGACGGCCGCACGGAGGACCAAGCGCTAAGCAACCTCAACGCCCTGCAAGTCATCAACGAGGACAGCCTGCAAGGTGACACTTTGCACTTGGGCGTCCACATTGAAGATGGCAACAACCAAGGCGATGTTCTCAGCCTCCTGCTGGGCGGCTTTGGCGGCCACGGCGCCAACATTCACGTCTTGCTCCCGCGCGCGCCGCTGCACGAAATCTCCGCCGCCACCAGCAATGGCCCCATTCACATCGATGATATCCGGGGCAGCAAGGTGCAGGCCATGACCAGCAACGGGGCGATTCATCTCAGCGATTTGCTGGCCAAATCCGTTGAGGCACAGACCTCCAATGGTGGGATCGCCTTCGAAGGCGCTGCAGACCAGTTGGCCCTGGCGACGAGCAGTGGTAGCATCGATGCAACCGGTAACGTCGGCGATGTCGGATTGGCCACGAGCAACGGCGAAATCTCGGGTCGCTTCACGCCGAGCCGAAGCGGCGCCATCCAAGCGGGCACCAGCAATGGGCACGTGGATTTGCGCCTCACAGCCGACGCCGACCACGCCTACGATGTCACCGCCAGCACAAGTAACGGCCGTGTGACCATTGACCTGCCGGACGCCTCCGTGACGCAGGAGACAGATTCCATTGCCACCGCTCGGACGCTCGACTTTGATTTGCGACCCATTCAGACGCAGGTCGAAGTGGCCACGGACAACGCCAGCATCACGATTGAAGGCCAGTAGGCCTACGGCAGGCCGCAGACGCGGTACCACGGTGCAACGCCGTAGCGAAACGCCGCAAAGCTATCGGTTGCTAAGTCGCCGTCTGCGTTACGGGCAAAGGACCATTCAATCCGTACGGAGGTGGGCGCTGGCTCGTCGCTTGCCGGAACTAGGTCCACGAAGACATCGAATGCGCCGTGGTCGCCTGATTCAATGGCCAACACAGGCACGACATCCCTCCCGGCCGGCTGGCGGAAGTCCCGCAGTGGCAGTTGGCTGTGGTCATCCCCCCGGAACGCTCGTGCTTCAAGGCGACCGTCAATCACCGTAGCATTGTCGAAAGCCAAGACAAAGCGGTCCAACGGGTGTCCATTGCGCTCGGTGGCCACCGATTCGCCGATGCGGTCAGTTTGCGTCGTCCGGTTGCTTCGTGGGTCAAAGACACTGGTGACGCCGCCGGCTCGCTGACCCGTGGTCCATGCTGGGCAGGTGCCAAAGTAGCGGTCGGCGTCGTCGTCGCCTTGGTCGGGGGCCGTGCAGCCAGCAAGGCCGATGAGGAGGAGGCTAGCAGCCACCACAAGCACGCGCATAGCTGCCGACCTGCCCCTGCGCCTTAAACGGCGTCGGCCGACGGAACCACCGTCACGGTGCCTGTCACCGCGAATGGCTGGCGGGTGGTAGCGTACACGTAGGCCTGGTCGACCGGCTTGGAAAATTCGGGATTGTACACAAACGCGTGCAGCACTTGCCCCTCACCTAGCGGCTCGTTGGCATTGAGCACGTCAATCGTGAGCGGGCTCTTTCCTTCGACGATGCCGAACAGTGTATTGTTGGACTCCCCGTCGGTGGCCATGACCATGAAGCCAAAGGCCAAGGTCTCCGTCGCCGGAGTCTCGGGCGTCCACTCCAGGACCAGGGCGGCATGATCCAGGCGGTGACCAGGGAACGCTTGCATCCAGTCGACCATCACGGCGCCACTGGCGTGGGCGACGCAATCGTTCGTGGCGTAGGACTCGCACAGCACCACACGGTCGCTCAAGTCCCCTTGCCAGGAGGCATCCACGGTGACAGGCGCAGGCGGTTTGGGAGGCGGCACGGCGGTTGCTTCAGCATCCGCGACGGCCTCGGCGTCACTGGCCTCCACGTCGTTGGCGGGCGATTCCTCGGAGGCCAGGCAACCGGCCAGCACTAGCAAGACAGAAACCGGAAGGGCCCAAGCGCGCATATCTGTGCACCGCCCAGGCCGGCCTAAAGGTCGATGGTCGATTTCTGCAAGGGACATGGCCCCGGCACGCCTTTTTGCCAACCCCGAGTGCCGCCGCCTACCATGATGGACCGCAAGGCCATGCAAGACGCCGTCGAAGCCTACGACGCCAGCAAGCTCAAGCTCGCCTGCGTGGCCAGCCACTCAGGTCTGGATGTCTATGACGGCGCCACCGACGAAGGGATGCCCAACATCGCCATCGCCCAAGAGGGTCGCCACGAGGTCTACTCCCGCTACTTCAAGAAAAACGCCGCCGGCACACGGGGGGCCGTGGACGATTGCTGGGTGTACCCGAAGTACAACGGCATCATGGCCGAAGACCAGCAAGCGCGGCTCAAGCAAGAGAACGCCGTCTGGGTCCCCAACCGCGCCTGGACATCCTACTGCAGCATCGACGCCTGCGAGGACGACTTCGCGGTGCCCATGATTGGGTCACGCAACCTGCTTCGTTCCGAGGAACGCGAAGAACAGCAGGACTACTACTGGCTCTTGGAGAAGGCGGGCATGCCTTTCCCCAACAAGATTGACCACTACAACGACATCGACCAGTTGTCGATTGTCAAGCTGCACCACTCCCAGAAGCCCCTGGAACGCGGCTTCTTCACCTGCGCTAGCACCGAGGAGTTTCACGAAAAGGCGCAGAAATTGATCAAGGCCGGCGTCATTGACGAACCCGCCCTGGAAACGGCCCGCATCGAGGAATACATCATTGGTCCCGTCTTCAACTTCAACTTCTTTTACAGCCCGGTCAACAAAGCCAATGGCGACGAACCGCTAGAATTGCTGGGCATTGACTGGCGCTTCGAGAGCAGCTTGGACGGCCACGTGCGCATCCCGGCGCCCCAGCAAATGACGCTGCCCGACCACCAGATGATTCCCGAGATGACTGTCGTAGGCCACAACACCGCCACCGTCCGAGAATCTCTCCTTGGCAAGGTGTTCAAGCTCGGCGAACAGTGGGTGAAAGCCGCCGAGGAACACTACGCGCCCGGCATCATCGGCCCCTTCTGCCTGCAAACCTGCGTGGACAAAGACATGAACTTCTTCATCTACGACGTAGCCCCCCGTATCGGCGGCGGCACCAACGTCCACGTCGGCATGGGCCACCCCTACGGTAACGCCCTGTGGCGAACCCAGATGAGTACGGGCCGCCGCGTCGCCCGCGAGGTAAAGATGGCAGGCGAGCAAGGGTTGCTTCGCGAGATTGTGACCTAATGCCGGAACTCGTCGGTAAGGTGAAAGGCACCGGTGCCAAAGCCATCGCGGACATTCAGAGCGGCCAGGTCGTCTTCCGGGGCGCCCTGAAGAGGACGGTACCCGCCACTGAACTCGCGGCCGAAGTGCGAGGCAACCTGTTGCTCATTCTGTACGGTGACATGGCCCTTGAGTTCAATGCCGGAGCGAAGGCTGCCGCATTAGCCAAGAAAATCAATCTGGGTTGAGCCCCCCGCGTTGTTGACCGGCAAGGGGATGGCGCCATGCGCGTACCGCCGTAGCGCGCCTACCTACAGTGCCAGTACCACGGAGGGTCTGCGTAGATGACTTCGCGGACGCTGCTCTTGCCGGTCTGCTCGTAGAGGGTTGGCTCGTACGCTTTGCCATACACGGCGGCCTCTGCTTCAACTAGGATGCACCCCTCGTCCGGCAGCGTTGCATTTACCTGGAGATTCAAGGAGCGAGAGTTGCTGCACCCGACACCCAGGGTCCAAGTGCACGAAGATGAATCGACCAGGTATACGGAATCACAGCGGGACCACGAACACCACATGCTGGCGCTAAACTCAGAGTCCAATTGGCCACTCATGAGCGGATGGCTCGACCCGTGCGTGGTGGCATTGCCCCGCAAGTTACACTGTAAGAATTGGCCCTGCTCGTTGCATGTGAATTCGAAGTCCGACAATACCACTTGCACGCAGTGGCCTACTGCCACTGTGCACAGCTTCTTGTCTTCGCTCTCGAGGCCCACCGTCGGCTGGGCCGATACCAGTAGCACGACAACTAGGATTCCTACACCACGCATCATGGCGACAACATGGCGCTCATGGCACTTAGCTGGAGGCGGCGATGATGTCGAAATCATGCGTGCACCGGCCCCAGGATGGTCTGTTCTGCCTCTGCGCCTACGATTCGGCACTAACCGCCGGGCCTTGGCGGGATAGGGCTTGGCGTCTCCCGTCGCAACGCTTTTGCCAAGCCCCTCTAGCGCGACCTCCATGCGTGCCTTGTTCACCGCCGCCGCCCTGGCCTTGGTTGCCTTGTCCGGCTGCCTTAGCACCGAGCCAACGGAAACCGCCACACCCGGCGAGGAAACCGCAGCAAGCCAAGGCTTGTTTGCCTACTACAACCTGCCCGCCGAGTTCGGCGAACCAACCCCTGTGAGCCCCCGCGAACTGCAAGGCGGCAACCGCATCGGCTTGTACGAGCCAACCATTGACGTGGGCCCAGAAGGGAACATCTACGTCAGCTCCCACTCGGCCGACGTCGGTGTGTACCCGTCCCCCGCCTACTTCAGCGTCGACGACGGGCAAACCTGGGCCTCCATGGCGCTGTTCATGGACCAGCAAGGCGACCCCGATGAACACATGTCGGCGCCGCTGTTCTCGGACGAAGTATTCATCATCGCAGGGGAAGAAGGCGAAGCGTGGGGCGCCGATTGTTGCACCAACGACAACGCATTCCCCCTGGTCGGCTGGTGCGCCGACGGCGCCGAAGTTTGCTGGTACAACCAAAACGCGCACGACGAATCACGCATCCCGGTGGACGCTGCTTTGAGCGGTGGCGACTGCGTGCCAGCACCCACCACCGATCGGCCGTGGATTGCCTACAACAACGGCAAATTGCTCATGGTTAACAACCCGGGCTTTGCGCCTCGGTCTCCCAATGGCCAGATTCCGCTACAAGTCGGCGTCGTGGACGTTCCACCGCTAGTCCCCGTTGCCTACACCGGCGCGGCCTGGCAAACGCAGTGGAACTTCTGTGGCAGCACGGGCGGCTTCATTCCGGGCATCCCCGACATGCGCCCCGACCACTTCTTTGCCGCTCCCCAATGGATTGACTTCCGCAACGACGGGTGCCCGGCCGTAAGCCATTATGATGTCATCACTGGCAACGCCAACGACATCTACAATCTGCAGCAAACAACGGTGTTCGAAAACAGCCACGTGGCACCGGCAGAATCCGATTCTACGCCCAGCACCATTGGCCGCTACGGTCAAGCCGTGTTCGATGCAACGGGCGGCCTATTTGTGGGCGCCATGAACAACTCTGCCATCATGATTGACGGGGACTGCACGGCCCACCCGACCGACGGCGGCATTCACTTAGCGTACAGCAACGACGACGCACAGACCTTCACCGAAACCACATTCCGCTTCGACCGACCGGTGAGCTCCATCTACATGGATGGCAACCGCCACGGCGAAGGCTTCCTCCTCAACTGGGGAGAAATCGACGACAACCGGACCGACTGGTTCCTGGCTCACGTGTTCGCCAACGCCGATGGAACGCTACGTATGGAGAACAAGATGCTCGCCGTTGACAACGGCCCCGAAGCATCCCGCCACGTCCAAGGCGCCGCCCTCGGACCCGATGGTCGAGCCTACATGGTGTACTCGGACAACTCGCAAAACCCCGGCGCATCTGACCGAGCGGAAGTTGGCGACACCCCCCTATGGGTGGCCGTGCAGGTCGACGGGGCGCGGATGCCGGTCGAGTAGCGACTTCGACCGCTCGTGCGCAATCCACCCGCGGGGAGTGGCACCAGAGACCAACAGCCAACGCCACAAGGGGGACTCAGCGACGTGCCAGGGTGTGCCCGGCGCCCGCTATGGACATGTTCATCCAGGGCCTAAGGTCGCAACGGTACACGCCGGTCACCAAAGTAGCGCGGTAGACGTGCCTCCGGTGTGGACCGTCGATGATTGGCCGGATCGTCTTCAACGATGGCGAGCGCCACGGCCAGGTCATTGCTTGTGTCAATGTCTAAGGCCCCTCCAATATCCATTGCTTCCCAGCGAACCGTACCAGAGCTAATCAAGTGACTCACAAACCTTGCAAACCCGGAGCCCGTCTCCTGGCGAAATGACGCCGCAAGCTCAGGCTGGAATGGCAGACTCATGATTCCGGGAGCAAACCACTCTAAGTCGTCTGGATGCTCCGCTTCGACCATCTCCACCAATACGCCATGGTCAACCCGAACGGCCAGTGGTTCGTCAACCAATCGCAACCTTGTCAGCGCCATCAAGTAGCCACTCATATGGATAGCTCGCTCGGCAAACGCTTTGAGCGCCCCGTGGCGGGCTACAAAATCTCCAACAACGGAAACGATTGTTTCTCCCGCGGGAATTGTGTCGCCCAGACTGCTGTACGTTTCGAGCAGTGTTTCGCAATCCCGCTCGACTACTCGGACCACTGGATTGCCCCACGGAATAGCGGCCC
>JBFJXH010000016.1:0-22552 GCA_041623215.1 Thermoplasmatota archaeon
CTCGTCCTGCTGGTTGGCCTGGACGACCCGGCCAGGGCCCATCAGAGCGAGCACTGCCACCACGGCAAGTTGCAGCACCACGATGGCGGCGTAGCTGCCAGCAAAAGGCGCCGAGGCCACCGCTTCGGAAGCGAAACTGGCGAGCCCTGGCCCTGCGACGCCGGCTAGCACACCCCCCGCCAGGACCCATGATACGGCGCGGGCCTTGCTTGAGGCAGGGGCAACGTCGGCGGCCGCGAAGCGGTACAATTGAGCAAACCCATTGAGGACGCCAAGGCCGACGCTGCCGGCACAAAACAGCCAGAATTGCTGTTGTACGATACCCAGCACGGCGAAGCCTGCGCCCGCCATGCCAGCCACGGCACCCACTGCAAAGCCCGCCCGCCGCCCGATGCGACCCATGAGCAGACTAGCGGGGAGACTGGCCGCCATCGTGCCAAGAATCTGCAGGCTCACGGGTAGCGTAGCCAAGCCGGCGCTTGGCGCCAACGCTAAGCCAACCACGGGGGAAGCTGCAACGGTCAAGCTGACCGCTGTTACAGACAATGCATAGCACGCCGCATACGCCGCGACGCGTCGGCGGGGCGCGTCGGGGGACCTACCCCCAGACAAGAGTGCCTCAGCCTTGGACTTGAATCAGCTTGCGGCGACCCATGGCTTCGATGTAGACGCAGTCCTTGCCTGCTTCAGGCGTACCATCGAGGTCGTCGGGGATAGGCAGCTCGAACGTCTCAAAGGACTCGCCGTCCATGATTTGGACTTGGTCGCCCATCAAGGCGAGGATTTGAGCGCCGCGGCGGTCAATCATGGGAATCCAGATTTTGTCCGTCACGCTGCCCTGGTAGGTCTTCTTGCTACCGGTGAAAATGCTGCGGCCTTCAATGCGGGCCTTGGCGGCGCCGTGCTTGCCCGGCTTCGACTTGGTAATGGAGTCGATCTTGATGGGCTCGTCTTCAACGAGCATGTGCTTGCCTTCCTTCAGGGTGCGCACTTCGGCCTGTTCCTTCATGGGGCTCGGGTCGCGCGACGATGATTTGGCATAAAGCACCGACGCTTGGCTAGGCTCCCGCGGCACAGGACAACGAGCGCACCAGCAACGCTTAACGCACGTTCATCCCGGTGCCGCGTGATGGCGCAGGCTGTGTCTACGGACCACGACGACCAGATGGCACAAGTGGGCCTGCGACGGGACCTTGGACTCCTGGGCGCCGTGTCCATGATTGTGGGCATCGTCATTGGCTCCGGGATTTTCCTTGGCGTCAACCGCGTTGCAGCGGGCACCGGGAGTCCCGCGCTCATCGTGGCCGTCTGGGTTCTGGCCGGCATCCTCACCCTGCTTGGTGGCCTTTGCTACGCCGAATTGGGCGCCATGTATCCACGCGCCGGGGGCGAATACACCTTCTTGCGCCATGGCTTTGGCGGCGCGTGGGCCTTCATGTCCGGGTGGACGGCGTTTACCATTAACTTGGCCGGCTCGGGCGCGGCGCTGGCCATCATTTTCGCCGAGCAATTGGATTCGCTAAAGCCGGCAGGCTTCGAGCGTCTGTTTCCGGGCGAATGGTCGGTCAAGGTGACGGCTGCGGGCGTCATCATTCTGCTTTCGCTCATCAATTACTACGGCGTCAAGCAGGGTGGACGGGTTCAGATTGTCATGACGATTATGAAGTCCACCCTCATCGTCTTGTTGGCGGCAACCGCGCTTGCGTTTACGGGCGATGCGGCCAGTGCTGAGACGGGATTCTTTGTCACCACGGAGGTTGCTAACACCCCATCGGCGGACGGCTTCACCCTGGCCGGCTTCTTCGGCCTAGCCATGGTTGCCGCCTTGTTTGCCTATGATGGCTGGACCAATGTGGTGCGCGTCGGCGGCGAGCTTCGAGACCCGCAGCGAAACATCCCTCGGGCCATGATTCTGGGGCTCGTGGCCATCATGGCGCTGTATATTCTCATCTCGTTTGGCTATCTGAACGTGCTTGGCTACGAAGGCTTCGCCGCAGGCACCAATGCCGGCTTCGACAACGACCGAACGGTGGCCAGTAACGCTGCCAGCGTGCTCTTTGGGGAGGCGGGGCATCGCTTGATCACGGTGATGATTTTGGTTTCTGTCCTTGGTGCCCTCAATGGAATTACGCTGTCCGGACCGCGCATCTATTTCGCCATGAGCCGCGACCGCTTGTTCCCGGCACGGCTTGGCAACTTGAGTCGACACGCGACCCCGCACGTGGCCATTCTTGCGCAGGCGGCGCTGAGCATCGTATTCCTGATGTGGTTTGACTTCAACCAGCTGACGGACAACGTTGTGTTCATCAGCTTCTTCTTCTATGGGTTGACGGCCGTTGGGCTCATCCATTTGCGTCGCACGCAGCCCGATGCGCCACGGCCCTTCAAGGTGCCACTCTACCCCTACGTGCCGGTGGCCTACGTCGTGGTCGCATGGAGCTTCGTCGCCTACCTCCTGTGGGACCAAGTGACGACGCTTTCGTGGGGCAACATCAACCGGCTAGTGGGATTATTGGTGGTCGCCGCAGGCGTGCCCGTGTACCTTTACTTCCGGCGTCGCGCGCAGGCGGACACCCCAATAGCCTAAGGGTGCAACTGACGTCCCCTGGCCGTGGACGCAGCCAGCTTGGCCAAGGAGATGACCAGCGTCGCCTTCGACACCTGGCAATCCATCCGCGATGAAGACGGGTTAGGCGATATTGTTGGCATCGGCGTGGACGGGTCGCCCACCAATCGTGCCGACGCGGTGGTCGAAGCGGCGTTGCTGGAAGTGGCGGAAAGGGAGGGCATCTCCATCCTGTCAGAAGAATCTGGCCTGACCGACCATGGCAGCGATTCCGTGGCGGTGGTGGATCCGCTTGACGGTAGCCGCAACGCAGCGCGCGGCATCCCCATGTTCTGCTCCAGTGTGGCCATTGGCCCCGTCGACGGCGGTCTGAAGGAGTTGGAGGCAGGCAGCGTGCGCCATTTGGTGACCGGCCAACACTACTTTGCCAAGGCCGGAGAAGGCGCCACGGTAGACGGCAAGCCGGTTCGTCGCCGCACCTTCGATGCCACCGAAGTCATGGTGGGTGGCACGACGCTCGACGACTTTGTCATCCACGAAGCGATGCCAGGGCAATACTATCGGGACCTTGGCAGCGCTGCTTTGGACCTTTGCTTGGTTGGGACTGGTGCCCTCGATGCCTTTCTGGTTCGCGCCGGCTGGCTTCGGGTTGTCGACATCGCCGCGGGCGTGCTGTTTGTCCGGGAAGCGGGTGGAACCGTGCTTGACCCGACGAACGGCGAGCATCTGCAAATGCGACTCAACATGGACGAGCGCGGTTCGTGCCTCGCCGTCCACCATGAAAGCGCGCTGGAGGGAATTCTGTGATGCCCGACCATGACCCGGACGCCGTCTGGGCCATTGTGGCCAAAGGCGGCATCGAGCACGTTCGGCATGAGGCCCTGCGGCTACAGGGCCACTTGCGTAACCGTGGCGCCAAGGTACTGTTGGAAAAGAGCCTCCACCCAGATGGCTTGGCACTGCCCCAACTGCACGAGCAAGCTGACCGCTTCATGACCGTCGGCGGCGATGGCACCATTTTGATGACCATGCAGCACACCGACAAGCCCGTCCTTGCCGTCAACGCCGGTGCCGTGGGATTCCTGGCCGAAGCGGAGCCGAGGCACGCGCGGATGGCGATTGATGCGGTGCTCGCGGGCGAGTACCAAATTCAGGAGCGCCACCGCCTTGCTGCCCACCTCAATGGCGAGCGTTTGGGTGACGCTGTCAATGAAGTGACCTTGCAATCCAGTCGCATTGCCAAACTCATTCAATTCACGGTCACGGTGGACGGGGAGGTGCTGGAAATTCTTCGCGGCGACGGCATCATTGTGGCCACGCCCACCGGCAGCACCGGTTACGCCATGAGCGTGGGTGGGCCGCTCGTCCACCCCTCGGTTGCCGGCAATGTTCTGGCGCCCATTGCGCCCTTCCGTCTCGCCGCCAGGCCGTGGGTGGTGCCCCACGACACGACCATCCGACTCACGCTGCTGGATCGCGATTCAACGACGCTGGAGCGCCCGGCGCGCGTCGTCATTGATGGGCAGCACAGTGCGGGCGTGGCACCCGGCGACCAAGTGGAAGTGCGACCTGGAAAACGGGTGGCGCGATTCATCCGACTTGGCGGCGGATTCTATGAACGTGTGCGACGAAAACTGGTGCGTTGATGGGGTGGTTGGACCGTTTTTGGCGACGCCGCGGCGAGCAGCCGAAGAAACGCTCGGGGCGCCATCAGGGCCAGCGCGGCACGTGGCGCACAATTCGCGAAAACTACCGTGAACTCCCGGAAGACCAATGGACCGACGACGAACACGACCACTTCTTTGCCAACCTCCCAGAAGAAGCGCAATGGGCCGAATGGGACGCCTGGAGCCGACACACCTACCAGCACCCTACCGTAAGCAAGCTCAAGCGCTCAGTGCTGGACCTCGCCCGGGCCGCTGCTACCGACAGCCACCCGGACGAATTTGGCGCCCTCCTTCGCGTGCAAGGTGACACGGTCACCGAATTGGTCCTGGTCCTCGCTGAATCGGGCGGCGACTCCGTCGTCTTCAACTTGTGGAGCCAGCCGGTCGACGCCAGCATTCAAGGGAGCCTGCATAGCCACCCTGACCCCCATCCCTACCCGAGTGACGCAGACTTTGCCATGTTCGAAGCACACGGCACCATTCACCTCATCCTGTGCGAGCCGTACGGCCCGGACAATTGGCGCGCCTACGACCACACGGGCGTGCCGGTCCATCTGGACCTGGTGGACTGACCCTACGGTACGACGGCACACCCATGTCACAGCCCTTATGGGGCGCGCCGCTAACGCGGTTGCATGGCCCGTTTCGAACCTTTGCCAGGCGAGACCGAGCGGGCCCACCTCCGGCCCCACTTCTTGAGCTTCGGCGGACATTACTTTGTCGCCGCGTGGCCGGCGTTATGGGCCGCCATGTTTGCCGGCATCATGCGCAGCACCTGGTGGAATGGCGCATCCTCCGATGCCTGGTGGAAGGTGTGGACGTATCTCTACGGCAACGACGTAAGCGGCTACGTCTGGGCCGTGGTCGGCCTGCTGCTGGTTTCCGTACCCGCTGCCTTGCTGAGCGTTCGGTGGCGAGGTGTGGCCTGGACCGTGCTCTTGGGTACGATTGCCATCGTTGGATCGGTCCTCCTAACCGACGCAGGGGACCCCGTGCGCCTCCAGACGGCGCTGCCTCTCATCTTGGCGGCGGGCGGCCTTCTTCACATGGTGGCCGTCGATATCTGGCGCCGCAGCCACCATTATCGCATCACTGATTTTCGCATCATTTTCCAGGGTGGCGTCATTGTCCGAAAGGAGCGCCAAGTACGCTATGATTCCCTGACCGATTTGGACATCAGCCAATCTGTGCTTGGCCGCCTGCTGGATTACGGGACCATCATTCCGGTGACGCAATCCGGCTTTGGCCTTGGCGAAGATGCCAGCGACGCTCATGTCAGCCTCGGGGCCGGTGCCAACAAGGCTGGCGTCATCGGCGGGGGGGCCCTGACCGTTGGCGGCGGTCGAAGCGTGCAAACGGGCCGCGCCAGGACCTTCCATCAATTGACCGGCGTCGGCCAATTCAAGGAAGTCAAGCGACTGCTGGAAACCCTGGCTCAAGGCTCGGCCTTGTCGCCCCACCTCAAGCAACAAGTGGATTTGCAGCAGGCGCTCGTGGACAAGGTGCAGCAAATGAGTGAGCGCCTAGACCAAGCGGGCCGCTGAAGCGCGAAGGCCCGCAGCGAGGCCTTCAAGTGGGGGAGGCTTTGGGAGCATCATGCACGCTCAACCAACGACCTTCGCCCTGGCTGTCGCAGTGCTGCTGACCGGCGGCTTTGCAGGCTGCCTGTCCGATGAAAAACCGAATGCCGACCGAGCAGCCTTGGATGATGCAGGCACGTGGTGGCAGCATGAACCAGCGTGGGCAGTGGCCGCCCTCCATGGCGACGATGACCCGCGTGACACCGATTACATTCCCAGCCACGACCACTTTGACCTGCGTGAACACCAAGGTCGCTCGACCGCCAACTTCCACTTGCTTGGCCACGACCCCATGGTCACGTCGTTCCATGGCACGCCCGCTGGAACCTACTATTGCGGTGCCAATAGCTTGGAGGGCGAGCGCCGGTACGCGGTGGCGGCCTCCTTTAGCAGCGGCACCGCCATCACGGTCGTTGACGTGACCGACCCCGTCCCGGTCATGGTCGGCGAACTCAACCTGCCCAACACGTTCGTCTATGACACGGCCATTAGCCCCGACGGCCAATACGCGGTCCTGGGCACCTGGACGCTGACCACCTCCGATACCGGCCGCCCCGTCACGGTGGCAGCCTCGACCCATGACGAGTATCAAACACGCACCACCTGGACCGATGCCTGTGGAACCACGCGCGCCATCGAGGACAACGTGCCTTACGACGCGGGCGTTGTCCTAGTTGACCTTAGCGACCCCGCCGCGCCACGCGTGATCGATTACGCGCCTCAACCCACGGGCGCTCACTCCGTTAGTATCAGCGACATCGACGGCACCACCATGGTGGCCGCCAGCATCACCAATCTTGCTTACACAGCGTCTTACTGGAGCTTCTGGACGCTTGAGGCAACAGCAGCCGGAACGCGCCTTGCTCCTTACGGAGTGTGGTCAGCGCACTGGAGCCCCGGCTTGATGGGCGTTGGCCAAATCGGGCAAGCAAGTGGATTTGGCGGCATCAACGGACACATGGACGCCACCGTGCAAGTGCACCCGGTTACGGGCCAAACCATTGCCTACTTGGCGAATTGGGACGGCGGATTTGACATTGTGCAGCTGGACGGCCCCGGCATGATTACGCCACTAGCTTCGTGGGGCGCGTGGAACCCTGACGCCGGCGACCAAATGTCGGGCATGGTCCACACCGCCTATCCGTTGCCTCAATTGTGGGACGGCCGCCACATCACGGTGACGGGGCAGGAATTGCTGAGCCGGCCCAGCAACCGACCTACCGGCGAAATTGTTCTTCTTGATACCACAGACCCCGCCAACCCTACCCCGGTTGCCCGATGGACGCTTCCGGTGGACGTGCAATGGAGCGGCGGCGCCAGCTACAGCACACACTACGTCGCCGTCGTCAATGAGACCCTGTTTACCAGCGTCTATCACGGAGGCGTGTGGGCCGCCGACGCCTCGCCCGAGCATTGGCCCGAGCTGCCAAGCACCGGCGTCTTCCTGCCAGCCAAGGCCACCGAAGGTGACCCGCCCCGGCGCGTGACCTCACCGCTGGTACAGGAGGTCATGGCTGAACCGGATGGCACGCTCCTGATCCTCGACGCCAATTCGGGCATCTACCGGGTCGCCTTTGACGCCGAGGACAGCAGCATCCCGCCCGCAACCCCGTGGACCAAGGACGCCTGGATTACAGGCTAATCTGGCAGCTCCTTCGTTCCCAGCCCGACCCACGGGCGCCCTTGAGAGCCGGGAATTCTCGCGCCTTAGCACGGTGTCGCCGACACAAACGTCAAGAAGTCGGCGCCCGGGTGAGGCGCAATGAAGCACCTTCTCCTAGTGGGAATCTTCCTCGTTGTGGCCGTTGCCGGCTGCCTGGACAACCAAGCCCAACCTGCCAACGATGAGACGTCGGCGGCGCCGGTCGCAACCGACCCCAACGCACCCAACGTCACGTTTGGTCCGCATTCCGGACTACCGCGTACACTTGCTGAAGCGGGACCGCGGGACCTCAACAACCCGCCCAATTGGGTGCTGGGAGAATGGTGGACCATTCGCCTCACCTCCTACTTTGATGGCAAGGTCACGGAAGTGACTCGCATCGTGAGCGGCAAGGAGGACGCGGACTACCTAGTGGGTATGCCCCGAGACGCCTTCGACAACGAGGCTATGGTCCTACACGTACCGGGATTTGGTTTGGTGGACCATGAAACGCATGGCTTCGAGGCCCATGACGTGTTCTTCCAGGCCCTACAGTTTCCGCTGAAACCCGGCGAATCCTGGGTGGCTGACTTCCAGGCACCCAATCAATTGACGGCCATCGTTGACGATGTCGCCGACGGGACTGCAACCATCAGCATGAGTGGCCAATATGGAATTTCCATGGTGTATGATGCAGCCATGGGCGCCATTACTCTGATGGATATTGCCAACTACGGCAAGTACGAGGTCATCGCGCACGGCTTCGACTACGAAGGCATGGTCACGGTTCCGTACAAGCACGACCTCATTTTCTTCAATGGCCGGCTGGCCGGCGTCGGCGACCTCTCAAAACCGCTCATTCCACCAACACCCGCGCCGCCCACGGAAACGGTCATCATCCCCGATGATTATGACCGCGTCAGCTTCACGCTGATTCTAGGCGACATGCTTACGCGTGGCTTTACTGCCAGTAGCCCAGTTGGCGGTGCCCCGGCTGACCCAGGCTATTACGACATTGATGTCGTAGCGCCCGATGAAACGCTGTACGAAGGCACCAAGACGCCAGCCGATGGCCCCGGCGTTCTGCTTTCCAGCTTCAGCCACGACAAGCCGGCAGGTAACTGGGACATCACATCCATTGCCGCAGGCCCCGGCGTGGCCTTCATCGAAGGTATTGCGTACATCGTCTACGACGTTGCGCTGCCAGATGGCTGCGTCGTCTTGACCAACCGCATCCACAATCACGGCGGCGAATGCGGTGGCCACGTGCACGGATTGGAGTAGTCATCATGAACCCCCAAATATTGATTGTAAGCATCGTCATGCTCGCCGTTGGCCTAGGCGGCTGCGTCGACAACGACGCGCCGCTCGATGACGACGAGGCAACACCCCCATCGCAACCGCAAGCAGGCCTTGGGCCCGCCAGTAACTTACCCTCAGTCGTCGACCGCGAGGCCGCCGAGCCAACCGCACCACCCACTTGGGCCGTTGGCGAATGGTGGCGCTACGAGTATGTTGATACCCTGTTTGCACAACAATGGGAAGTGACCCTCGTGGTAGCTGGCTGGGACGGGGAGAGCTACCTTGTTGGACAGCCGCTGGAATCCTTCGAAGACCGCGGTCTCATCATGCATCTACCCCACGCGGGTGAAATCAACCCCGCGACGCTCGGATTTCTAACCCACGGCGTCCCGTTCGAACCGCTGCAATTCCCACTCGTGCCCGGCGACTCTTGGTCCACCCATATCCACGGCGGCGTGGCGCTTGATGCGGTTGTTGACGACGTGCAAGGCCCCGTGGCCACGGTCGAACTGGCCGGAGCCATGCCCATGACCATCACCTACGACGCGACCGTCGGGACAATCACGCATGTCGACATGGGCTCCAACGGTCACTACACGTTGCTTGACCACGGCTTCGGCTACGAAGGCAAAGTACGGGTGCCAGCCGCGCAAGAGTTGTCCTTCTGCCACGGCCGCGCCGTGGTCGTTGCCGCCATGCGCATGTGCAGTCTGCCGCTGTTGCCTCCCGACCCGGCGCCGCCTGTCGAAATCCTGCCTGTGACATCGGACCTGGACCGCCTGTCACTGGGACTCATGGTATTCGACATGGTGCCGTCGCCAGCCGGAACCGGCTCCTACGCCATTCACCTAACGGCACCCGACGGGTCCATGTACGAGTCGGTTGCAACCAGCCCGCTGCCGACCGCCGTTGGCGCCTTCTACGGCGTTGAGTCGCCCGTGGGAGATTGGCTCATGGTTGCTGCGGCCGCCGGCGCTGGCGCCATCATGGCCGAAGGCATTGGCTACCAAGTCTTGGATGTGAACATGCCGTCGGGCTGCATCTTTGGTGACCGCGTTCCAGCGTTGGCCGATTCCTGTTAGGAAAACCATGCCCGCATCGTCCTGCCCTTGCGCAGGCTAGATGCTATTCTTCCTCTTCCTCATCGAGGTAGCGCCACTGCATCTTGACCACGTCAGCCGACGTCTCGCAGGCGGCATAATCCTGAAGTGGCGCATGGTTGAGTTTGATGAATTGGTCGCCGAACGACACCGCCGATAAGATGCGTCTAGCATGCCGCTCCTCACCCACAATCCACAGGGCTGCGGCCAACGCCTCGGCGGTGGTCAACTGGAAGGCCTTGCCGTAGTTGACAGGATTTGCGGCCAGCAAGAACGGTAGGGCGCGGCTGCGGACGCGGCCTTGCAGCGTCGGGAACGTCTCCTCTGCATGAGCCCATGAACAATCGAGTGCCGTCAAGCCATGGCGGCGCATGGCAAGCAAGTCCTCGCGACTGATGGCTTTCTTGGCAAATGGGTTCAGTAGGACTGTATGATCGCGGATTCGCTTGGGGTCATCAAACAGGGTTGCCTGCCCATGCTTGCGAAGGCGCACCGCCGTATTCTTGCGCGGATCATCTTGCGCCGTGTAGTAGATGTTGACGTGAATCCCGCCAGACAAAGCGCCTCCGCCATCGTCGCCGCTGTCCCCGCCCCGAGCACGGCCCCGACCACGGCCCCCGGATCTTCCCCAGCGACTCATGTTGACCTTACTCCCTGTTCGGAAACCGGTTCCTTGCGTGCTGAGGAACGGCGGCGTCGGCGCATGCGACCCCCACCTGGCCGCAGCATAATCTTAGCGAATAAGGGAATCAATCGTGGTTGCGCCCACAGAATCGGCAAGGCCAGCCGACTGACGTAGTCGATGTCGCCGTGACGCTCAATGGCTGCCCGCGCCCGAGGCGAGGACAACAGGTGCGCCAAGCGGTCCAAGTCTGTGTCGTGGAATCGTACGAAGATCCGGCGCACGAGGCCGCCGAAGCGAAGCTCGCGCCCCAGGCTGCGCTTGACCTCGCGCTCGTAGGCCCGAAGAGCCCCCGCGTCAAGCGCGGATGCTTCACCCGCCTTGTCCCGGCGAAGTCCGTCACCGGCGACCCGAGCAAGGTGTTCGCTTGCCAAAAGCGCCATGAGAATGCCGCCGCCGCTGGTAGGTTTGGCCATGCCAGCTGCGTCGCCGACGAGCGCGACACGGTTCGTCACCAATCGTTTGCGCATGCCAAGGGGAATTCCTCCAACAATGCGGTAGATTTCCTTGGACCCGCGCAAATACGGCGCGCTTGCCTCGTCGTCAAACATGCGCTCGTAGTACCGCTTCGCAGCCGCTTCCGACAAGCCCGGAGCCACCGCAAGGCCACTGCGGGTCCGCCCGCCTCCCACCGGAATAATCCAACTGAAGAAGCCTGGTGCCTGTGCGCGACCGGCAAACATCGGGATGAGATGTTCTTCCCCGTCCGGAATGTTGCATCCGGCTAATTCCACCTCGTAGGCGGCCACTTGCTCATCCACAGGCGGCAGATGGAACCAGCGCGCAACGCCGCCCCGGATGCCATCCGCGCCAATCAGGATGCGGCAGCGTTCCTCGCTCCGCTCACCATCCGCACCTTGCACGATAACTGTGACGCCGTCGCCACTTGGTGTCAAACAAGCAGCAACTGCCTTGGTGGTGGTTTGCAGCGTGGCTCCCGCGTCAACGGCAGCGTGCGCACACGCTTGGTCGAAACCTGCGCGGTCCATCGCGATGGCTTGCACTTTCTCGGTCTCAAAACGAATGCGCGTACCATCTGGTGATACCACAATACCGCCGCGCAAGTCGTTCTGGTGAATGCCGGCTTCGCGCGCATCAAAGGACACGTGGTCGAAAATGCGCGGCGTAACCAGACCGGCGCATTGCACCGGCATTCCGACCTCGGCGTGCTCCTCCAGCACAAGGACGTCATGGCCCTGTTCGGCGAGCAGTCGTGCCGTGTTGGTGCCTGCGGGGCCGGCACCAACAATGATGGCATCCCACGCAGACCCGGGGCGGGCCTGTTGGGTGCCGGTCGCTGCTGGGGCCATGGGTGGCCGATTGGGTGGCCCTATAAATCGGGCGTCAGTGGAGACGGTATGGTCGAAACGTCCCAGCTAGTCATGGGCGCTGCCGTGGTCGTGGTGATTGCCCTTGTGGCCGCCGCGAACCGCATGATGTCCAAGGCGAATCCGCTCGGCGAAGGCCAAGCGGCTGGGGACGATGACGGCCACAGCGTGGACCCCATGCTGTGCAAATTTGTTGCCCACGAAGGCAACACCGTTGGCGAGACGGTTGCCTTCGACGGCGAGCGCATGATTCTGAAGGACCACGGCGTCTTCATGGCCGTGGACCGAAGCCTGGCTACGTTGGACGGCGAGACCGTTGTGATTCAGGGCTACGTTGACTGGGACGCAGCCAAAGAGGCCGGCGCATCGTGGCGTGCCGCCAACACCAAGGGCCTTGACCCAGCCGTCACCGGCGAATTGACCCGCAGTGAGGACGTTGTCGCACCGGCTCGTGAGGCAACCCGAGACCGGGACGATGACGAAGAGGAGTGAGCTTGGCCACCAAGCAGGTCATTGTGGCGCGGCAAGACCTGAAGCTATCCAAGGGCAAGTTGGCCGCACAAGTAGGACATGCGGCCGTGGATTGCGCTCTCAAGGCAATGAAGTACGACCGTAAGGCGTTCGATGCCTGGCGTCGCGACGGGCAAAAGAAAACGGTTCTCAAGGTGCCGCAAGAACGAGATTTGCTACCCTTGAAGGCAGCCGCGGAGGCCGCCGGCCTGTGCACGAGCCTGATTACAGACGCCGGTCACACCGAAATTCCGGCCGGCACCGTGACGGTTCTAGGCATCGGCCCGGGCGACGAAGCGACGGTCAATCGCGTCACGGGGCATCTTGGATTGCTGTAGATTCCATCCCGCTACTCTCTACGTTAACCGTAGTTGTGCTGCGCTTTTCGTGACGGCGTCCGCGCTTGTCCGACCGAGGCAGACGGCCGCCCAATCAACTAAGGCCGCATCCTTGGGAAGGTGAAGCGCGGGGCACCTGCTTCGAACCCCACCGGGCGGCGCTAAGACGGGGCGTGCGCAATCCGTAGCCAGATGCCCAAAGACCAGACGGTTCAAGGCTAAAGCCGTTGGCCCGGCACCGCTTTGTTTGATAGCCAAAATGGGCCGCTGGCTTTGATGCCACGTGAGGTACCAAGATGCGATTCACCGCGATGATGATGGCTGTAGCGCTAAGCATGATGATGCTAATTGCCCCCACCGCCGGCGCCGCGCCCGACGGCCCCGATGGATTGCCTGAACCGACAACGCTCGGTCGAGCGGTGGTGCAATTCCACGCCGGCTTTCTGCCCGATGTTGGCCACCATGCCAGTTTCCAAGGATTGCCGGTCCTAGACGCCCACGCCCGCGGCAGTTTTCTTGTCCTGGGCGCCGACGACCTACGCGATGTGAGAGAAGCGCTCGCCAGTACACCCGGCATCAAGACCATTGAAGATGACTCCGAAGTAATTGCCGCAGCCGTTCCCAACGATGCTCGCTACAACCTTCAGTACGGCCCCGACATGATGGGTGCTCACACGGCATGGGACCAAGCCGGCTGGGGCGGCGAAGGCATCACGGTTGCTGTATTGGACACTGGAATCCGCGCCGGCCACCAGGACCTCCAGGGATCTCGGTTCCTAGCCGGCTACGACTACTCGGATGACGACCCGACGCCCAACGACGTCTGCGGCCACGGCACCCATGTCATCGGCACTGTGGCAGCGACCACCAACAACGGCGTCGGCGTCGCCGGCATGGCCCAAGCCAACATTTTGCCCATGAAAGTGCTGGACGACAACGGCAACCCGGCAGGCTGCTCAGGCGCCAACTCGGATATTGCGGCCGCCATCTACGATGCCGCCGACCAAGGGGCACACATCATTAGCATGAGCCTCGGCGGGCCCACCAGTTCTTCGGTCACACGCGACGCGGTGGATTACGCGTGGAGCGCCGGTGCCATCGTGGTTGCTGCCGCCGGAAATGACGGCCCGTGCTTCGTGGGCTGCGTTGGGTACCCCGCTGGCTATGACAACGCCATCGCCGTTGCAGCACTCGACCCAGACAAGGGCAAGGCGTTGTACTCCAGCAGCGGCAGCCAAGTGGAAATCGCGGCACCCGGAACCGATGTGGAAAGCACCTACCACTCGAGCAATTCGGCGTACCGGTCCATGGATGGAACGAGCATGGCCACGCCGCACGTGGCTGGCGCTCTCGCGCTTGCCTGGGCCTGCGACACCGGCTTGACCAACGCACAACTGCGAACTCTGATGCAGGGCAGCGCCGAAGATCTCGGCTCAAACGGCCGCGACTCCAGCTATGGCTACGGCCTCCTTCGCATTGACAGCCTCCTTGCTGACATGGGCGGCTGCGGTGAAACGCCCAATGTTGCACCGACGGCAACGCTCAGCGACGCCTGCACAAACCTCGCCTGTGCGTTCGACGGCACGGCCTCCACCGATTCAGACGGCACCATTGCATCCTATGCGTGGACCTTCGGCGATGGTAACACCGGCAACGGCGCCACCCCCAGCCACACCTACGCCAACGCCGGCACCTACACCGTCACCCTCACCGTGACCGACAACGACGGCGCCACCGACTCCGCGTCCACGAGCATTACCGTGACCTCCCCGCCGCCATCCAACGAAGCCCCTAGCGCGGCCTTCACCGATGCTTGCACCTTCCTTGCCTGCAGCTTCGATGGCAGTGCCTCCACCGACACCGACGGCACCATTGCGTCCTATGCGTGGACCTTCGGCGATGGAAACGCCGGCAGCGGCGCCACCCCCAGCCACACCTACGCCAACGCCGGCACCTACACCGTCACCCTCACGGTTACGGACAACGACGGCGCCACCGACTCCGCGTCCACGAGCGTAACGGTTGCTGCCCAAAGCGGCGGTGGCGGAACCGGATTCCTCGACGACATGGAATCAGCCACAGGCTGGACCCAATCCAGCGCCGGGGGCACGGCCGTATGGTCCTACACGACGGCCCGAAGTGTCAGCCCCTCCACCAGCTTGGCGCTGCGAAATTACGGCGGCAGCGAGAACGACGCCTTGACCAGTCCCCCCATTGATCTAAGCGGCTTGTCCGATGCCACCTTGACGTTGGCAAGTTGGATGCAAGGCGAAGAATACTGCTTCTTCAGCTGCACCATTTACGACTACGGCACCATCCAGGTCAGCGGCGATGGCGGCACTTCCTGGCGCACGTTGGCGACCAACTACTTTGCTAGCAGCGGCTGGGAAACCCTCACCTACAACTTGGACGCCGAGGCCGGCAGTGGCGACGTTCGACTACGCTTCACGTTCGTCAGCGACAGCCAAGCACACTACGAAGGCTGGTACCTTGATGACGTGGAAGTTACCGGCACGACGACGGCGCCCAATGCCCCCCCGACCGCAGCCTTTGCCGAATCGTGCAACTACCTTGCCTGCTCCTTCAACGGAGACCAATCCAGCGATTCGGACGGCAGCATCGCTAGCTACGCCTGGACCTTTGGCGATGGCAACACAGCCACCGGCGCCAACCCAAGCCACACCTACGCCAATGCCGGCACCTACACCGTCACCCTCACGGTTACGGACAACGACGGTGCCACGGACTCAACGTCGGCGCAGGTCACGGTGGCCGAAGCACCCAACCAGGCGCCCAGCGCGGCCCTCACGGATGCCTGCACCTACCTAGTTTGCAGCTTCGATGGCAGCGGCTCATCCGACGGGGACGGCAGCATCGCCAGCTACGCCTGGACCTTGGGCGATGGCAACACAGCCACCGGCGCCAACCCAAGCCACACCTACGCCAGCGCCGGCACCTACACCGTCACGCTGACGGTGACAGACAATGATGGTGCGACGGACAGCGCCTCGACGTCAGTAACGGTCGCGGCCGAGCCGGAAGGATGCAGTGGCGGCGACCCGAACGTGCCCGAATTGCAAAATGGCCAAAGCGATACGGCGACAGTGGCCAGCGGCGGTTGGGCCTACCGCAAGATTTGCGTGCCAGCCGGGCAATCCGTTCTAGATGTCGTGATGGACGGTCCTGCCTGCAGCGGATTCTTGACTTGCAGCCCAGACATTGACCTGTATGTGCGCGCAGGTGCGCTCCCAACCACCAGCACGTACGACTGCAATTCGGCGGCTTACACAAATGACGAATCGTGCGGCGTGACCAACCCCACCGACGGTTGGTGGTACATCGGCATGGACAGCTACAGCGGCGGCGCAACCGTGAGCATTACCGCCACCTACAGCTGACCGGCCTTGTTCCCCTCCTCCACCCCTTTTTTCCCTCTCATCCAGCCTTTGCCTTTTGAGGCCTGACTGCCATGGGCGGCTGTGCCTGGTCGGCTGACCCTGGGATTGTACAATTCGTACGACCCACGCCGCTTCCATGACGTCATGCGGCGGACCCTAGCGCGGGCGGCGCCAGTGGCCCTCGCCTTTGACTGCAACCTCGCCACCTTCGGCTTTCCGTATGACGAGGGGCGGCGGCGCGAAAGCAAGGATGCCGAGGCTCCCGACCTCCGTACGCCCGTCGAAGTGGCCGACTTCGTGGCCGATTCAACCACCATTGGCGCCGGCGGCGACTACTTTCGCGAGTTGGCTGCAGCCGGGCGCTTTCACACCTTCCCGTTTCCCGGCAAAGGCGGCGGCTTTCCACCCCAGTTGGGGCGGGCCATTGTCACCAGCGAACACGTGCAACCCCATGCGACAGCGGTGCGGCCCTCCGAGGTCGCCTCCGAGCTCCATGGCGGCGCATCGCAAGTGGTCGTCTTTGGCTTGGGGCCCCGCGGCTTGCCAAAAGAGGTACTGCAGGGCGCTCGTCATTGCTTGGAGCTAACGGGACGCAACATTGGCTTCGAAACCGCCACCGCCCTTGCCGCGCTGCCTGCCATCATCCACACACACCTGGACCACCTAGCCAAGCGGGGTCCGCCGGGAGGTGGCTACTGACCGGCCCCATTGGCGCGCGCACCAACCGCCCGGTGGCACTGGTGACGGATGATTTTCGCCTCTATCATGACCTCGTTCCCCTGTTTGCGGAAGCGGGCCTTGACCTGCTGGGTGTGGCGCCGGGCGGCGCCCGCGATGTGCCCGATTCGGTAGCGGTCATTTTGGGAGGGGACGCCGGCGACCTGAGAAGCGAGCCCCTCAAGGGCGACGGCGAGACCCTACTCTTGCGCGTTTTGTGGCGGCTGGACGAGCGCACCAGGGACACCGCCAGCGGTGCGCCAGCCAAGGCAAGTCGCCCGTATCGCCGCCTTGTGGTGGGCATCGACCCGGGTGCCACGTGGGGCTTGGCGTTACTGGCCGACGATGCGCCCCTGCGGGTCCAAGAAGCGCATACGCCTGACGACGCCGTCGCCGTGACTGCCCGTTGGTTAGCGGCGCTGCCGGCGCACAGCCGGCATATCCACATCGGCGATGGCGACCGCGCGCACACGGTGCCGCTCCTGGCGGGCCTGCGCGGCGCGTGCGATGACGCCTGGATTAGTCTCGTGCCGGAAGACCACACGACCCCCCAAAGTGCGGCCACCCAGAGCCGCCACACGGACGCAGCGATTCGGATTGCGCTTCGGCATCCACAGTCACAACCATTTTGACACACCCAGCCACGTGCAAGATGTGACGGAGGACGGCGTGCTGCCCGACATCAAGGCACTTCGACGCCGGTTGGAGCGCCTTCGCCAAGCGCCCTCCGAAACCCATCACCCTCGCCATATTCTCTTTCGCGCCAAAAGGGGCCTAGACTTCATCGGCCATGCGCGCCCCGGCCCGGCGGCGTTCTTTGCTGCGGTGAATCCTTACCCTAAGCCCTTCGAACACATCAAGTTCCGCACCGAAGACGGGGTCACGATTGCGGGATGGTATGGCCCTCCGCACCCCGAGCGAAGCGAGCCCGGGGAAGCGGACGACGCGTTTGGTTTGGTCATCGTGCCTGGTATGTTTAGCACCAAGGACGACACCATCCACAAGCGCAGGGCCATCCGAATTTGGCGCAACTGGAAGATTCCGGTCCTCGTCATCGACCAGCGCGCCTTCGGCGAATCAAAGGGAATCGCAACCGCGGGCTGGAAGGAGTCCTATGATGTTCACGGCGCAGCCAAGGAGTTGCTGCGCCGCAGCGGTGCAAAGCGCATCGGCGTTTTGGCTGAATCGCTGGGCGGTGCCGCCGCCCTCAACGCGGTGGCCCATGACTCCCAAACCAAGACCAACCTGCTCACCGGCGGCACCCTCTGCTTCAGCGCCTTCGTGGACGCCCGGGACGCCGTAGGCTACATCAGCGCCCGGCCGCCCAAGGACCACCCCTTCTATGGGCAGTGGGGTGGCTTCCGGTGGCTGCTGCGCCTTCGGTCCCACGGCGGCTACGAACGATTCGACACCTACCTTGCGGACGCGGCTCGCGTCAATGGGCTGCGAGACGTTGATGAGCTGTACGACTTGGCCAATCCCAAATGGAAAGTCAACCTCATGCAGCAACCGGTTCTCTGTGTCCATGCCTCGGACGACCCTGTGGTGCCGGTCCGCCACGCGCGTCGCATGGAGCGCTACGCCACCGACATCCGCCATATTGCCACGCTTGTGACGCCCTGGGGCGGCCACACCGGGTTTGAAGCTCTTGACCCACACTGGTTCTGGGAAGTGACCCGGAGCTTCTTCGAGGAAGTGAACGGGGTTGCATTGCCCAACCTAGCCACCGCCAAGTGACTTCCCCCGCGGCCTGGTAAGTACCAAACCCTTAACGGCACGTCTTCGTGGCACGCCTGACTCCAAGGAGGAAGGCCCCTTCGACCCCCGCCGAGCTGCGTTCAACGAACGCCTCGGCCATGGACTGCAAGGACGGGGCCGCGAAACATGACACGACGCGAAGAAACCAAGCCGGACGTTGACCTCAAAGCCACGTTCGCCGACCTCAAACTATCGAAGCAAACCCTGGACGCGCTCGACGCCATTGGCTTCGAACACCCGACGCCCATCCAGGAAAAAACCATCCCGCACCTGATGGCAGGCCGGGACGTCATCGGGCAAGCCCGCACCGGGACGGGCAAGACGGCTGCTTTTGGGCTGCCCATTATCGAGACCTACGACGCGGCCATTGACCACCCGCAAGCGCTGATTCTGGCGCCGACGCGGGAGTTGGCCATGCAAATCGAGGAAGAGATTCTCCGTTTTGCCGAAGGCCGCGAATTCCGCAGCATTTGCATCTACGGTGGCGCCGCGTTTGAGCCCCAGGAAAAGGCGCTTCGGGAAGGCGTCCACATCGTGGTTGGCACGCCCGGGCGCGTCATGGACCACATGGAGCGCGGCAACCTCGACCTCTCCGATACCAAGCTCATCGTCCTCGACGAAGCAGACCGCATGTTGGACATGGGTTTCATCGACGACGTGGAGTGGATTCTGCGGCGAATGCCCGGCAAACACCACCGGCAAACCCTGCTCTTTTCGGCCACCATGCCGGAGGAAATTCGCAACCTCACGAACCGCTTCATGGTGAAGCCCCGGTTCATTCGAGTCAGCGCCGACGAGCTGACGGTCCCCGACATCGAGCAGGTGTACTACCCCGTAGGTCGCAAGAACAAGCAATGGGCCCTGCTTCGCGTCATCGAAAACGACGATGATTTGGACCTGATGATTATCTTCTGCGCCACCAAGCGCATGTGCGACAGATTGGAAGAAGACCTCGAGCGCCAAGGCATCAAGGCCGCTGCACTACACGGCGATTTGCCCCAATCCAAGCGCGAAAAAGTGCTAGAGCGTTTCGACCGGGGCGATGTGCGTGTCCTGATTGCGACCGACGTGGCTGCGCGTGGCCTCGACATTGATCGCATCACGCACGTCGTCAACTACGACTTGCCCGACCAGGAGCCAGAAGTGTACGTGCACCGGATTGGCCGCACAGGCCGCGCCGGGCGCAAAGGCAAATCCATCAGTTTCGTCGGCCTTGACGACAAGGCGACCCTCAAGCGCATCGAGATGCTCATCGGACGCGAAATCCGCGAGGGCACCCCGCCCCCTCTCAAGAAGGGCAACCGCGACAGTATCAAGCACCGCATCGATTGGGACGAAATGGCCGACAAGTACGGCAACATCCACATCAGCGTCGATGGTGGCAGCGACGATGGTCTGACACCGTTCCGCTTGCACCGCCTCGTGCAAAAGGCAACCCGCCTGGAAGACCATGCAATTACCGATATTCAGATTGGCCCCGCCAGCACGACATTCGCGGTACCCAAGGACCGCGCGCTCGGTGCCCGCAACGCCTTCCGCAACGTCAAGGCAGGCAAGCGCGTGCTGGACGCGGATTTCGTCGAACGGCGCACGACCGTCCGTGAGGCCTAGATTTACTCACGGCCCGGCGGTCGAATCAGGCGAAGCGGTACAATCGCCAGCAGGATCACAATTAGCCCGAGCGCTGCCAGACCGGTAGCCTTGGTATCACTCCAGCCGACCTCGCCCCAGGCGTCTGCCCAATAGGCGAGAATGAGCAAGCCTCCCCCAATTGCCAGCATTGGTGCGGCCACGAGCCAGCGGAGTCGTTGCCACTCCATGCTACCGTGAAGACCGGGGCTTTGAAAGGTCGGCGCATTGTGCACGCATCGTGACGCACCACCGCGCCCATGTCACGGTCATTGGCTCCGACAAGTCGGGCGTCATTGCCCGCATTTGCCAATTCTTGTTCGACTGCGGTGGCAACATCGAGGAACTCGACCAACACGTGACGCATGGCCAATTCTCCATGCATTTGGAAGTGAGTTGGCCAGCCACGGGGCATACAGCCGCCGACATGGAGGCGGGCCTAGAAGCACTGGGTGAGGAATTGGGCATGGACATCACGTTTCGTTCCGATGCAGCTGGCCGCCGGCGCCTCGGCCTTCTAGTCACGAAGGAGGAACACGCCCCCCGTGCCGTGTTGGAGGCAATCGCCGCCGGCGACTTGGCTGCCGAGGCGGTGGTAATGCTAGGGAACCATCCCGACCTAGAGAAGCTCGCCGGAGACTTCGACGTCCCCTTCCACCACGTGCGGGATGCCGACAAGAAGGCGCACGAAGCGGAGATGTTGCGACGGTTAGCTGACTACCAAGTAGATGTGGTCGTTCTGGCTCGCTACATGCGGATTCTCAGCCCCGACTTCGTCTGGCGGTTTCCGCATCGCATTGTCAACATTCATCCTAGCCTCCTGCCGGCGTTCCCGGGGGCCGTGCCCTACCGGCAGGCGCTCGATCGTGGTGTCCGGGTAGCTGGCGTCACAGCGCACCTCGTGACCACCGACCTTGACCAAGGGCCGATTCTGGCCCAGCACGCCTTCCCTGTTGATCCGGGGGCCACGCTGAAGGAGGTCATCGCCGAGGGGCGGCAGTTGGAGTCCCAGGCTCTGGTGGACGGCCTGCGGCTGGTGGTTGAGGACCGCGTTGAAGTGGGATGGGGACGCACCTGGGTCAAAGATTGACCCGGTGTGGGGGCTGTTGCGAAACGTAACCGGCCACCAAATTGGCCGCCGGACGCGTATGCGCGCCTTCAGTAACGCTTCTTAACGCGCCCACCTCTGGCCAAGAAGGGATGCCAAGCCATGGCCTTTGACCGTAGGACGATGGTCCTGCCCCCGGGCACGACCTTCGAGGAACGCACCATCGTCGCTGCCGGCGACTTCATCCTGGGCAACCACGTCGAGTGCGCCTTCGGGGTGCAAACCGACGGCCGCCTGTTTGGGGGCCAAGGCGTCGAGATTGACGGCAACATCACCTGCACAGGCGACTTGCGGTTGGACCAGTCCAGCCACGTGGAGGGCGACGTCGAGGTCGAGGGGCATGTGTATCTTGGCGAACGGTGCTTCGTCAAGGGCGACTTACGCTTGGACGGCGACCTTGATGTTGGCGACGACGTCAAGATTGGCGGCGCCTTGCACGCGAAAGGCTGGGTCAACAAGCGCTCGCCGGTGCCCCTTGTCATCTACGTTTTCATCTACTTACTGGAGTTGCTCCGCGTTGGGCAATCGGAGGAAGTGGAACGCATCCTGCAAGAGCTGGAGGAGGCGGAGGAAGAGGACGAAATCAATGTCAGCGAAATCTTCGCCTTCATTCCAGATGGCTCCAAGATTGGCTTGCAAGAATCGCTTGTCAAGGGCCACTTCGAGGCCGGTGACGGAGCGCGCATTTTGGGCAATCTCCGGGTCAACGGCAGCGTCCTCATGGGTGAAGGCGTGCAACTGTACGGTGCGCTTCGGGCTGACGGCGGCGTGGAGCTCGGTAAAGGCTGCGAGGTGCAAGGGGAGTGCAGCGCCGGTGGCCACGTTATTGTTGGCGAGGATTGCCAAATCTTGGGCGATTTGAAGGCGCGCAGCGTCGAAATGTACCCCTCCGCCACGGTGGACGGCCGCATTCTTGCCGATGAGGGCGTCAAGTTCCGCAGCGAAATCGCCGATCTCAAAGAAGATGTGGCGGAAGAGAAAGTGGCCGAGATGGATTCCAAGTCAGCCGATTTGGTTGACCTGCTTGGCTAGCCGGCGCCCCGGCGATGACCGCTAGGCGCGGTCCCGGTCGTCCGGGCCCTCTTGCCAGGCAAACCATCGTTCACCCTCTGCTTCCTCGTGGCTGGTCGTCGTAGAGGTGACAGCTGCCGCGGCTTGGGTGTCAGCCGTCAACTCCTCAACGAAGCCTTCGACGAGAATGTCCAAAACGCGTTCGCCGCGCTCTGC
>JBFJXH010000017.1:0-22496 GCA_041623215.1 Thermoplasmatota archaeon
AAGGGTGCCCCCGTGCGCTTCGACGAGGATTCGGCCGACGTAGAACCACAAGGCGTGTTCTGCTTGCTCGCCCGTTGATGTGTCGCCCATAAGGAAGCCGAAGGGGTCCAGGAGGCCCCGTATTTCACCTGCCGTCAGGGCAGGGCCGGCATCCTCAACGGCAATTTCGGCCCAGTCGCCGTCGCGACGGATGGTTGCGCGAATCAAACCGTCAGGCTCGCTGCGAAGAATGGACGTGTGCAGCAAGCGCCGTAGGACCTTGCGAAGCGCGTCGGGGTCTGCATCCACGCTCAGGCGTTCGGATTCAACGTGAACCTGGACAAACCGTTCCTCCAGGAACGCCTGCTCCTTCTGAAGTACGCGGCGGATTTCTTCTCCTAGTTCCACCTCGACCGGGCGCAGACGATGCGTGCCCCGGCGCAATTCTGTCACCGCCCGCGTGGTATCAAATACGCCTTGCAAGCGGCGCAGGTTTCGTTCCATCACCTCCAGCGCCTTCTGCTGTCGTTCGCTCAATCGGTCCTGCTCTTGCTGCAGCACCTTGAGCTTCAGTAGAATCGGTGTCATAGGCGTCTGCACCAGGTGGCCAATGACGTTGAGCATGTCGGTTCGCTCTTGGTCCGCCTTGATTCGTTCGGCATCCCGCACCCACGCCCCGCGGGTTCCGCTGGTGGCTGAGCCAACATCAAACGCGATGACGAAACCCCCCCCACGGTTGGTGGGCAGCGGCTCAAGCGTCAGGTGTACCGGGACAAAGGAGCCCGATGCGTGGCATAGATGCGCGTCATCCATTCGTCCAGGGCGAGGCGAGGCCAGCGCCGCGGCAAGGGGGCACGCATATGGGTCATGGTACACGTTCGGCGGCTGAATCCGGTGAACGAGGGCATGGAAATCGCCGCCCGTGACCTCAGGTCTGCGCCAACCGAGTAGCGAGCATGCGTCGTCGTTGATGCGACGGATACCGCCTTTGGCATCCACCACGATGAGCGGTCGAGCCGCTGCATTCATGGTCGCCATGGCTTCCGCTTCAACGCGAGCTGCAAGTTCATCTGCGCGGGCTCGATTCGTCTCGTAGCGCTTGATGGCCATCGCCCGGAACAGGGCCCGCACCACGGTGGCACCGCTGAGACCCTTCTTGGGCAGGTAATCGACGGCACCCAGGTGCATGGCATCAACGGCAACCGATTCGCCGCCTCTTCCAGTGACCATCACCACCGGCACCAAGGGTTCGTGGGTTTGGATGGCTTGCAGGACCTCCATGCCATCCATGCCAGGCATCATGTAATCCAAAAGAACCACGTCAGGATGGAAACGACGGATGGTACTAAGCGCATCGCGCCCGTTGGTAATATGGCGAAACTCAACACCGGATGTAGTCAACGCGTCACGCAGGATCCGCTGTAAGTGGACGGCATCACGAGCATCATCCTCGATGGACAACACGCGAATCGGCGTGTGCCCGGTCAATTCACGACCTCCCAGGCGCCGTCGGGAGGGTCTTCAGGTGCTTGTGCCGCGATTTGCCCGGACGCCACAGCGTGGCGCGCCGCTTCGTCGCCGGCGGGTTCAGGCTCCTGCGCTGGCGGGACCTCGATGATGAAGTGGGCACCATTGGCGGCCGGGTTGCTGCGGACTGTTCCCCCGTGGCGTTGGACAATGCGGCGCAGCATGGCCAGTCCCATACCGTGTGTGCCGTCCTGGTCACCGCCTCGAAACGGCTCCCAGATGGCTTCCTGCCGGTCCGCCGGGATACCGGGGCCATTGTCCATGTAATGCAAGGTAATCTTATCCGGTTCCTGGATTGCCTGTAATCGAATTTCCAGGGGACGGTCGTCGCGGCGGTACTTGACAGAATTGTCGATGAGATTTCTGAATACAACACTCCATTCGTCAGCATTACCATGGATACGGCCAAGCGGCCCGACAGCGCGGGCCGAGGCATCGGCTAGCTCGCTCCGGAAGCGATCCAAACTTTCCGCCCATAACTGGTCAAGGTCCACAGCCTCGTGCGGAACACCCACAAGCGCCAGACGCTCGTAGGCTACCAGGTCTTCAATCATCTTCTCCATGGTCTCAAGTTCATGATGGGCTTCGGGCGGCAATTGGTTCTCCAAGCGTTCCATGCGCCGCAGCGGCGCACGCAGGTCATGCGATACGATTCGGGTAAAGTCTAACAGTTGGCTGCTTCGCTCTTGCAGGTTCCGAATGACACGGTCGAGGCGCTCTTCCATCACCACATCATCGGTGACGTCGCGTGCAATCGCGTAGATGCTCGCCCCCTCGGGCACGGCGCTCCAGTCGAGCCACAGGTAGCGGCCATTGCGGTGCCGGTAGCGATTTCTGAAGTGCAGGGTTGCCGCGCCGTCACGAAGCTTCTCCATCTCCGCCATGGTTGAAGCAACGTCATCTGGGTGGACGAAGTCTAGGAATGGGCGGTCGGTCAAGTCCTTCATGGAATAGCCCAGCGAAGCACTGAAACTGGGGCTCAAGTCCTTGAAGAAACCGTCGAGGCCAGCCACGCACAGGAGGTCCTTGCTGAGCCGCCAGAACCGGTGTCGGTCCATGGCGCGCACGACAGTGCCGCCGGCGCCACGTTCACTGCGCGCGTGGATTTCCGCCTCGGCCCATCCAGCCAGGGCCGCCAGCCGCGCTTGCGCATCGGCATCGAAGCGGCGCGGCGCGTCATCAATGATGCACAGCGTGCCAATGCGGAATCCTTCTGGGCTGTGTAACGGATGGCCGGCATAGAACCGGATAAACGGCTCGCCCGTCACCAAGGGGTTATCGGCAAAGCGCGGATCTTTCGCCGCGTCCTCCACTACGAAGGTGATGTCGTCCGCAATGGCATGACCACAAAATGACACGTCGCGCGACGTTTCACTTACGGCCAAGCCCACGCACGCCTTGAACCACTGGCGCTTCTCATCGATGAGCGAAATCAAGGCGACCGGTACGTCGAACGCTAAGGCGGCCAGCCGCGCAACTTGGTCCAACTCACGCTCCGGTGCCGTATCCATGATGTCCATGGCCAGCAACGATTGCAGCCGCTCCACCTCATTGTCAGGGACCGGCGCCGCCAGCATACTTTCCATTCACCATGAATCGCCTAAACCTCGTCGCCTTGCGACCCTAGGGGCCTGCGGCCGAGTCCTCAAGGGCCCGCTGGGACTTACGGCCCGCGCGACCGCGACCTTGACACTCCGACAACTGCGAGCAGCGGCCGACTTAATAGGTACGCGCGAAGCGAATCCATTCGCTGGCGGGCGCACCGGTGACGGCGCATGTTTCTCCACTCGCATCGGCATCCACATCCACGGGAATTCCCAACGTCTTGATGTCCAACTCTTTTTCGACCACTTGCGCGGCAGCATCATCGGCGATGGGCATCTCATACACGACGTCGATCTCCTCAGCCGCCTCAATCGCCTTGGCTTCGTCCAAGGTCTTGACGCGGCGGATGCGGTCAATCATGAAGGCATCCTGCTTGGCTCGCAGGGCACCGTGGATGTCGTCAAACAGCGCTTGGAGATCATCTTCGATGTTGGCCAAGCCGATGCCCTTCTTGCCATCGCGGCCTGGCACGTCGCGGCGCGCGGCGAAAACCGCTTCGGATTCGACATCACGGGGCCCTACTTCCAGTCGGACGGGGACGCCCCGCACTTCCCAGTGGTAGTACTTGTCGCCGGGACCCTTGTCACGGTCATCTAACTTGACGCGGAAACCAGCGCTTCGGAGGCGTTCTTCCAGCTGTTTGCAGTAGTTGAGGACCAGATCCTCTTGGCCCTTCTTGATGATGGGTACAATGACAGCTTGGATGGGTGCCACGGATGGGGGTAGGGTAAGCCCCGTGTCGTCGCCGTGGCAGCCGACGAGCGCGCCGACGAGACGTTCGCTCATGCCGTACGTCGTTTGATGGCAATACTGATGCTGCCCGCCTTCGGCTTCATACGTCATATCATAGGCGCGGGCAAAGTTCTCACCATAGTAGTGCACAGTGGCGCACTGAAGCACCTTGCCACTGGGCATGATGACATCGGCCGCGTTGGATTCCTGGGCACCCGGGAATTTGTCCCAGTCGGGGCGCTTGGTACGTATCGTTGGCAGGGCAAGATTGTCAAAGACATTCTCCACGATGGCCAAGTCCAGTTCAACGTGCTCGCGGGCGTCGGCCTCGTTCGCGAAGACCGAGTGATCTTCGAAGAAGTGGATTTCTCGAACCCGCATGAAGGCCCGTGTTTGTTTGGTCTCGTACCGGAAGACGTTGCAAATCTGGTACGTGGTGAGGGGGAGGTCGCTGTGCGAACGAATCCACAGCGGGAAAATCTCGTACATGGCACACTCGCTGGTCGGACGAACTACCCAACGCTCGCCACCCTCCAATTCGTTGTCACCCGCGTGTGTGACCCAGAAGACCTCGCCGCCGAAACCCTTGATTTGGTCCGCCTCCTTCATGAAGAGTTTCTCGGGAATCAGGAGAGGGAAGTTCACTTCATCGTGATGCGTGCGTTCCATTTCTGCACGAGTGAAGGCGTCAATGCGGCTCATGATGGCCTGGCCATACGGGCGCCAGATGTTCATGCCCTTGATGGGGTAGCGCTTGTCGGTGAGCTCCGTAACTTCAACCACGTCGTTGTACCACGCCATGAAGTCCTCGGACTTCGGCGTCAAACCGGTTTTGGCGGCGGCGGCAGGCGCACCCATGTTGCCGCCGACCCAGGGACCTGTTAAAAGGGGTCGGAGGCGCCACGCGGCCGTGTGGGGGCCAGCCTTTGAAGCGGTCCAACCATGGCGCCCCATGACCCAACTCATGGCCGACGTTGTACGCACCAAGCGGCACCCCGGTGGCGTAGCCGTAGTGACCTACGATTCGCCAGGTAACTTCAACGCATTTGATGCGACCGCTCTTGCCGCCATTCGGGCCACCATCGGCGGCTTGTTGTCGGACGATGATGTGCGAGCCGTGGTGTTCACGGGCGTCGGCAAGACCTTCTGCACGGGCGCCGACGTGAAGGCGATGAAACACGCCGCCGATACAAACACTGGACCACAATTCATTCTCGCAGCCATCGAGCACTTGCACCCCCTGATGCGCGAAATCAGCGAGTCGGGCAAACCGTTCATCGCGGCCGTGAACGGAGTTGCAGCGGGCGGCGGCCTAGGCCTAGCGCTTGCCGCCGACCTCAGAATCGGCACCAATCGCAGCCGCTTTGCCGCCGGCTATTTCGGCATCGGCATGCCACCCGATGGCGGCTCGACGTGGTTCTTGCCACGCCTGATTGGCCCGCAACGGACGCGCCGATTCCTCTTTGACAACATGGTCGTGGAAGCTGAGCAAGCGCAAGATTGGGGGTTGCTGGATGAAGTGGTGGATGCGGACGCGCTTCTTGAGCGAGCCATCACGGTGGCCGCCCAATGGGGCGCGTGGTCTCGCCATAGTCGCACCGCCACCAAGCGCCTACTCGTCGCCCAGTCCGACACCGACTTGACGACCCAGCTTGAGCTGGAGCGCGGCTTCATGGCCGCCGGCGGTGGAACGCCCGATTTCGCCGAGGGCGTAACGGCCTTTGTCGAGAAGCGCCAGCCTAATTTTTCCTAGGGACGACCGGAGCGGGGAGTCGCCTTGCCACCCGTCCAATCGTAGAAGCCCCGGCCACTTTTCTGCCCCAAGTCACCGGCTGCGACCAATTGCTCGATAATGGCGGGGGGCGCGTAACGCTCCCTGCCCAAGCGCGCGGCAAGGTCACGGCTTACCGCTGCATGGACGTCTAGGCCGACAAGGTCTGCCAACATGAGTGGCCCCATGGGATGTCCGTAGCCAAGCCGCATGCCCGCGTCAATGTCGGGGATGGTTGCTATGCCCTCTTGCGCCATCCGCATCGCCTCGTTGCCAAGCACCACACCAAGGCGGCTGGTGGCAAACCCGGGTGAATCCCGTACCATGATGCAGGTTTTGCCCATGGCTGCACCGGCGCGGCGCGCGGTAGCAACGGCACTCGTAGCAGTGTCAGCATGGTGTACGATTTCCAGCAGTTGCATGCGCGGAACAGGGTTGAAAAAATGCATCCCGAGGACGCGTTCGGGGCAACTGGTAGCTTGGGCGATTTTCGCAAGGGAGAGCGCGCTGGTGTTGCTCGCAAGGACGCAGTGGTCCGGTGCAACTTCGGCAGCATGCGCGAAGATGCTTTGCTTGAGGCCGAGGTCTTCGGGGACCGCTTCAATGATTAGGTCTGCGTCCGCCATGGCATCGTCGGCCTCGGCGCAGTAATGGAGGCGGTCTTTCCATTCGCCAAACTGTGCTGGGGTCACCTTGCCACGATGGACTCCATTTTGCCAGTCTTCATAGATGGCCGCAATAGCCCGGTCGCGGACGGCGGCATCGGCATCGTGGAGTGTTGCTGCGTAGCCTGCTTGGGCCGCAACTTGGGCAATGCCTTGCCCCATCGTGCCGGCCCCTAGCACCACGACTCGCATCAGCGGGTGCCAAGTGCTTCGAGGATTTCCATGGGAAGCGGCACGATGACTTTGGTACCCTGCTGCGTGGACGCCTCCTGCAACGTTTGCAACGTCCTGAGGTACATGGCACCCTTGGACGTGGCCATGACGGCGCTGGCCTCGGCCAATTTCTGAGCGGCCTGGAATTCACCATCGGCATGGATGACCCTGGCACGCCGTTCGCGCTCCGCTTCAGCTTGCTTGGCCATGACCCGGCGCATGTCGGCGGGCAACTCCACGTCCTTAATCTCAACCATGCTGACCTTGACGCCCCACGGGTCGGTGGCGTTGTCGATAATCTCCTGAAGCTGTTGGTTCAACTCGTCTCTTTCCGACAGCAACTCATCGAGGGCAGCCTTGCCAATCACAGCGCGTAACGTGGTTTGCGCGATTTGACTCGTTGCAACACCAAAATGAGCCACCTTGACAATGGCGTCCTCTGGGTTCACGACCCGAAAATATACGACCGCATTCACGGCCACAGGGACATTGTCGCGCGTCATGATTTCCTGGGCGGGAACGTCGTGGGTGACAATCCGAAGGTCAACCTTGACCATCTTATCCAAGATGGGGATGATGAAGAACAAGCCGGGGCCCTTCGCACCTATGAGGCGTCCCAGGCGGAAGATGACACCCCGCTCGTACTCCTTCACGATGCGAATTGCACTGGCGAAGATGACAATCGCCAATAGCACGAGGGCGACGGCGAAAAACAGGGTGGTGGGTTCAGCCATGTCAAAGCATAGGGGGAAGGGGATGAAGGGGGTTTCGTCGGCGACTAGGCGGTGCCGTTACCGGCAAGCGCACTGTAGGAGGCATCGAAGGCGACGCCGATGAACTCGGTGGTGTGGAGCGCAAAGTCTTGGTCGACGGTGGCACCAACTTGACCTCCGGCTCGAATGACGAGTTCATAGTCACCGTCAGCCAATAGATCAGCGGGGACGGCCAGTTGGAGAGGGCTGGCACCATCGACGCGAGCCACGGGTTCAGGCCTGAACACAACGTTTGCGGGGTCGGCGGGCGGCAGGCTGCCTGCATTGGCCGGCTGCACCCAGAGACTCAGTTCGCCAGTGCTGGTGTCGGTGGCGGTCCATTCAAGTTCGAACACAAGACCGGTCAAGTTGTCGGCGAGCGCGAGGGCATGGAGGAAGTCTCCGCCATTGTTGAAGGAGCGAACCGGGGTGGCGAACGTGGCTACTAGATTTCCTTGGAACAGGGTCGTGTTGACTCCCGTCGCGCTTGCTTGCGCATCAGCGTCGAGGTCGAGATTCACGTCGTCGGTAGAGGCTTCTTCGTCACCGAGGCAACCGGCCAAGCCGGTGGCTGCGACGACGAGCGTAATGAACACGGCACGTAGGTGCATGTGGTTCCCACAAGGAGGGTGTATTTGGTTGCTATGACGTTGTTGCCGGCGCCAGCTACTCTTCTTCGCCATCGTCGGCCGCCATGCCGGCCGCCTCTGCGCGCTCCACGCGCAGTCTCAGCCCGTGGCGACTGGCAACATTCACCACGTCGCCGTCGGCAATGGGGTGGTCGGAGGTGGCCTGCCAAATCTCGCCCTCCATCATCACTTGGCCACGGGCACCCCCGCCGGCAAAGGCTGTGACGGCCGTGGCCTGCTGCCCGATGAACGCTACCGGAGGTCGTTTGCGCGTGCGGACGGCCACGGTGGCCGCAAAGCCGGCAACTCCACCAGATAACAGGGCGGCACCTAGGCCGATGAGTTGGAAGGCTCGCACGAAGCCGCGCGGGGCAAGCGGCTCATCAATGAGCAGCAAGGCTGCCATGGCGACGGCGATGACGCCGACAACCGTGAGTAAGCCATTCGTTGGAGTGAACGCCTCCGCGATGAAGAAGGCCATGCCAAGCAGCAGAAGCAGGAGGCCTGCGGTGGCAAAACTGAACAAACCGAATCCGACAAAGGCGAGCAGAATGGCCAGCGCGCCAATGGTTTCGGGGACGTAGGTTCCGGGATTGGTTAAACCGAAAATGAGTCCGTACAGGCCAATCATGAAGAGCACAAAGGCCACCTGTGGATTGCCCAGAAAGTCCAGGACTCGGGGCAGAGTTCCAGGCTCAACCTGAACAATGCGTGCCCCCGCGGTGCGTAGCGTCGTGGTGCCATCCTGACCTACCACGGCGCTCATTCCATCCACTTGCTCCAAGAAGTCGCTTGGCGAAGCGGCGACCGCGTCAATGAGGCCTGCCTCCAACGCCTCTTCGGCGCCCATGTTCAGGTTATCGGTGATGAATTGGGCAGCAAGGGTTGTGTTGCGGCCGGTGCGGCTTGCAATCTGTTCCATGCGCTCGACCAAAAAATTCTCAACCTTGTCGCCAGCCGCCTGGGTTTCGCCCGTCGGCGAAGATGTGATGGGCTGCGCCGAGCCAATTTGCGTCCCCGCCGCCATGCCCGCCGGTTGACCCATGAGTAAGATGAGCGTGCCAGCACTTGCTGCTTCGGCACCCGAAGGCCCCACCCAGGTGAGGACAGGGACTTGCGCCCGGACAATGGACTTGTGAATGTCCAATGTTGCATCCACGAGGCCGCCGGGCGTTTCAAGGCGCAGCAGGAGTGGCACGCCGCGTTCCTCGGCTTCCGCGATGGCTTGCTGGACATAGGTCGCCGTGCCTTGCGTAATGAGCCCCTCAATGTCCGCCTGCAAGACCGTGGGCGCCTGAGCGCTTGCCGCCGGCGCAAGCAGCCCCACGGCCAGCGCAACCATTAGGACGATGGCAGAAGCGGAAGCGACAAGCCGCACCATGAATTGGTGAACCCAGCCGGCGTCTTAACGGGATGGCCTAGGCGCTGGAGCCCCTCCGCGTGTTGGGTTGGACCGAGGCTAGCGGCCGCTAGCCAAGCGGCCTATTGCGTGCCAAGCCGCCCTACGCAGGGGCGGAAATTCCCGACTCTATAGCGCTAGGAGGACTGGGCGGACTTCGACCTCGGCCGAGGTGCTCCAGTTGCCAGTAGCGCCGACGATGCCAATCTCGATGACGTGGGTGCCACGAAGAGCCGATCCAGGCGCGTTGCTCGCATCGAAGCTGAAGCGCACACGGCCGTCAGCGTCCGTCGCGGCGCTGGCGTCACCCTTGGTGACGGACCCCAGACCGAGGCCTCGAAGCAGCGCATGGTAGTGCGTCATGTCGACGACTTGGCCCACGACGGGCGTACCGTCTGCATATTCGAGGTCAATGATGCCCTCGATGGCGTCCCCCTCGTAGAAGTTCCCGTTGTCTGTGAAGGAGACAAACGTGCGGATTGGCACAGCCGTAATCCACGACACCGAGTCGCGCAGGTCTGAGTCGCCGGCCGAGCTGGCACGCAGGTAGATTTGGCCACCTGCGGCATTGGGGGCCGTGACATTCAGGTAGATGGTTGTGCTTTCGCCGGGTGCCAACGAGGCTGCCACCGGCTCGTGCGTCCAGCCCCACCCAGCTGCATCTTGCGTGCTGATTAGGTACGAGTCGGGAACGTTGCCGGTATTCGTCAAGGTGGCCGTCAGGGTCAACTCTTGGCCCGGGGCAGCATTGATGCGTGGCGTAATGTCATCGCGCACGAGGGTCAACCCGTAATTGACTCCGAAGCCCAAGAAGTGCGAAACGCTAACTTCGTAATTGGCCGCGTCACGCACCGTGACACTCGGGTTGTAGCCCCCAGGATGGAACTTGGAAGTTACGGGGTTGCCGCTGGCCGTGAAGCCATTGTCAAAGTCCCAATTGATGCTCGTGATGTTGGCATCACTGGCGATGCTGGCCGTAAAGTCAACGTGCTTCGGGTAGCCGGCGCCGGGTTGCACCAGGTAGGTGAAATCAACGACGGGCGGGCAAATGGCCGTGATACGGTCCATTTCCAAGAAGCAGCTCGAGTCGACCACGTTGGATGAGCCGAGGGCCGCTTGGTCCATGCGTCCTTGAATCACTTCATGGTCGTAAGCGTACCAGTGATTGTACTGGGCGTCAATGGCGTTGTTGCTGATGCCCGCTTGGCGGACGTCGAAGGTGGCCTCGATGGCGGGGCCAAACTCGTTGCCGCGGAAGCGGAAGTGTGCAGGCGTGTTGCCGCTGCCTTGCAATTCCACGGCGCTAAACAGGTCATCAAACGTGTTGCCTTCGACGCTAACTAAGTCGCCGGTCGGGCTTGAGTCGAGAATCAAGCCGCGGTCCATGCCTACGATGACATTGTCACTGATGACGTCGGGGCCGTGCGGCGTGGACGTGGCCCACATGGCGGAGCCGTAGCCGGTGAAGGTATTGCCCGTCACTAGGAGTCCGCCACTTGCCGTGTCCTCAATGCCGAGGCCCGTGAAGCCGACGCCCGTGAACGCATTGTCCGCGATGGTCGCTCCTGTTGCGCCATTCAACAGAATCCCGCGGGCGTCGCCAGCAAGGATGCTGTCGCGGACGCTGCCACCGGTTGTGCCCTCGAAGGCCACAGCGGTAGCAATGCCGGCCGTCTGAATGTCGGCAATGGTCGGCGCCGCGCCGTTTCGGGCGTGGATGCCGGTGCCGGTCAAATCCGTACCCACGAAGCGCAAGGTGTCATCAAGCGTCACCGGGTACGTGCTCGACAATCCCTCCACCAGGATGCCCGTGCTGCCCGACTCCTGGTCAAATTGGAGTGAAACCAGGTGCGTCATTTGTTGGGTGCTGGGACCAACGCCTTCGACACCGCCTAGCAGCGTGACACCTGGCGTGGTAGCCGTTGCACGGATACGCGCCAGGGCGGGTCGGTTGTCGGAGTCACCGCCAGCCGGCTGGGCGTTGGCGGAGCGAAGAATCACGGGCTGCGTGAAGGTTGCACCGTCATAGGCCTCGATGTCTTCTCCCAGGACCACGATGGCGTTCTTTGTGGCGTCACAGTTGGCTGCGGCCCGGTCAAAGGAAGCGGCATCAGCGAGGTCGAGAATTTCTTGGCCCGTGACTGGCTCGGCGAGCGAATTGCCTTGGTAACAGGAAACTTGCGGGTAGGGCGGGTGGGCGCCATCATTGTCGTCCAAGTACGGCATGTATTGAATCAGGCCGGGGTTTGCGTTGGTGTCAAACGAGAACAGGCTCGGAATGACATCGCGGCCCATGACGCCCCAGTGGTTCGCCCGCGCGTCCACAGCGCCGTTCGTGGCGCCGTCGTGGACATGCATACTCACATTGTTGTTGCCGGGCGTGAAGTGATTGTCCCGGAATACTGTATCGCGCGTCGTGGCTAGCCGAACCGCGGTGTTGTCGTGCGCACCAAAGACGTTGGCCGTAGCAGTCAACGTGCCGGCTGCACCCCCGACGTAGAGCCCATGGTTGGTGTTGAAGGCAATGGTGTTGCCTACAAGGCTACCATCGCCACCTCCGGGGACCTGGATACCCATGTTGTCCCAGCCCGTGACGAGGCTGTCCTGGACAGTCCAATCAGCACCGGAGATCTGGATGCCTTCCTGGCTGCCCCAAACGTCGAAGGTGGAGGCCTCTTGGTCCAGGTTACCGATGACAGATACGCCCGCAACGGTGGCTTGGTCGCCGGCGAGCCGAATGCCTCCGCCGTTGCTGATGACGGAATTGTGCACGGTCAGCCCGCTAATGGTCGCCCCATCACCACTGGCATCGACGGCAAAGTTGCCGTTGCTGCCGTCAAGCACCACGCCGATGCGACTGTCCTTGAACGGGCAAGCACCACTCTGGCATTGCTCGTCGATGGGTCCAGCAAGAACATGGTCGTTGACGCGGATGTTGTCTAGATAGACGTCCGCACCGTTGTCCCAGTAGAGACGAATGGTGCCGAACGTTTGCCCGGCCATGTCTGCGACCGCAGTAGCATAATCGGTGCTGCTGTAGCTGCCACCTGCTCCCTGCGTGGTCCAGAAGACGCCGGGGTCCTCGAAGATGTCCACGTGGTGCCACTGGCCAGCGGCGCAGCCACCATTTTGGCCGGAGTAGGCGTAAGCCTGGCCTCCGGGGTACACGAAGCCGAAGCGCGGCGATCCCGCGCCACACGGGCCACTTGCGACGTAGAAGTCGAAGCTGAGGCTGTGAAGATCATCTAGTGAGTCAAGCTCGGTTTGCAGGTTCTGGGTGAACAAGCTGGCACTGCCACCGCCACCGGCGACGAACAGCACATCGTCCAACGTGGAGGGGAATTCGGCCCAGGCCGTGTCGGCGTTGTGCGCCCAGCGGCCTGCATTGGAAGTCGCCATGCAGGCCACGCCGCCGACGCTGCCGCACAGCGTTTGGTCGTCGCCTTGCATCGACACGGAGCTGGCCAGCCACGGGGCGGGGTCTGCCGATTGGTCCGGTGCCAAAGCCACGGTGGTGCCAGCACCCCCAAGATCAAAACCGGCCTGCGGACTCAGGAGTCGACAGTCGCCGTTGGCGCCGGAAACGGCAATCCATTCGGCGTCGGGGTGTGCGTCACAGGCGGCTTGGCCGACTGCGATGTTGGCGACGGGAAGCGGCGGGTGCACGCTGCCAAGGAAAGGCAGGAAGGCAACATCGTCGCCGGCCCGAGCCTGCACAACGCGCCATTCATCGCTCTGCCAGTCATTCAAGCGAGCATCGACCGGTCCCCCGAAAGCACCAGCCGTCAACGTGATGGGAGGCGAGCCTGCCCATTCGAAGGTGTTCTGACGCAAGACCGAGCCGGCTGCGTCGCAGCCCCCACCGATGCGGAACGCGGATGCGCCGAGGGTGGCGCTGAATGTATTGGCTTCGTACCGGAGTCCGTCAGCAAGGCCGCACGAGGTGACGTGGCCTTGGTTGGCAGCGAAGTCGTTGCCGGAGACGAGGCCTGCGCCCGTGAGTTTGAGGCCAAGCACCCAGCCTGTGAAGCTGTTGTCGGCGATCGTGACGGTGGGCGTGCCGGACCCTGAGAATTCAGTAACAATGCCTTCGCCCGCAAATCCGTAGCTGTCACCATCGGTTGCCGGCAAGCTGGTAATGGCACTGTTGGAGACCGTGAGTCCTGTCGCCGTGTTGGCGGCCAGCACGGCGTGGACCGCCGCGCCAGAGTAGCAACCGGCAGGACAATCGGTTGGTTGGACTTCGATGACGCCGCCGTCAAAGGTGAAGTCGTCGCCGTTGCCGGTGAGGCGAATGCCTTGGAATTGGTTGTCGCCACTGTTGGTCACCGTGACGTCTTGCAGCGTGACGCCCGGTGCATCCACGAGCACCGCAGTTGCCGAATCGCCGGCAATCACAACCTGCTCCAGGCTAGCACCGCTCAGCGTCAAGCCAGGCGTGGTGAAGGCAAGGGACCCGGTGTAGGGGGTTGGGTCAACGGCTGCGCCGCTGCCAGGCACGGTGACGGTTGCACCCGTGTCGGCAAAGTCAATCGCAGCCTGGATTGTTAGGAAGCTGCAGTCAGCTTCGGCGTCCGCATGAGCCTCACAGGACCCGCCTGCTCCGGTGGTGCCGGCGTGGCTGCTTGCCGTGGCAAGGGCCGGTTCAACGGTTCCGTCGGCAAGCAAGAAGGGAATCTGCTGCACGACGTTGTTGCTAATGCTGCCGCCGATGCGTTGGTCAAGCAGCCGCCAGGAATCTGTGTCCCAATGGTTCAAGCGCGCATCCAGGCGGTAGCCGTGGCCGTCCATGCTGGGTTGGAAGTGGATGACTTCCAGATTGGAGGCGGCAAAGTGATTGTCCCGAAGCACCAGTCCGTCGAGGGCTGCATTGCATCGCGTAACAAAGAAGGCCGCGAAGTGGGCGTTGAACGTGTTGCCGGTGACGTCTTGGTCCGGTCCCGTGCAAATCAGGAGCCCGTTGTTGTTGCCGTCGAAGACGTTGTCGGCTACAGCGATGTTAGCCCCGTAGGCAACGGCGGCCATGTGGACCCAACCGCTGAAGGTGTTGCCGGACAGCTCTCCGCCGTTGATGTCGCCGCGGAAACCTTCGCTTCCGCCGAGCGTACCATCATCGGCCGGTAGGTCCGCCGAAATGAGGTTGCCCGTGATGGCTGCGCCGGCGCTGCCGCCAAGGATAGTAATCCCGTTGACGGCCGCGGGTTGCTCACAGGGGTCGCCACCGCTTGCAGCGCCCACAGCGTGGCATCCGCCGCCAGCCACGCGCAGGATGTTGTTGGCGATTGCGACGCCGTCCCCATTCACGGAGATGACATGCGTGCCAGCCGCCGGATAGTCGCCAAGGTGGCGAAGCGTGAGGCCGTCAATGCGGGCATTGTCGCCGCTAACTGCGGCCACGGAGCTACTGCCCGAGGGCGCCTCCAGCACGGAGAGGGTGGGCGTAGCGGGATTGGCGCAGGCATCGCCTGCTTGGTTGCGTTGGCACACCGTTACGCCGCCAGGCACGTCAATGGATTCCACGTACAAGGCGTGCGCGAGGAGCACGCGGGGGCCAGCGGGGTCCGCCGTGTTGGCGTCCGCGCAATCGATGGCCTGCTGAACCGTGGTGAAGAGGACCGGGTTGGACGGGTCGGTGGTGGGTACGGCAGCCGTTTGGCAAGCCACCAGATTCGTCGGGTCGATGCCACCAAGTAGCTGCACCAAAGCGCCAATGGGCGCAGAGGTGCGGAAGGGGTCCACCAAGGCGTTCCCTTCAACGACGTCGCCGTTACCCGTGGGGTTGCTGGCATGGAACGGGCCGCTTTCGTGACCCCACCAATTGAGCGTTGCATCCAGCGGGCTACTGGCGTCGCCGCCAGCGTAGGCGGATTCCACGCGCAGCCCTACATCGTTGCCGTAGATCTGGTTGTCATAGGCGTCAATGTCGCTCCCTGCTTCCACCCAGATGGCATACGTGTCGGCTAGCGGCCGGTGCGTCGGCGTGTCAGGGCTCTCGAAGCGGTTGACGTTGTCGTAGAGGACGTTCTCGTACAGGTCAACGAATTGCGCCGCGCCTTGGATGTGAATTGCCGCCGTATTTCCGGCCGACAAACCCGCGATGGTATTGCGACTAATGTCCATGGTCGCGCTTAGCGCGCCGCTGATGCGAAGGACGTCGCCGTGGTTGGTGCTTGGCACCAGCCCGTGGAACGTGTTCCCCGTGATATCGACGCCACTGCCATCCAGCACCTCAATCAACGGTTGGCCGCCACTTAGGCTGCCCATGCGCACTTCGTTGGCATCAATCGTAATGCCGGCGGCGTTCTCAACGCGTAGAAGACGGTCCATGTAGGGTGTGGACGGGGCGCCGTTGCCGTTCTCGATGTAATTGTTCGCGAAGGTAAAGCCGTTGGCGGCCTCGAAGACGAACAATTCTCCGCCGTCCTCGTGCCCTCGCACAATGTTGTTCACAAACGCGACGCCGTTCTTACCGTAGGCCCGCAAGACTTGGTTGTCTTCGGGGAAGACTGAATTGGCGCCAAGACCCGTGACCGTCAGGCCGTCAATCACCACATTGCTTGCTTGAACAAGGAAGACAATGCGCTGGTCGCTTGCGGCAGCCATGGCGCTGGCATCAAGCACCGCTTCACCGGTGCTGCCGTCGCGCGTGCTGCCGGCCCCGGGGCGGGCGTCGACGCCCGCCATCGGCCCCTGGAGGGTCAAGTCGTCTGTGATGGCCAGCGCCCCACCCAGCGCATAGGTGCCCGGTGCCAGCACAATCGTGTCGGCGCCAGGGTTGGCGTTGGCAGCGGCCACAGCGGCCACCAGAGAGGCGCCATCCGTTGCATTGTACGTGGTGGCCTGGGCTCCAAAGCCCGAAAGGCCGGCTAGGGCCAGCATGACAATGCCGGCGTATACGAGAGTCTTCCTGCGGTTCATGATACGACCACCCTACCCGGGATAACGGTCAACTGACAGACATCGTTAAGAAGTCTATCTAAGGGGCTTGACTTTTGGATCACTCAGACCACCTCGTACGTGACGTGAGCTGTGGAAGTCACGCCATCAGCATTGGTAACACGAGCCTCGAGGTGGTGTGTGGCCCGGGTGTCAGAGAAGGCCCAGTTGCCATCGATGGTGAAGTCCACGCGTCCGCCTGCTGCGCTCGTGAACGTTTGCGAGGTGGACGTTCCGGCGCGATAATCGACGCCCAAGTACTCAATCCAGTGCTCAATGGTCACGGTTTCACCCGCTACACCCGATCCGCCACCCGGCAGCCTGACAAAGCTGACCCCGGGAACGTTTTCGCCGGCCAGATATTGACCCTTGGTCACCATAACCGAGACATCGTACACCGGAGCAACCACGTTCACGGTCCAGGAGAGCTCCTGAGCGCCTTGAACGTCGTCCGATTGGGTGCTTAGCGTAACCGTCGTGGGGCCGCTGGCCCCGGAGGGAATGGTTACTGTGGCGGACACGGTTTGCGTACCACGTCCGGTGATGCTGTAGCTCGAGGGATCCACGGTGAAGCCCCAGCCACTTGTGTCCGCCGAGGTTGTCACATAGTTGGCAAGGCCGTCACCGGTGTTCTCGACTTCCATGGTCAGGGTAACGGTGTCACCCACACCCGCCTGGATGCTGCTCGGGCTGGTCCGCGTGATGGTAAAGCCAGGGATAGCTCGTACCTCAACGTCCAACGTCGCGTCAGTGGCCAGAGGCCCGGATGCGTAATCATCGGTGGCCGTGAGCGCAAACATGTGGACTCCACGGTGCGCCGCGGTTACGGGCCAACTGAAAGTGGCCGTACCATCACCGTGGTCGTTGAGCGTCGCTTCGGTTCCGCTGTGTTGCATGGCGAAGGCAATGCCGTCGCCGTCCGGGTCGCTGGCGGTCACGAGGAACTCGATGGTGGATTCCTCGTAGCCCCATTGGCTCAGATCACTGGTGAATACCGGCGCACGGTTCACGTTGCCTACGATGATGTCAACGGTTTCTGCGACAACCGCGCCATGCACGTCGGTCGCGTTGAAGGTAACCGTGTAGCTTCCGGCATCGTCGTAACTGGGCGTCCAGGTTAGCGTACCGCTGGAGGCGTCAAAGCAACCCGCACAACCTGGCAGGGTCTCACTTGCGTCGCTGGCCAACGTTGGTTCGGCTTCATCCGTGTCTGGGTCGCTGGCACTGACCGAGAAGGTCAGCGTCGCCGCTTCGACCACGGATTGAGACCCGGGCACGGTAATGCTTGGGTCACGGTTGACGTTGGCCACCACGATGCTGAGGGTTTCCGAATCGCTCAGGTTCGGCGCGCCGTCGTCGGTTGCCGTAAAGGTCACCGAGTAGGTGCCGGCATCGAAGTAGCCGGGCGTCCAACTGAAGGCGCCCGTCGCGCCGTCAAAGCAGCCGCCGCAAGGCAGTCCGCTCGCCGTGTAGGAAACAGTGTCGCCATCCTCATCAGAAGCAACCACAGAGAAAGCAAGCAGCGCGTCTTCGTCCGTTGATTGGTTGCCAATGGCGGCCAGAACCGGGGGCCGGTTGACGTCGCCAATGCTGATGCTAATCAGTTCATAATCGACCAGGTCGCCATCCGTGACGGTGAAGTTCACGTCTAGGTAAACACCAGATTCTTCGAACGTCGGCGTCCAACTGAAGACGCCGGTAGCAGCGTCGAAGCAGCCGGTGCAGGGCAGGTTGCTGGCACCGAGCGTCGCCGTGTTGTCGCTGTCTGGGTCCGAGCCGGTCACCGTGAAAGTCAGTTCCTGGTTTTCGTTGCCAACCTTGTTGCCGACGTCGCCCAAGATTGGGGCGCGATTCGTGTCAGCCACAGTTACGGTGAACGTTGCTTCGGTTGGGCCGTCATTGGCGGCTTGTACCTGCACGGTTACGCTGTGGTCGGTAGATCCTTCGGCCATGGTTGTGACACCAAAGCCTGGAGTCCAGGCGAGTACGGCCGTGTCACCGGCGCCGTCGGTTACGGTCATGCCCTCCGGACCGTCCACCAAGGTGAACGTCAGGGTGCCGACGTCGTCGCTGTCTAGGTCCGAGCCTTCGAGCGTGACGCTGAAAGCGTCGCCCTCCGCAATGCTGACGTCGTCCACGCCCGCCGTGAAGGTGGGTGGGTGCGGGTTTCGCACGATGGCGTCGAAGCTGATGCGTTGCACTTCGTCGGTTCCGGCCATGAGGCGGGCGTAGTAGTCCACGTTGCCATTGGCGATGGAGCTGGTATCCCAGGCATTCGACCAGTCGCGGTTGTCGTGGTTGTATTGGGTGTCCGCAAATCCGCTGGCCGCTTGGCCATCGGCCACCGCCACCACTTGCACCGACACGACCGGCGGGGAGAGGTCTTCCCCAGTCAACGCGATGTCAATGGTATCGGCGGAGCCGCAGCCTCCCGGCGTGCATGCGCGAGCGTGAATGTTGTAGTCGCCCGCACTCCAGCTCGACACATCCCACGTGGCCGACCAGGCCTGGTCGCCCATGACCGTGAGCAGGTTGGTAGCAAACGTCGGGTCATCAATGGAAACTTCCACGTAACCGCCCGACGGGGCGCCAAGGCGCGGAAGCTCGATGAACGACGCGGCGGGATCCTCGAGGTTGGTCCAGTGGACGGGGCCCTGCTGGGTGGTCTCAATCTCTAGGGCGAGCGCCGTGAATTCGACACCGGCCATGTTGCCCGCGACGGCGATGGCCAAGTCCGCGCTACCGTAGTTGTCGGCTAGGTTGCTGCCAGCATTCACGGCACTGATGGATTGTTGGCCCACCACGCCAGCGTCACTCACCACGCGCACAATGCCTTCGAAGGCATCAGCGCCTTGGGTGCCAAAGTACAACGTTCCTTCGATGATTCCCCCTGGAGCCAAGGTCACGGGGACGAGGCTTGCATCCAGCTCATAGGTCTCAACATAGGTTCCCGGGCGCGCCGGGGCCGTTGCGCCTTGTGTGAACGCGCAGCCGTTGGCGTCGCCTTCCGTGTTGGCCAAGTCCATGTACAACCGGTCGGTGGCGGTGCCGCACGTGCTGCGGTGGAGGTACAGGCGCTCCGCAACCGCGTCTCCGGGGAAGGTCGCACTACCAGTTACACTTACTTCCGTCGTCGATCCAAGGTCAAAGCTGGATGCATCGGCAGGGGCCTCAATGGTCGCGACCGGTTGAGTTCCACCGCCTCCTCCTCCGGATGTGCCCGTAATGGCAACGCGGCTTGCGCCGGCGCCGCCTTCGTAGCACATTGGGAGGTCCTGGGTCCCAGCCTCAGTCGTCACGGCCAATGTAAGGCCCGCTCCGGCCGGGATACTTGCCGTCGTCGGGAACGTAATGGTCCATTCGTGACAAGGTGTGTCGACAAACGCCAGACTCACGACATCCACGGCCGCCGATGTGCCTTGTCCCACGATGGTCCCGTCAGCGCTCAAAGAAGCCGTCATGACCACGCCAGGGTGCGGCCGAATTCCAAACGCCCGAATCGTCGCCGTCACGCTGCTGCCGGCGCCAAACTCGTTGTCGGTCGACTCGGTGGAGTCCCACGATTCAGCCATGGCAGCTACGCCAAAGTTAGTGCAGCCATGGCCTGGCTCAGCTGCCGCCCGCGTCGCGTGATCCATGTACTGGACGTCGTTGCCTGTCGTACCGCAACCATCACGGTGTAGGTAGTAGGTTTCCGTCACGGGGGCAGAGAAGGTGAAGCCCATTTGGTCGGCGACCTCGTTGATGAGCCGGCTGACCTTGTCGACGGTGTCCACATCGGCCGCTGTAATGTCTAGGGCAGGCATAGCCGGTGCCGGCGCGGCGGCGTCCGTGTTGAAATTGCCACCGTCCTGGCCATCCCCATCCCCGTCCCAATCACCAAACAATGCGTCGCGGATGGCCTCATCCACTTCGAAGAACTGATCTGCGTCGGGCTTGGCAGGGACGCCTGCACCGCTGGTGAAGTGGTTGATTGCACACAGTTGGGCCGCGTTGTCGGCAATGCCGTAGCCCGCGTAGGCATAGTCAACGGGGCTTCGAGGTCCACTGCCTGGGTACCCCGTGCTGCTGCTCAGTTGGCTGGCGCAGTGGAGGCTGACATCCCATAGTTCGTGGCGTTGTAGCACACCGTCGGCCAACTCGGGGACGCCGGGCACGGGGGCGCCGACTGCCACTGCTTGGCGTTGGCCACCAGCTTGCGCGGCCGTCTTCTGGCCCGCTTCCAGGTCACCTAGGGCAATCCTTGCCTCTAGCAAGGCACTGGCCATGTGGCCGGTCGCAATGGGCGTAGCCGCGCTGGTTCCGCCAAAGCCGCAGTTGCCACTGTAGTTGTTGCGGCAGGCGCCAGGGATATTGCCACTCGCATAGCCGCTCCAATCAGCGGGTTTTCCGGATTGCAAGATGCTCGCGCCGCCCGTGGTCACGGCCCCGACATTGAGGGTCCAGTCGGGACCCAAGTCGTTGCTCGTGTAGGTCTGTTCAACGCACAGGTAGGCCAAGCAGCCGTTGCCTGCGGCGTAGCTGATGGTCTGGCCGCGTTCGGCCGCGTTCAGCTGGTTTCCATTGGACCACATGACACCGCCATTGGCAATGCCGATGACGCCAGGGATGTTGGCTGGACTGCCCCCACTGACACTGACAAAGTCAATCCAGGATTCGCCGAAGAAGCGGACATCGCCAGCCAGGCTCTCGGCGAAGGCAAGCACGCAGCGCTTGCAGCTTCCGACGAGGTTTCCGACGGCAACCGAACTGGCTCCCGTGCCATGGCCATCGTCATCGTAAATGGGCGTCGAATCAGCCGCACTGTTCAGGGCATTTTGATCGCTGTGATCAATGGCTCCAATAATCTTGGTGCCCGGAATCCAGAACCATTGACCCAGCGGAATCTTGCTGTGTCCGAGGTTCCAAACGTCGGCGTTGTCGGCCGCCTTGTTGTAACCACCAAGGGTCAAGTCCAGCGCCTCGGCGTTGGCCGGGAAGCCAGGAATGTAGTTGGCGGGGTGGCGCGTGAAGGGCATCATGTCGCCGTTGGGGTAGCGCTTGATGACGTCGCCGGGGCCCATGTTGTTGGGGTCCGTGGTGGTGAAGTCTCGCAGTTCCGGGTACGGGACGTGAATGCCTTCGTAGTTCTTGTTGTAGGGGTTGATGCCGGTGTCGGCAACGCCCACCACAACGATACTTGGGGTGCTGGGGCAGTTCGCCAGAACCTGGAAGGCAATGGTGACCGTTGCACGGTAACCGTCAGCGCTGGTGGCGCGAGCGCGCACAAGGTGGCTGCCAGAGTCCACCGCGAAGCCAGGGTCGAAGGTATTGCCCGTCCCGTCATTGAAGAGGCCATCAAGGTCAGCATCCCAGGTTACAACGACCGGGCCGTTGCCACCCGTCACGCCGACGGTCAAGGCTTGGCTTGCCGTCTCAAAGCAACTCAGGTTGTCATCGGTCACTGCGGGGAGCGGATTGGTGGGTGGTGCTTGACTCGTAACGGTCAGGGTGTAGGTGTCAGCTACGGCGATGTAGGTGCGCACCTCAAACGTCCATTGGCCCGATTGCGGCCCGACCACCGAAATGGATTCGGGCGACTTGAAGTCGGCACTGCTGGGGCCAGGCGAACCGTCTGGCTGCGTGGAGTGGAGGTCGAAGTCGTTGGGCCCGCCGACGAAGCCGACGGGATTGTCGGGAACCACTTCAGCCTTCACCGTCCAGTCAAGCAGCGCGTCGAGCGTGCTGCTGCCCGGGGCCACCGTGTAGTCATGCGTGAAGGTGGCTCCGTCAACGGTGCCGCTTTCGCCAGCGTCTTCATCGTTAACGCCAACGAGTACATCATTGCTGAATTCTTGTTGCGTCTCGATGTTTTCGTACACCATCACTTGCACGGAGTCCGTGGCGGAGGTCTGCGTGGCGTCGGTGGCGCACACCTTGTAGGTGTGCACGCCCGGGGCAGGGCTTGGCGAAACCACGGCTTGGCCAGCCGTATCGCAGACGCCGTCTCCATTCGTATCCCACGAGAAGCTGACTGGTTCAACGCCATCAAACGCCATTGCGGACAAAGCCACGTCGTTGCCGGATAGCACGAACTGGGAGTCGCCCGCGTCCACGGCCATTTGGCCGGGTGGCAAAGGCACGAAGCTGTGGGGGCCGCTTGCATCTTGCGAGCTTCCACCGTGATTGTCGAAGACCATCAAGGTGACCGTGTAGGTACCCGCTCCGCTGTACGTGTAGGCGACGCTGGATCCCGTTGCCACGCTGCCATCCCCGAAGGCCCAGTTGAGGGTCAGGGTGTCGCCCGCA
>JBFJXH010000018.1:0-20553 GCA_041623215.1 Thermoplasmatota archaeon
TCGTCTCCGGCCAAGCAGCCGGCAAACATGACCGTCACCACGGCCATCGCTAGAATGATGCGCATGATTGCGCGGTTGTATCACTTGAAAATAAGGCTGATGGGAGAAAGCACGTGCATACCGCCACTAATCGCGTCACCCGCTGCGGCCTACGCGCCGTGCAACCATTCAAGAATGATGCCCAGGTCGGCCGCCTGTCCGGGGGACCCAGCCCCGGCCGTCGGCAGCCAGTCGACGGGCGTCATCGGCGCACGACTGAGGGCCCTTGGGGTAGTTTGGTATCCTCGTGGCTTTGGGAGCCACTGACTCCAGTTCAAATCTGGGAGGGCCCACTGAATTTGCCGGTGCGGACGACGGGACCCAGGCGTACCGCGACCGCAGCGGCCAAACGCCGGGTGTCGCTGCCAAGCCTGTGATTTGGAGCGACTCGGACATCGCGGCTGCGGTGGACGCCGGCGATATGGGACTCGACCCGTGGTTGCCAGACGACTTGACCCCCAACGGCGTTGACCTTCGCATCGGCCATGTGCTGGTGCCAAGCGTCAGCGATACACCAATGGACGATGGCACGGCCGTGGTTCCGCCGGGCTGCCACTTCTTGATTGGCACCAGTAGCGTGGTGCGCATGCCGCCCACTGCGTGCGGTCAGCTATGGATTCGCTCCTCGTATGCAAGGCGCGGCGTGCTGGCGGCCTTTGGGAAGGTGGAGGCCGGCTTCGATGGAAACCTCACGCTGGGCGCATTCCATGCCGGGCACGAGCCGTTGCACATCCCCATCGGCGACCGCTTTTGTCAACTGGTTTTGGAGGACCTGCGCTCGCCGGTTGCCCGGAGCTACGAAGAGCGCTCCGGCAACTACCAGCACCAGCGCGGCATCACCCTCGCCAAGGACGCTTGACATGCAGGCCCTGCCAGACCTTCCCGTGATTCCATCCATTGGCAATCCTTGCGTCGAGCGGGGCTGCTCAAAGTGTTGTCACGACACGGAAATGCTGCTGACCGAAGACGACGTGCGTCGCATCTCGGCCGTGCGACCCGACATGGAATTCTACTTCCAGGCCCCCGATGGCTTTCTTCAATTGCGGACGCGTCAGGCGCCGGCGGCGGCTGGCGGCCCGGCGGGCACCCTGCCGTGCACGTTTCTTCACCCAGACGGCAGCTGCACCATTCACCAATGGCGGCCCGAGGGATGCCGCCTTTACCCCGGCATTTGGGACAGCGATACGAAGGTCCCCGTCCTTGATGACCAGGAGTGCCCGCACACGGATGCCTTCGCGTTGGATGCCGACGCCATGGATGGTGTGGCTCGACTGGCCGCCACGCTTGTGCATGAACGAAAGGAGCGTTTGACCAAGCGGCCAAGGCCCAAGGGTCAAGAGACCGGCCGGGATGGCCTGGCATGAGCGAATTGGTGGCCAACCTTGCCGTTGCCGCGGCCTTGGCGTTAGCTGGCGTCGCCTTGTTGCTAGCCGGTGTCGCCTTCGTGTCATGGCGACGCGTGCGTCACGGCCGTCTGGCCTGGATTGGCGTCGCGTTCCTCGTCTTCGCGGCCCAGGGGATTGTGTTTCTGGGAACCGCGCTGGGTGACCGGACCGGCGATACTTGGCCCGTTGCCACGCTCCTGTCGCTCGGTGCCGTGGCCGCCTTGTACGTCGCCGTGCTTCGGTAGGAAGTCCCTTGCCACCTCCAATTGACCCCAAGAAAGTCCTGGACCTTGACGTCCGTCGGCGCATCGTCGACCACGTGCAGGCCCACCCAGGCCTACACTTGCGGGGTCTGGCCGACGCCTTGGATGTGGCCGTTTCAACGCTCGAGTACCATTGCTACCAACTGCAGCGCCATGGACATCTGACCACGCGCGAGGACGGCGGGTTCAAGGCATTCTACCCGGCCCAGGGCCTCGACCGCCGTGACAAAGACATCCTGTACGTGGTTCGGCATGAGGCCCCGCGCCGCATCTGTGCCCACCTGATTCTTCACCCTGGCAGCACGCCCAAGGACTTGCGAGCCGTCGTCGGTTTGTCTGCGCCAACTCTGAGCTTCCACCTTAAGCGACTGCGTGAGGCGGGCCTCTTGGACGAAGAGCCCATGGGGCGAACCAAGCTCCTGAGCTTGACCGACCCAGAGCGAATTGCCAACGTATTGGTCACCTACAAGGCGTCCTTCGTCGACGACGCGGTGGACCGCTTCGCCACCGCCTGGATGGAACTGTCACCGCCTGGAAGACCCGGTCGAGCCGGCGGTCAGACCGACGCTACGGCATCGGAGACCGGCGGCAACGCACCCTCGGACGAAGGTTCGTAGCCCTTCAAGCAGTCACTCGTCGTCTTCGGGCCGGCGGGGCCAGAACAAGCCAGCTGCCGCAGCAACGCTGGCTGCGGCGCCCGCCAGCATGCCAATCAAGACCGGGTGCTCCTTGTAGAGTTCGCCCAAGCCAGCAATGGTGATGGCATGCGTGGACCAATGCGGAATGCTTGCCATAAGCTGGATGCCATTGGCATCCCGGACCATCCAGTATTCAGGTTGTCCTGCGTCGTCGGTCGGATCAAGGATGTCCTGGAGGCCGCCGTCCGCTTCTCGGAACACCACTTCTGTTTCTGTACCGTCGTCGTTGACATCGAAGTAACGCAATTCCAGCGCTTGTCCATTGAAGAGCGCGTGGTCTAGGTCAAGCACGATGGTGCGCCCGGAATCCAGTTCAGCGCTCACAACGACTCGAAGCGGCTTGCCCGGATCCGGCTTGGCCTTGGGCACCTCGACCGTGATGTTTACGTCGTCATACACGAGCACCTGGACGGGGTTGCTGTCGGTTTCCAGATCGACGACTCCGCCTGCGGAAGCTCCTGTGGCGACGGCGTCGCGGGCGCGGTCATCGGCGGTTCGCGGCAACGGGTGGTCGGCGCCCTTGACGCTGACCTGCGCGCCTACATGTTGACGGGCAATCGCTTGCTGGATGGCCGGCGCCGAATCCGGGTGGCCGCCCGGAGCGGGTTCCGGTTTGGCGGGTTCGACGTGGAGCGCCACGAAGGTGGGCGCCGTCAGCAATTGTCCCTCCAACTGTAAGTCGCGCCCAGTAAACACGAGCACTCCCGCACCATCTAGATTCAACCGGTAGCCGCCAGCCCACGCGGTGACGTCTGCGTCAGTTGGCAGAACCACATGAAGATCACTAGCGGGGCCACGGAATTGGAGGAAGCCTTTGGCGTGGTCATGCAGGAGCATGGTGCCGCCGTCAAATTGTACCAAGAGCCGGTGGCCCTTGTCATCCTTGATGATGCGCGGCGGTTCCGCCCAGGGCGCTTCGGGAACCACATGAAGCGCTTCAGCCACGAGGTGCCCGCGGAGCCGCAAGTCGGTGAGACCAAGGCCCGTGGCGCTCACGTTGTACGAAATCCATTCCAGACCGGACGCGGCCTTGCGGTGGTCCGCAATGCGCGAGCACACAGCAGGCGATGCGTCAGGATTTACGGCACAGCGGGCGGCGGGCGAGAGCGGACGCAGGGGCGATTGGGCTCCGGAATTGGGGCGAGCTTCGCCGGTCGTGCCATTCCCACGCGTGGCGCCCATGCTGCGGCAAGATTCGTGCTGGGGCTTTGCCCGGCAGAATGCTTCATGGCAGCGTTGACGCTCGGCAGGGTCGTCGGTGGATTGGCATTTGTGCAACCACTCGCGACATTCCGCCGGATGCTTTTCGCACCACGTCTTCGCGTCTTCGTCGGTGCCGTCGGCCGAGGTCGCGTTGCCTGAGTTTGGCTCGGCGGTGCTGTTGTCGGCCGTGCCACGGCTGGGTTCGTCACCATCCGCAGCGCCGTCGCCTCCCGGGCTGGTGCCATCTTGGGCCGCCACAGTGGTGGAAGCGGCCAGCAGGGCCACCATCAGCATCGCGGCAAAGCTACGTTTCACAATCTCCACTCGCCGCCGCCGCTTATAAGGGTCCTCGGACGAGCGTCGAACGGTCTCCCACCCGGCTCACGGCCCACGCCTCTTATAGCAGGCTCTTGTCGGCCGGCCAACCCCGTGGCAACCATAGCGGAACAGATCAAAGCGCTCGAAGACGAGATCCTGAAAACGCAGAAGAACAAGGCGACCGAATTTCACATCGGGAAACTCAAGGCCAAGATTGCTGCGTTGAAGCGTGAGCAAGAAAAACAGGCAGCACAAGGAGGCGGCGGCGGCCCCAGTTATGCAGTCAAGAAGTCAGGCAACGCCACGGTTGGCCTCATCGGTCTCCCGTCCGTGGGTAAATCCACGATTCTGGGCGCTGTGACGGGCAAGGAGTCTGAAGTTGGTGCCTTCGCTTTCACCACCCTAACCGTCATTCCCGGCATGCTGCGGCACCGGTTCGCCGACATCCAGATTCTGGACATGCCCGGCATCATCGAGGGAGCCGCGCTGAACAAGGGCCGGGGTAAGGAAGTCATCGCGGCAGCACGCAATTCTGACCTGATTCTGCTAACGCTTGACGCCAAGCAGGCGAAGAAGCACCTGCCCGTCATTCTGCGCGAACTTGAGCAATCGGCCATCCGCATCAACCGCCAGCCCAAGGACATCAACGTGTACTACCGGGACCGCGGCGGCGTCAAAATCATGAGCACCTGCAAGCAGACGCACATGACACTCGACCAGATTGAGGATATCGTGCGCCAGTTCCGCATCAACAACGCTGACGTGGTGGTGCGTCATGACATTACGGTGGATGACTTGGTCGACCACCTATCCGGCAACCGCGTTTACATTCCAGCGGTTGCCATCGTCAACAAGGTGGACCTCGTAGGCGAGGAGGGGTATGAGGAAGTGAAGGAGTGGCTGGATGAACAAGGAATCCCCAACATCCCCATGGTCGCCAACAAGAAGCTCGGCGTCGATGAGGCCAAGGACTTCATTTACGACGCCTTGGATATGATTCAGGTCTTCCTGAAGCCCCAAGGGGAGGAGGCGGACATGGAGGAGCCGCTCATTATCCGGGCCGGCAGCGACGTTGGAGCCGTGTGCGATAAACTGCACCGGGATTTCCGCCGACTGTTTCGCTATGCGCAGGTGTGGGGACCCAGCGGCAAGTTCCCGGGGCAGACCATAGGACTCGACCACGAACTACTGGATGGCGATGTCTTGTCCATCATCACGCGCCGCGTGTAAGACGGGGCACGAGTCCCTCCGACGACGGTCCCTGAAACCAAACCGTCAAGCGCTATCCCGCGTGCTGGCCCTCGTCCATGAAGGCCGTAATTCCCGCCGCTGGCTTCGGCACGCGCTTCTTGCCGGCTACCAAGTCAAGCCCGAAGGAGATGCTGCCTATTGTGGACAAGCCGGTCATTCAGTACGTCGTCGAGGAGGCAGTGGCGGCCGGCTGCGATGACATTCTCATCATTACAGGGCGTTCCAAGCGGGCCGTGGAAGACCACTTTGACCGTAGTCCGGAATTGGAGCGCCGTCTGCGGGAGCGCGGCAAGCACGACCTCGCCGATTCGCTGGCCGCTATTGCAGACTTGGCCGACATCCACTTCAAACGACAGCACGAGCAGCGAGGCCTGGGGCACGCCGTGTTGCAGGCGCGTAACCATGTCGGCGACGAGCCCTTCGCCGTGCTGCTTGGCGATGATATGGTCGTTGGCGGCGAACCGTCGTGCCTCGAACGCCTATGGCAGGTGCAGCACGAATTCGAGGGCAGCGCCTTGGCTACCGAGCAAGTGCCAGACGCCGACGTTGGGCGCTATGGTATCATCGACCCTGGCGAAGCCATTGCCCCTGATGCAAGGCGCGTCAAGGACATGGTGGAAAAGCCAAGCTTGGCCGATGCCCCCAGCCGCCTCGGCGTCATGGGCCGCTACGTCTTGGAGCCCCAAATCTTCGACTACCTAGCCGACCAAACTCCGGGTGTGGGCGGCGAAATTCAGCTCACCGACGCGCTGCGGCGCATGGCCGTGAATCGCTCAGTCTACGCCGTGGACAGCCCGGGGCACCGCTACGACACCGGCCAACCTTTGGGCTGGCTGCTGACCAACCTAGAATTGGGCCTTGATCACCCTGCAACAGCGGACGGCCTGCGCGCATGGTTGGCGGCGCAATCGCAGTAAGGCGGTTTGCTGGGCCAGGGCCCACCCATCGGGGCCAACTGTAAAGCGGGCGAAGCGGTCGCCCGTTCGTGGGCCCGCGCACATGGAAATTGGAAGAGGCGAACGCCGTATTGCCCCGCTTGCGCCCCTTGCTGGCCGAGGCCCGAGAGGCCTTGGAGCCGCTCCAGCAAACGCAGCAGGCCATTCGGGCGACGCTCGCCGCCAATCGGGACATTCGCCACCCCGCCCATGCGCGGCACCACGAATGGCAGGCGCTGATGGAGGAGCATCGGTCGCGACACGCCGTCTTTGACGACCGCCTTCGTGCGTTTGCAGAGGCTGGCGTGTTGGTCAAGGACGTCGCGAGTGGCCTCGTGGATTTTTACGGCGAAATCGGCGGGCGGCTCGTGTTTCTTTGCTGGCGGGAGGACGAGGACCAAGTAACGCACTGGCATGAGCTGGAGGGGGGCTTTGCTGCACGCAAAGCAATCCCCGAATTGCCACTGGTGACCGCCTGAACCTGAGCTAGGCCGTGCCCTCTTACCCTGCATGGCGCCCTCGCGCAGCGCCGTGCCCGGGGTTTAGGAGTCTAGGCGAACGCCTTGCTGGTCGGCCGGACGCAGGGGCAGGTGCACACCGCTGACAAAGGACAAGTCGCCAAGCCGCACGATGACATCGCCGCCGTCGTAATCTTCGATGGTCCGCCCACTGTCGTTGCTCCGAATTGTGAATTGGAGGCGCTCGCCTTTCTTGATGAGGTCCTCCTGCGGATAGAAGTCCAAGGTGACCCCGTAGAATCCGGTCGGCTGCGGTGCCGGCGCCATCAGTCCATGGCGGAAGACCGGGTTCAGATAGCCGTAGTTTTCGCGCGAGCGAATCACTTCGCCCTGGTCGTCTACCACGTCCATGACAACGACCAAGTGACTGCGTTCAACGCCGGCCGTGTCAACCAATAGGTCTACGCGCGGGACGCCGGAAATCAGCGTGTCCTTCTCGAAGGTGCTGGTAGTAAACCGAACATGTTGCACGGGGACATCGTCGCAGGGCTGGCCCTGGCGCAGGACGCCGCGGGCGAGACCGTAGGTTCCCCGGTCATGCGGGCACGCGGTGAAGGTCTGGTCCTTGAGGTCGGGAACCGTGGCAGTCGCAAGGCCGCCATAATGGAAGGCCAAGAAGAGTTCATCATCGCTGTGCGAGGGCCCCGGCGTCCCGGTGAAGCCGTTGGCCACGTCAATGCGCTCGTGCAGGGGCCAGGTGGCCGAGCGGTGCCAGTTGCCATCGTTGTCCTCCACCCAGGCGACATCGGTCTGGAACATACCGGTATCAAGTTCCTTGAGGAATGTGTCAAAGAAGGAGACGGCGTACGGCCACCAATCGCCGTAGGCGCTGCCGGCATCATTCGGGTATTGGTGGCCCCACTGGCCGGCAATCAAGGTCTTGGCGCCAGCGCCGCCCGCTTTGCCGGGCAGGTCTTGGAACCAGTGGGCAATGTGGTCTGGCTTAACGTTCCAGTCCGCTAATCCTTGTGCCATAAGAACCGGGACCGTGATGTTGCTCGGCTTGGCACGTAGATTGCGCTCTTGCCACCACTCATAGTAGTCGCCCGATTGGTCAAGCCCGCCATGCGTCAACATGTTCTCATCGTACGAACAGCCGGCCTCCTCAAGGATGCGTGGCAGATAATTGGGGGACTGCGGATTGAGCGTGGGCATGATGGCGTTCCGGGTGTAACCGGTGTTGGTGCCGCCGAGGCTGTGCTGGCCGCTGTACGGCACACCATCATTGTGGTGGTAGTGGTAGAAACTGGTGGACGCGACGACTGGGATGGTGGCCTTCAGGTGTTCATTGCCGGCAATGGCCGCCATGTGTGCTTCTGAACCGGGGTAGCTGGCGCCGATAAAGCCAACGTTGCCGTTCGACCACGGCAGGGTTCCCAGGTATTCCGTGAAGTGCCACAAGTCGTCGATATCCGCCTGGCCGCGAAGGTCAAGGCAGCCCGAAGAGTCCCCGGTGCCGCGCACATCCCCGTAGGCGAACGCGTAGCCGCGGTGCACAAAGGTCCAGTCGAAGCCGCCGACGCCAAGGACCGGCTCGGCCGCTTGGAGCACGCCGTTCACGTAGACGTTCTGTCCGGGCGCGGTGTAGGGCGTAAATTGGGCGATGATAGGGAAGGGGCCCTCGCCTTCAGGCCGGACGATACGCGCGTGCAGCAAGGTTCCCCCTTCACCTTCGAAGAAGTGATCCTCTTCGACCACCACGAGTGTGGGATCGGGGTCCTCCGGCTGGTAGCCGAGGTACGGAAGTTGGTCGTCGCTAGCTAATTCATCGGCTTGATCCGTCGGTTGGTCATCGGCAAGGCAACCTGCAAGAGCGAGACTCATCATCGACAGGGCAGCCACCACGGCTACGAAGCGCATAGGTCTGGCGTTTCCTTGACACCTTTAGCGCTTGCGGCCCTTGGCCTGCCCCCAGGCTCATCAACCCCTCGTACATCGCGCCGCCCATGGTCCAAGCCACCATTCGCGTGATCGGCGCCCCCCTTGACTTGGGCGCTAGCCGTCGCGGCACGGACATGGGTCCAAGCGCAATCCGCCAGGCGTCGCTGCACACGCGTCTGCAAGAGCTAGGGTACCTCGTTGAGGACGCCGGCAACGTGCATGCGCCTCAGATGGAGGAGCATTGGACCAAACAGCAGGGCGAGCTCAAGTTTGCCGACGAGATTCTGGCCACCTGCGCCGCGTTGGCGGACAAGGTAGACCAAGCGGTGGCCGACGGCACCACCCCACTGGTGCTCGGCGGGGACCACTCGGTTGCCATTGGCACGCAAGCGGGCCTGGCCCGCCATTCCAAGAACCGGGGCCTCATCTGGATTGACGCGCACGCCGACTTCAACACAGACGCCACGAGCCCGAGCGGCAACATCCACGGCATGCCGGTGTCGGCCATTTGCGGCCTCGGCCACCCTCGGCTGGCGGACTTCGACGCCCCCGGGCCCAAGCTCCGTCCTGAAAACGTCGTCTTGGTCGGAATTCGCGACGTCGACCCCGGCGAAGCGGCACTGATGGCCCAGTCTGGCGTGCAGTACTTCACCATGCGCGACATTGACGAACGTGGCATGCGACGCGTCATGGACGACGCCTTGGCCATCGCGGGCCGAGGCACGGACGGCGTACACCTCAGCTTCGACCTGGACGGCGTGGACCCACAGTGGGCCCCCGGCACTGGGACCACGGTGCCAGGTGGCCTCACGTACCGTGAATCCCATCTGGCGATGGAGATGTTGGCGGACGCCGACGTGCTGGCTAGCCTCGAGTTTGTTGAGGTTAATCCCCTGCTGGATAACCAAAATCAAACGGGCAAATTCACGGTTGGACTCATTGCTTCGGCGCTCGGCAAGAGCATCGTCAACACGTGTCCCGTGTAACTTCCTTCGCCATCTTCGCTCCCGAAGTGTTAATGAACAACCCCCAATGGGCGGCCGAACCCCCTTCCAGGGGACCCTATCGAGTGACACCATGGCCCGCAATGCCCGTGACTTCAGTGCCAAGACGGCCGCCATCTGGCTAGGACTCTTCTTTGTCCTAGCGTTGGTCATCCGGATCGCCTTCAACGTCGGTGTCGCCCACGACCCGACCGGCGACCGCTACCTCTACTCCGGTAACGACCCTTACTACCACGACCGGACCGTGGACCACATCGTCACAACGGGCGAGTCCTTGTTGCACGACCCGGGCATCAATTACCCCAACGGCGGCATGAACCCCAACCCGCCCTTGTATGACTGGACCGTCGCTATGGACGCGGGCCTGATGGCCAAGGCAGGCATCGGCGGCGCCGTTAGTCTGGCGCTCAACTTGGCGGTCGCCTTCTGGGGCGCGCTCCTCGTCATCCCGGTGTTCATGATTGCCAGTTCCTTGTGGGACCGCAAAGCAGGCATCTGGGCGGCATTCTTCGCCGCCGTGTCCGCGCCACTCATTCAACGCAGTGCCTTCGGGTTTGCTGACCACGACGCTACCACCATCTTCTGGATCGTACTGGCCTTCGCCTTCATGATCAAGGCACTCCAGGCGCTGGACGGCAAACTGCACGTCAAGGACTGGACTAGCGCCGACCGCATGACCGGCATCAAGAACGCCTTCTCGGCCAATCACGTTGCCATGCTGTGGGCCGCCCTAGCCGGGACCGCGCTCGCGGCCACCGCCCTCACCTGGAAGGGTTACCCCTACGCCTTGGCCGTCATGGCCGTTGGTTTCGGCCTGCAACTCCTGCTGGATCACCAGCGCCACAAGGACAGCACGGCGCTGGCCGGCGTTTACCTCATCCCTATGCTGCTGGTCACGCTCGTGCCGCTGCCGTACTACTGGGTTACGGGTCGCCTAGACAACACCATCATGGCGGGCCTGTACGTGCTCCTCGGAATGCTGGTGGCGGCCGCCATTCTCATCCCGACGCGTGAGATGCCCAGCATCGTCGTCTTCCCGTCCTTGATTGGTGCTGGCCTTCTCGGCCTCCTCATCATGCTGGTCGTGTTCCCTGACATTGGCCGCACCATCTTCACCGGTCTTGGCTACTTCCAGCAGTCCAAGCTGTACACCACGATTGCGGAAGCGCAGCGCACCGAACTTGGGTTTGTAGTGGCCAACATGGGCTTCTTCACGTTCTTCCTCGCCCTGTGGGGCTGGGGCCGCAGCATCAAGCGCGGCTACAAGGGAGAACCCGCCATGCTGCTCATGGCGTCCTGGGGTGCCGTAGCCATCTTCATGGCTCTGGCCGCCAGCCGTTTCGTGGCCAATGCCGCACCGGTCTTCGCCATCCTTTCTGCCGGTGTCATGGCACCCATCATCTCCGTGCTCCGCCTCGAAGAAGTGTCGAGTCGCTTCCGCAAGCTGCACGGCCAAGGCAACGCCGTTTCCAATGGCTTCCGGAGCGTCACGATGCGCTCTGCTTTTGGCGTGGCCACGGTTGCCTTCCTGCTTGTCCTTCCCAACTTCTGGTTGGGCATTGACGCCGGTGCCAGCGCCCAGTTCGAACGCGAGAACGAACTGAACAACAAGCGCTGGGGCGCCTTCGGACTCAACTTCGACATTGCCAGCAACGGTTGGCTCGAGGCGATGGACCATCTGGCCACGCTCGACCAAGACCTAGCCTTCGAAGACCGGCCAGCGTTCATTGCTTGGTGGGACTACGGTCACTGGGCGACGGACATTGGTAAGCACCCGACAGTCGCTGATCCCTTCCAGAGCCAGTTCGAATTGTCGGGCCGGTTCCTTGCGAGTGAGTCGGAAGAGGAGTCCACCGCTTGGCTATCCTTGCTACTCATTCGTAACGACCTTCACTCCAACGGTGGACAATTGTCTGGCCCGGTGCGCGACGTCTTGACCGCTCACAGCCCTGAGTTGGCGGGCTTGACCAGTTCCAACTACGACACGCAGTACGAGCTATGGGCGCAGCACGTAGAAGGCGACGCCGTCTTCGACCTGTACGAAGGCATCCAGGACGCCACCGGCCACGCCGTTGGGTACATGGGCGTCGATGTCCGCATGTTCCCCATCAACCTACAGAACTCAGGCATCTTCTACGCGCCTGCTTTCTTGGCGAACAAGAACCCGGACGACTTCATTTCGTACACGTACTCGGGCGCCGGCCTCAGCCTGACCATGCGCCAGTACGACGTGGATGAGGCGGGCAACTCCTACCGCTTGGCCCAACCCACCTTCACGGCTGCAACGGGCGAAGAATACGACGTCTACGGCGGCCAAGCCTACCCCAAGGGGTCCGGTGCGCTGCTGGGCCTTGCTGGCCCCAACGAGGGCGTGAGTGTTCAACCTGCTTTGGACACCAAGCCAGCCTTCCAGCAGACGATGTACGCACGCGCCTTTGGCCACTACGCTGCCCAGGTGCCCGCCGGCGACGGCCTGCGCCACTGGCGCGTCATTCACCAAAGTGTGGATGGCGATACCCGTCTTGTGGCCCTGCTGCAATACTTCCAAGGCACCGAGGTCACCGGCACCGTCCGCGATGACCAGGGCCGCGCCATGGCAGGCGTTGATGTCACCTTCATTGACGGCTTCGGAGCCAGCCATGACGCGGGCACGACCGACGAGTCTGGTGCTTTCACGGCTCTCGCTCCCCCGGGCGACGACATCATGCTGGCCGTCCGGCAAGGCGGCAGCGTTGTGCACGAGCAGTCCTTCCCTGTGGCCACCGACGGTGACCGCATTGACGGCGTTTCAGTCACGGTTCCCACCGCCGACCTGTCGGGTGTGGCCTTCCGCGACTTGGATGGCGATGGCCAGTACAACGCCAGCAACGACGATGCGCTATCCGGCGTGACGGTGTCACTCGGAGGCTCCAACACGACAACGGGCATCAACGGTCGCTATTCGTTTGCCAACCAGCAAGCTGGGAGCTACAACATTCGAACCGTGGCCCACGGTTACGCTGCCAGTAACACGCCCGTGACGCTGCCCGCTGGCGCTAACATCAACCAGAACCTCGCGCTGTCACCGCTGGAAAGTAGTGCCACGCTCCGCTTCGAGGACGCATTTGGCCAAGACTTGGCCGCCGTTCCGATGGAGCTCACCGGACCGACCACCACGACGGTGACCACCAATGCGACCGGTTACGCCTCTGTCAGCCTGGCCCCTGGGGCCTACACGCTTACCATCGACCACGCCTTTACTGACTCGGAAGGCGTCGAAGTTTCCTACGACGAAGAGCGCTCCTTTACGGTGCCCTTCGGCGGCGCGGACTTCACCTACACGGTGACGCAGGGATAGGCCGGCCAACAACTACGAAGCGGCCCTTCGCCATGCGCGGAGGCGTCACGGCAGTCGTGTCGCACTGAGCCCCTAGCTAGTGCGGGGGTTAGGTCGTGCCGAGGCAAGGCGCTGCCAGGCACGTTGGGTGCCGGATCTTCAGGGGGAGACCCCCTCGCCGCTGGCGAACCGTTCTACGCCGCCAACGTCAGGGTCGCCAAGTGCTCTTCAAGGATATCCATACCGCGGTCGATGTCATCCAAACTGCAGGCATAGCTGAAGCGTAAGTGTCCTTCCCCGTGGCGGCCAAAGGCGCGACCCGGTGAGCAGATGAGGCCCTTCGCTGCAAGGTCTAGCGCCAATTGTTCGCTTGGCACGTTGAAGTCGTAGGAGGGCATTGCGTAGAATGCACCGGTGGGTGCCACCATGGACAAGCCGGGGATTGCTTGGATGCGCTTCGTGATGCGGTCACGCCGCTGTTGGAACGCCGCCACCATTTCCGTTACTTGATCCTGTGGACCTCGTAGCGCCGCCACGCCAGCGTGTTGAATGGGCGTTGGCGGGCAGGCGACCGTGTAGTAATGCATGGTTTCGAGGGCGCGCACGTATTCCTTGCTGCTTGCGATGCAGCCGAGGCGCCAACCCGTCATGGCGAACGTCTTGCTAAACGAATTGACCCAAATGACATTGTCCATGTGGCTGAGGAACGAATGATGTTCAACGTCGTAGGTCATCTGGTCATACACTTCGTCCGCGACGACCATGATGTCGTGGTCCTGCGCCACTTCACAAACTGCCCGCACATCCTCCTTGGGCATGCAGGCCCCCGTGGGATTGCCGGGCGTGTTCATGACAATCAGCTTGGTTCGGGGCGTAATCTTCCGCTGAATCTCTTCCACGTCTGGCAAGAAGCCGTTCTCAGGGCGAAGGACATACTGAACGGGCACGCCGCCGCAGATGCGGGCCTGTGATTCGTACAGGACAAAACCGGGGTCCGGGACGAGCACTTCGTCGCCCGAATCCACAAACGTTTGATTGATGGCCATGAGGCCTTGGGTGGCCCCTGCCGTGATGATGATGTTGTCGGCCTCAATAGTTTCGTGCCGGAAATCTTGGATTCGGTCAGCAACGGCTTGCCGAAGCTCGGGCAACCCAAGACTCGGGCCGTACCCGTTTTGGCCGGATGACGCCGCCTGATGCAGTGCCTCCACAATGTGAGGCGCGGGTTCAAAGTCGGGCTCACCAAGGCCCATGTTGACGGAGTCGGTCCCCGCCAGTTCGAACATTTTTCGAATGCCGCTCATCTCAATCCCCCGGAGACGGCGCGCCATGAGGTCCTTGGTGCTCACAAGTTGCGCCCATCGGTCATGGTTGATAAGCGCATCCGAGAGGGAACTGGTTCGAGTCCTGGCGCCCGCGGCGCAACGTCATGCTCGGCACCCAGCGCGGCACCCCGATTAACTGGACGGCGCTTACGCTGAGGCGACAGCCTCGTTGCCGAACGAACGCCTATGCTGCGACGACTTCAGCTTCCCGGTCGCCTTCCGTTTCGGCCTCGGGTGCGGCAGGCGCCGCAATCCGGTCCGGGAAGGTGCTTAGGACCACAATGTCGCCGACAGCGGCGACCCAGCGGTACGGGACCGCAATGTTGTGGCCGCCTTCGACAATCTTGGTGTTGGTGCGGGTCAAAAGAAGCGCACCGACACGGCGGTTGGGGAGGTCGATTTGGACGTTCTGCACGACGCCCACGTAATAGCCCCGGTTTGTGTACACGGGGAGGTTGATGAAGTCGGTGACCTCGGTTTCCATATGCATCCCTACGGATGGACCAAGAGGCGTTCACTTTTACCCTTTGCTACCGGCAGGATTCGACTGCCTAGCGCCGGGGGGGCCGCGGCGGCAACGCAGCGGCAGGGGATTCGTCCCCGCACCGCCTACCAGAATCGAATTGAGCCCGTGGCCACCACGAGCCCCACGAGGAAGCCGGCAATGGCACCGCCATTGAGAAGCGGCAGGCCAGCCTGTGGGTTGCCACGCAACACGAACGTCATCAGGACTCCAAAGCCAACCAGCGTGCCTACGGCTGCGCCAACGGCGGGCCCCATGCCCCAAGCGGTCCCCGCCTCGACAGCGGCAGCGGCGTTGCCGAAGTGCATGGCGGAAACCACCAAGATGGTCGGCATGACCAAGTCGCCGAGGCCCATAAACAACGCTTCGCGCTCCGGCTTTGATTCGGGCCCGGCTTCCTTGAATTTGGCAACCTCGTCGCGAAACCGGTAACCCAAATGCTTGGGAATTACCAGGAGAACTGGCAGACGCAGCTCCAGCACCGAGTCTGCTAGGGCAAGCATGTGGCGAGTCTTGTAGACGGCAATGGCATCGTAGATGGCCAAGAGAACGAGCATGACCAGCACGGGAAGGATGCCGAGGCTGATACCGAAAATGGCGGCGGCACCTGCGGCCACCACGACCCCAACGGAATCAATCACGTACCATTCGGGGTGCTTCCACAGCGCCAAAGTGGCCAGAGCAGCCAGACCCCATCCGGTGCCCCAAGCGACGCTCCCCTTTACGCCCAGCATCATTAGCACGGGGGCGGTGACGTAGGCAACGGTGCTGCCAATGGCGCCCAGGATGATGACGCTGATCATCCACTTCTTGCCCCACTTGGCAATCGCCAAGATGATGGCTGTGAAGGCCAGCAGGAGCAAGATGTAGCCAATGCTGTTGCCGACGTTTTCGGGGTCTTCGAAGGCCTGCAACCCAGCATCCACGAAGGGCTGGGCAAACAGGGTTGCCAGGCCCATGCAGACCACGAACGCCAGAGCCAGCGCGCCAGTACCCCATAGGTCGGCCGACGTGACCTCGGGCGGCGGACCCGCATTCGTCTCGGCAGCGGCGTCAGCGTTGACGGCCGGTGTTGATTGACTCACGGGCGGGCCACAAACGGCGGCCTGAAAGGATAACCGATGCAGCCGGCCGTAGCGTGACAAAGCGTTAAGCCGACGCCCGCATGGTAGTCATTGGTCGGTACTATGGTAAGCCACAGTCGTTTGAAAGCCAGCATCCCTACAGTCCTCCTGCTTCTTGCCGCGCTGGCGCTTGCTGCCACGCCGGCTCAGGCCCAAGCGGGTGGGAGTGCCCAAGTCGCCAGTCCCGTGGACGGGGCGCTCATTGACCTCAACTGGTGCGCGCCGGGTGGCGGCGTCGGCCCCGACACCTACCCCGTCATCATCCACAGCCACGGCTGGGGCGGCAGCAAGTCAAGCTGCAAGGGAAGCTGGCTAGACGAGGGGTACGCCTTCGTAAGTGTCAGCGCACGAGGTTTTGGCCGCAGTGATGGCCAAGCCAACGTCCACGACCCCGACTTCGAAGGCCGCGACTTCTTGGCGGTCCTGGATTGGATTTGGGAACAGCCTTGGTCCGCGAAGGAGACCGGCGACAGCGCCTGCGGTGGCAAGGACATCGTCATTGGCGGCAGCGGCGGCAGCTACGGCGGCGCTTTCCAGTTCCTCATGGCCTTCACCGAGAAGGGACTGACGGCAACCGAGGCAAACCCACAAGGGTGCACGCGGATGGACGCGCTTAGCCCCGACATGACTTGGTACAGCCTCCCCGACAGCCTAGCGCCCAATCATGTCGTTCGAAGCACTTGGGTCGCAGCGCTGTACGGCACTGGCGCCGGCACGCTGCCACAATACATCCACGAAGCAGCCATCTACACCTTTGCAACGGGCCAGCCGCCCGATGGAACCCTGTACGGCGTGCCCCACCCTGAAATTCCCAACATCTTGGACGAATTCAACCAGCACGGACCGTCCTACTGGGTCGAGGACCGCAACATGCTTCTCGACATCCCCGTCTTCGTCCACCAGGGCCTGACGGACAACCTGTTCAACCTCAACCAAGGCTTCCACAATTTCCACAAGTCCCTTACACCCGCCATGCACCAACAGTCGACGCTCGTCGGCTACAATGGCGGCCACGCCCTGCCAAATGTCCATCCGGTGGGAGCGGGCTTCCCCGGCGGCGACCCATGCAGCCCTGGTGGCTACGGCGCCGCTGAACGCGCATTCTACAATCTGCACCTCAAAGGCACGGGCGACGGTATCCCAACCGGAATCCACATGGCGACCGTTGACGGCGACTGCGTCGGTGGGGCACCGCTTGGCACAGGCAACTGGACCAGTCTGGACTTGCCCGTCAGTGTCGCTGCCGCGACCTCAACGGCGGGGGCCATTCAGCACATCCCACTTGCCTCGGGGCCCATGACGATTGCGGGCATCCCGGAATTGACGGCGAAGATGACCAGCGCTGGCGTTGATGCTCGCGCCTTCCTCGGCCTATCGCGCGGCTTCACCCCCGCCGATGCAATGGTGCTTGACAACAACGTCATGCCCATTCGCGGACTAGCGATTGACATCCCCGTCCAAAGCGAATTGAGCACCGAGCTCGCTGGCGTCGCCGCCCACATTCCGGCCGGCCAAACCCTGTTCCTGACGATTAGCGCCACCAGCGACATGTTCCCGGCTCACGGCAGCCGCGAAGGTGGCGCCATCCTGCTGGAGGACATCGAAGTCCTGCTGCCAATCGCTAGCTAACCATCGTCGAGCGATTCTCTTCCCCTTTGCCCCCCACTTACCTTGATGCGGGCACGCCATGCCGGGCTTTGCCAACCGGCAAAATGGAGCACGGCCGACGTGCACCACGGCTTACCAAATGTCGGCTGCGCCCTTGGCCGCCCGCCGTCGATTTTCCAGGAATCGATAGACCGACGCGTGTTCAGACCCATTGAGAATCATGTCCACCGCTTGCTTGGCCGCACCGAGTTCCTCGAGCGGCCCAATGATGCCGACTGTGTGGCCATAAACCGACAAGTCGCAGCCCGTTTGTTCCTCAATGATGCGACGCGTTTTGCCGTCCGTGCCAATGATGCGACTCTTGATGCGCCGCAGGTGGTTCTTGTGCTTGCCCACGTAATCGTGCAAGTCAAGCAGTTCGAAGTACATCTCATCGCTGAAGAGGCGCATGGCATGTTCGGGGCTGAACCCACGCCCAATCGCCTTGACGATATCGCGCATTTTGAGCGCCATCAAAGGATCGGCATTGGGATCCTCAATGTGCAACGTCACCTCGTTCACCTCCGTGTCCACTTCAATCCGGATGCCGCTGCGCTTCTCCAGGAGTTTGCGTGTTTCGCCCTTGGGGCCGATGACGACGCCAAGGCGTTCGTTGGGAATCTTGACGTAATCCATGTTAGACGTCCGGGTGTTCGAGTCGGTCGCGGATGTGCGCTGCGTCGGCGGGGACGCTATGGCGCTTGAATGTGGACACCAGATTGCGGATGTCGCGGTCCAAGAATTCCCAAGCCATTGGGTGATTCTTCAGAACCGCTTGCCCCACATCGATGATGCGTGGCACCCAGGTGCTTGGGTCTTCGGCGTCGGGAATATCCACGAGGATGTTGTAGGCGGAAAGGTCGGCGTGCACGAGGCCAGCCGTGTTGTACGCGGCCACGTAGTCGTCGCAGAGTGAGTCGTAGAAGCGCTGGGCCGTCTCTTTGTCCAGCCGGCCAAGCTCTTGCAGTTTGGGCCATGCGTTGCCCTCATTGTCGCCCAGAAATTCGGTCACCAACACGTTCTGAAGCACGCGAACCGGCTCAGGAACCTTCAATCCAGCGTCGCGGAGGCGGTGCAGGTTGCGAAACTCCTTCTGGGCCCATTGGGTTACCAGGGCGCGCTTGTCGCGTGCTACGCCCTTGAAGCGCTCGTCGCCTTGGATGTATTGCAGCACATGCTTGAACGTGGCTGTGTTGACGCGGTAAATCTTGACCGCCAGCCTCCCACCCGTTGGCGTCGTAGCGACGAACACATTGGCTTCCTTGCCGGTGCTGATGGGGGAATCGATGCTCTTCACCGTGCCCTGGCTCAGCATCTTGTGAAGCACCATGAGGGTTGGGTGGTCAAACACCTCTCCCTCGGTTCGCCGATCCTGGCCCTCCATGCGTGGCAAGGCATCCAACAACCGGTCTGCTTGGTCGAACGCCCATTGGTCATTGCTGGCCAGAAAGTCAACGTCGTCCGGGTCTTCTGCGGCCAGCACGGCGTCGTCGTCGCGGTCTTGCGCCCACGAGGTGTCATCGGCCGATTCGGGCCCTGGGGCAGGTCGCTCCGGGTCATCCTGGAGCGCAGCCGTCATGGTATCAGAAATCGCCGTCAAGGACTTCAGGAATCATGCCGCGGCGGCTCATGTTGGCGGCCTGCGTGCGGTGGTAACGGTAGATGACATCGGCCTTTTCATCCTGGAAATCCCAAGGCTTGATGATGAGAAGGTCGCCGGGCTTAATCCACATGCGGCGCTTCATCTTGCCCCGGATGCGACCCATGCGGCTCTTGCCGTCCTCGCACATGACGGTCAGCTTGCTGGCACCCATCAGGGAGTCGGCGATGGCGAACATCTCGTACTTGCGATGATCGGGCATCTTGTACCGCGTCGTGTCTTCTTCTTCCACGGCATCATCGGGGTCAGCGGCATCCACTGATTCGTCGATGGATTCCTCGTCTTCGAGCTCGCCGTCTTGCGTCTCCTCGTCGGCTTCCTCGCGGAGGTCTTCTTCGGGCACGGTCTTTTCCACGACCCCTTTTGTCTTAAGGCTTGGCAGCGCCGGGCCCGCTGGCCCGTAGGGCGCCCCGTCTGCCCCCCAACGGTCAAACGCCAGCCGGCCATGGCCGCCCGATGAGCGGCATGCAAGCCGTTGCCGAACGCCCAGTGCAAGCGGTCATGCCCCGCATTCGCTTGGTGGCACATACCCAGAAGCCCTTCGATCTAGCGGTGGCTAGCGCACGAACCTGCTACGCCAAGCACTTCGTTTTCCAGGGCAGACTTGGGCCCGCAGGCGAAAGGGCACGAACCAATCTTGCTGCGGCGCTGCCTGACCACGCCGATGCACTGGCGGTCATCGGTCGCCTCGACACGCCGCATGAGCAACGGCTGGAATTCGTTGCCATGGTGCAAGCCGATATCCCCGCCGACCAAGCGGACACCCGGGAAGCCGTGGCCGTATTTGCTGACCTAGCGCGCCAGCGCGCCGACGCTGATGCTCGCATTGCTGATTCCATCTTCGAAGCGGGGCATCACACGCCGTTTCAGCATCCAACCTTTGTGTTTGCCTTGGAAGATGTCAGCCGCAACGTGGTGGAGTCCTTCTTCCACAATCATACGTTCTACAATTCGGAGCAGCAAAGCCAGCGCTACGTGGAGATGGCGTCGGCGCGTGTCCACGTTCCTGATTCCGTCGCAGCCGATGCGGCTGCCAGCACGGCCTACGAGGGAGCAATTTCTGCTGCCTGGGATGCCTATCATGACTTGCGCCAACGGCTTGTGGCATCCAACATCAAGGTAATGACCGCGATTGGCCGCATCAAGGGCCAAGACGAGGAGGCCATCCGCAAGGAGGCCGAAAAGAAGGCCCAGGAAATGGCACGCTACGTCATTCCCGTGGCTGCGGCGACACAGTTGTACCATACGGTAAGCGGCATTGTGCTATTGCGCTACGCCCGCATGTGTCGGGCCAACAACGTGCCCGCCGAAGCAGAGAACGTGGTTCAGGCCATGTTGGACGCCGTCGCGCAGGTGGACCCTGAATGGATTGAGCGCATTCGCCAAGAGCCGCACGACGCCGCGAACCTTCCCGAAACCTTGCTGGCCGGCGCGACATCGGGCGCCCCCGAAGCCGCAGCAAA
>JBFJXH010000019.1:0-20375 GCA_041623215.1 Thermoplasmatota archaeon
AGGTCCTTCTCGGATACTTCGACGAAGTTGCCCCCACCCCAGGTCTTGGCCATTTCGTCAAAGGCGTCGTCAGTCAAGTGATTCTGGACGGTCTTGTGAACCGTTTCCGCCGTTTTCTTGTTGGTAAACGTCAGGCGCGTCCGGCGCAGTTCCTCGTGCAGCAGGAGCGTGTCCACGGCGCCCATTTCCAAGGCTTCGCGGACCTCGTTTTCACCGTACGTGGCTAGGCCGCCATCGGGCTTGGCAGTCTCCTTTAGGAAGCGCTGCATGACGTGCTTGTCTTCCAGTACGCCAATGCCGAGAATTGCTTCCCCCGCGGCTTCCACTAGTTCCTTGAGTCCCTGGTCATCGTCCGTGTAGCCGGTGTCGAAGTAGGTCTTGTGCATCTTCTTGAGCAGTTCATGATGAAGATACCCTTCCTCGGCAAAGTAGACCTTGGTGGGACCTGGGCCACCCAGGATAATCCCCTTCAGGTCCTCCTCAGCCATGAAGATCTCATCCGCCTTGGCGGCCTGGGCTTTGAACCACTCGTGTGCTGCTTCCTCTGTTAGGCGTTCAAAGCGCCGCTGTGACTGCCCACCGCGACCGTGTTTGCTTGGCACCTGCGATTGCTTGTTGTGGATGGGAACGAGCGTCTTTCCTTTCAGGAGGCCGATGCTGCATTCCTTGCGGTCGATAATCATGAGCCCGAACACGTCGTCCGTGTCCAGCATCCCTAGAAGCGGGTCAACGTTGAAGGTTGAGTCGCAGCGATACTGGTAGGTCCCAACCGGCTGGGGCGGCTCGATGACGTGCGCGACCTGCTTGCTCTTGTTGCCACCGACCGACACGTTGCCCACAAACATCGCCAATCCATTCTCCGGCGTCTGTTTGTAGTTCTTGAGGCGCGCCATCATGCTGGTCAAGGCACCGCCCACTGCGTCACGCGTTTGCTTCGACTTGATGTTGCTTGATTGACCCACTTCGTCGCGCAGCATGCCCATGGCGTCGCTGATTTGTCGCGTTGGCGGGATATACAGCGTAACCAGTTCTGTGCCCATGCCGCGCGCCTCCGCCAACTCTTCAATGGTCCGCTTGAAGACGTATTTCTGACGGTCACTCCAATCGGAGACGCTCACGGTGGCGGGCCAAGCGGAACGTGTATTTGAAGCCCCGATGGTCGCCGCTGTGTGCCCGGTGTTGCCGACGTCCGCCCCATCGTGATTGCCATTGGCGGCAGTGTGCTTGCGCCGCGTGACGCGAACGCCGAACATGCCGGGACCTTGGCCCGCCTCGTCCAAGAACTGGCACAAATGCGACCCGTCGCAGTGGTTGTCGGCGGCGGCCGACCGGCACGGGATGCGATTGCCACGGCCCGCCCTCACGCACCAGATGAGGCCGCCTTGGATGTCCTCGGCATTCTGGCCACCCGGCTCAACGCAGCCACATTTGCAACTATCGTGGGCCTGCCGGACCCGACCAATCTGCCCGCAACGACCGCCCAGGCAGCTCAGCGTTTAGCCGACCCCAGTTCCGGGGGCACGGCGCATCGCGTGGTCATCATGGGCGGCACGGACCCGGGCCATTCAACCGACCAAGTCGCCGCCGAGCTGGCCATCCGGTGCCAGGCGACGCGGCTTGTCATCGCGACCAACGTAGACGGGGTCTATACAGCCGACCCTAGCAGCAATCCCAGCGCAACGCGACTGACAAGCCTGGACTTTGCGGGGCTCGCGGCCATCGTGGGAGACACATCTTGGACGAGCGCGGGCCAATCTGGCGTCATTGACGGACCCGCCACCGACATCATCATGGCCAACCGCCTGACAACCTGTGTCGTCAACGGCGCCGACATTGACGCCCTGCGTTGCGCGGCCACCGGCGAGCCCTTTAGTGGAACAATCATCCAGGACTCGTGAACGTAGCTGCCCATGGCCACTGCGAGATTTGCGGCACCGTCGTCGAAGAAGGCAAACGGTGGTGTAGCGATGAATGCAAAGGCAGGTATGATGAAGCGCAGAAATTGAAGAAGCGCCAGATGCTCATCATGGTAGCTGTGATTGTGGGCGCCCTGCTGTACGTGAATCTAGTTCGGGCAGGCATTCTGTAGCTCCCACGTAATCAAGCTCGTTGGGCCACCGAAACCCACCAGCACAGGCTTTACGGAGACGCCACCGTGGCTGGCCTCGAACATGACGGATTGGTCCCTGGCCGAGCAGCGCCTCCTTGTTCGCCTCCTAGGTGGAGCAGTCTCAGCTGATGCCTCGTCCTTGAAGGCAGCGAGCCGCTTGGCGGTTGCCGGACTGGTCGAGGTCTCCGAGCAGTCCACGACGCGAGCAACCCTCACGGACGAGGGCGCCGAGGCGGCCGAGAAGGGTCTACCAGAGCGCCGAGCCATCGAACTGATTCAGCAAGCTGGCGGCGGCGGCCTGCCGATGGGGGACATGATGGGGCAATTGGGCGCGGCTGGAAAAGTCGCCGTTGGCTGGCTCAAAAAGAAGGGGTGGGCGAGCATCGAACAGGGCCGCCTTGTTGCCCAAGGCGAGGCGCCGCCGGGGCCGGACGAAACTTTGCTCACGCAACTGGCCGCAGACCCCGATGCGCCCTGGGACGAAGACGCGGGCGCGCCGCTGGCCCAACGCGGCTTGGTTCATGTGGAAGACTTTGTCCAGCGCAGCATTGCTCTTACAGAGGCTGGTAAGACGGCCGCCCAATCGATTGACGCCGCCATTTTGGACCAAGCACAGGAAATCAACCAAGTGACGCCCGCCGTGCTGGCGGCCTGGTCGGATTGGACACCGGAGCAGAGAGCTTCCGCCCAGCTTCGCGGTTTTGGGCTGGACGCGGACGTTGCCCCTCGGCATCCCGGCAAGGCACACCCACTGACGCACATCATTCAGGAAATCCGAGACATCTTCGTAAGTCTCGGCTTCCAAGAAATCATGGGCGACTACGTTGAGTCAGCCTTCTGGAACATGGATGCATTGTTCATTCCCCAGGACCACCCAGCGCGCGACATGCAGGATACATTCTACCTGGATGCCCCGGCCACGCTGGATGTCGCCGACGCCGATTTGGAGCGCGGCAAGGAGATTCACGAAACGGGCGGCGAGACGGGCTCAACCGGCTGGGGGCCCGGCTTTGACCCCGCAGTCAGCCAGATGGCGCTTCTTCGCACCCACACAACGAATACGACGGTGCGCTTCCTTGCCGAGAATCCCAAGCAGGCTTGCAAGGTGTTTGGCATTGGCAAGGTGTTTCGCAAGGAAACCATGGATGCCACGCATTTGCCTGAATTCTATCAAATTGAAGGAATTGTCACGGAGCCAGGCGCCAATTTCAACATGCTCGTGGGGTTGTGCAAGGAATTCTTCACCCGCATGGGCTTTCCAGAAGTGCGCTTCCGACCGGCCTACTTCCCCTATACGGAGCCATCCATGGAGATTGATGTCCTATACAACGGGAAATGGATGGAACTTGGCGGCTGCGGCGTTTTCCGTCCGGAAGTGACAGAACCATTGGACGTTCCAGACCCCGTGCTCGCCTGGGGCCTCGGCCTAGAGCGCCTAGCCATGATGCGGCTAGGCCTCAAGGATATTCGCGACCTCTACGTGTCCGATATCAAATGGCTCCAAGAAACGCCACTCTAGCGTTGCTTGGTTTGGCCGGGACAATGGCCCCGTCGGCCAGCAGCGGATGGGGGCCACATTCTCGGTTAATACACCGTGACGGCGCGCACGCCTTGGACGCGCTGCAAGTCGGGCACGAGGTCGCCCGTGACGGCCGCCTCCGTCACCACAAAGAGCCTCGGTTGATCCGTAAAATCAGGGTCGTCTACGATAGCTTGCCGGATGCTATGGCCATGTTCCGCAATGACCCGGCTCACCCCGGCTAGAATCCCCGGCCGGCTCGCATTTGTGGGAATGATTTCGATAACGCCGAGCCCGAGCGGCGGCGCCGCATCCTTAAGATGCATGGTCGGAGCAAAACGCGTGAAGGCTTGCGCCAATTCGGCATCTTCCAGAATGGTTCGAATGGTCGCCTGGACGATGCGCCGGTCCACGTTTGCAGCACGCCCGACAGCCGTGTCCGCCAATTCAATGGGTCCGGCGAAGATTTTGTGGTCGGCCGGATTGATGCGAAAGCCATGATGAATCATGAGCTTCACCACCCGCTCTTGGGCGGGGTAGCGCCGGAAGTGCTCAATCAGCCGGTCCCACATGCTCGTTTCCAGCCGCCGAGGCCATTTGACCATTGCCATGAATGGTGATTGATGTCCGGATTTGGCTACAAACGCATAAAACAGGGCATAGGGTCGATGGGTGCGTGGCACCCCACCTGCTTGGCAAGCTGGCTACCCCAGGAGGTAGCATTCTCATGGTTCCCCTGGACCACGGCATCAGCATGGGGCCCATTGACGGCATCGAAAAACCCGCCAGACCCCTCCAGGCAGCCGCCACTGGAGGCGCCACCTGCACGGCGCTTCACAAGGGGCTAGTGCACATCGCGAAACGCGCTGTCCCCGACCTGCCAATCCTCCTGCATGTGTCGGCCAGCACCGACGTGGGCCCCGACCCGCACGAAAAGCGCCTCGTGGCAAGTGTCGAGGATGCCCGCCGGATGGATTGCGCCGGCGTCTCGTTTCACTTGAACCTCGGCGCCCGCACCGAAGCCCAGATGCTCCAGGACGCCGGGCACGTTACCAGTGAGGCTGCCGCCGCAGGCCTCCCGGTGCTTGGCATGATTTACCCCCGCGGCCCGGCCATCGCCGACCCCCACGACCCGCAACTCGTTGCACACGCCGCGCGGCTCGGCGCTGAACTTGGCTGCGACATCGTGAAAGTACCTTACACGGGGGATGCTGCCTCCTTCAAGCACGTAGTTGCAGGGTGCCCCGTGCCCGTCATCATAGCCGGCGGACCGCGCCGGACAGACGCCAAATCAAACCCGGGTGCCGCCCACCCACCCACCTCCTTTGACCAATTCCTCGAGGACGTGGCGAACGCGGCCAAGGCGGGCGCGCGCGGCGTCTCCATTGGCCGCAATGTCTTCCAACACAGCGAGCCGGCTAAAGCCATGTCAGCCATCGCCGCAGCATTCCCATGACCCCCTCCCTGGCCGACCGCATCCCTCTTTGGATTGACTTGCGAGGCGTCCCCGTCAACAAGCGGCTGCCCTATTGGAAGGCCGTGCGTGGCGTATGCGCGGAACAGGTGCTGCTTGGCCGCGATGACCCACACCTGGATCGCGCCGAATCGGACCCCATCACGCTCGTTGATGGCCGCAATACGCTCAAACAGGAGGGTAAGCCGGTTGGACGGTATGTGATTATGCGCAGCGTCCGCGACCAAGACCGCGCCAAGGACGTGGACGGCATTGTCGTCGTGGAATCAGACAAATGGAGCATCATACCCCTGGAAAATCTCATCGCGGCCAGGCGCGACCGTCCAGGAACCCTGTTTGCAATTGCCAAGGACCCAGAGGAAGCGCTGCGCTTTCGCGACACGCTCGAGGTTGGCGTCCACGGCATTGTATTGCAGCCCACATCACCCAAAGCCATCGACGAAACGCACGCGGCCCTCGCCCAGCGCGGACCCCGCATCGACGACCGGCCAGCCGAAACTCCGGCCACCTCGCCCGATGCCCAAGCAGGGACCGTTGGTGCCGACACCCCTCGCCCGCCGCAGGATGAAACGGACCAGGAACACACACCAGGTGCAGACCCCGGCAACGACTCGTCCCATGACGCGGATGTTGACGCGCCCGCACCCACAGGCATCGACATGGTGGGCGCGTCACCCCATGGTCGCGATGCAACGGGGCCAGACGATACCAGCAGCGATAGCAGTGATTCTGTCAGTGACGATGGCGTCTGGGATGTCCCGGACGTAGACGAAGAGGGCCTGGAGGAGGCCCTGGATGTGGGCGACGCCCCGATCGACCCAGACTTCCTGGAAGTGGCAACCATCACCGAGATTCGTGATGCCGGCCCGGGCGACCGCGTCTGCATCGATACCACGAGCATTTTCCGGCCGGGCGAAGGCCTACTCATCGGCTCGACGGCGCGCAGCTTCGCCCTTGTGCACGCTGAAACGATTGAAACGCAATACGTGCGGGCCCGTCCATTCCGGGTCAATGCCGGTGCCATCCATTCTTACATCTATGCACCGGACGGCAAAACGCATTACCTCAGCGAACTGCGCTCGGGTTCCAAAGTACTGGCGGTTCACCCGGACGGCATCCACCGAATCGTAACCGTTGGGCGGGCCAAGATTGAACGCCGCCCCCACTCCCTCGTCAAGTGGCGCACCCAGGACGGTTTTGCCGGCAGCGCCATTCTCCAAACGGCCGAGACGATCCGTCTTGTGCGTGCCGATAAGAAGCGAGCGGGCCAAGTCGTGGCGGTCACGGACCTCAAGAAGAAGGACCAAATCCTGGTCCACCGCGAGCAGGACGCCCGACATTTCGGCATGCCAGTGAAGGCGTTTCTAAAGGAGCAATAACCTTGCACCGTCACGAGATCGTTGCAACAATCGCTGCCCCCGATGTGGACAACATGGTCCAAAGCCTGCAGGCAGCCACGGCCCCCGGCACCCTGCCCGGCACAGCGCAGCTCGAGATTCGATTGGATTCGCTTTGGTCGCAGGCACCCACGCCCGAAGCCGCAACCCGCGACGTTGCAGCGCTGCTCGATGCCGCCGGCGAACAACGCCTCTTGGCTACCCTTCGACCGACACGCCAAGGCGGCCAATACAGCGGCGACGAGACCCAACGCCTCAACCTCCTGGCAGCAGCAGCCTCCCTTGGCATGAGCGTTGATATCGAGGCCGACCACCCCCAACTCCCAGTGCTGGTCGAAGCAATCAGGAGCCAAGCTGCAACTGCCACGGACGGTCCAGCCATCCTTACCAATCCGGCAACCATCACGCTCAGCCATCACCTTGCGGCCACGCCAAGCGCTGAGGATGGTTTGCACCACTTAACGCGGATGCAGGACGCAAAGGGCGACGTCCATAAGTTGGCGTTTCCCGCCACCGGCTTTTTGGGTGTACTGCGGGCCGCCACGCTGGTTCACAATCATGCTAAGCGCACGGGCAAGCCGTGCGTGATGCCCATGGGCGACCATCCGCCCGAGGTCCGCGCTGCGCTCGCAGCCATTGGCAACGTCGCCACCTACGCACACCCTCCGGGGGAGCAGCCTGCTGCCCTCGGCCAACCGGATGCCAAGGCATTGGACGCGGTTTGGACGCATTGGGGATTAGCCGCAGGGCGGTTGGGACCCATCGACGGCTCCCAGCGTGGATTTCCACCGGAGACCACGACCGCGCCCGGTTGGTACGCAGTCATTGGCAGTCCCATTCACCAGAGCCTCAGCCCCCGGATGCATAACACCATGTTGCAACAGGCGGGTCTTGATGAGCGCTACGTGAGTCTTGAAGTCCCGCGGAATCACGTCATGGCGCTAACGCTCAACGCCGCAAACGCTGGCCTTCGAGGCATCAGCGTGACAGCGCCCCTAAAAGAAGAGGCCGCCCGCGCAGCGACTCACACGGATTCCCTGGTTGACGCCATTGGAGCAGCCAATTGTATTCGGTTCGACCCGGCCACCAACGAGGCTCATGCGACCAACACCGACGCAACCGCGTTGCAGCGCCTGCTGAAACCCTGCGCCGGCGATGCTGCCGTGGTCCTTGGAACGGGTGGCGCCGCTCGTGCAGCCGCATGGGCCCTGCAACAGCTCCAATGCCCGACAACCATCGTCGGCCGTGATGCGGCGGCCGCAGCGGCCATGGCTGCGGCCTTTGAAGCCACGAGTCAAGCGTGGCCCACGAACCTTCGGAAAGGGGCGACCGGGCCACTGGGACAAGCCGGCGTCTTGGTGAATGCAACCCCACTTCGAGACCAGCAGTTGATTCCGCTCCTGAGCACGCCGAACCTCGTGCTGGACATGACGTACGGATCGGGCCCGAGCCCGCTGGAGCAGGCTGGGCGGTCCGCGGGATGCCAGGTAGTTGGCGGCATCGACTTGCTGGTCGAGCAAGGCGTTGACGCATTTGCGTTCTGGACCGGCCAGGACGCGGACCGCCAAGTCATGCAGGACGCCGTTCGAGAAGCCTCGTATGCGTCAGCCCAGGGGGCGGCCGTTGCCACCTGACGCCCAAGGGAATGACCCGGCCAACGATTCCGGCCCGAGCGAGAAAACGCCGGCTTCCGCCGAAGCGTCCGCCTTTGGGGCGGTCACCATACTCAATGCAACTGCTACGGGCATTGGGGCCAGCTTGGCCACCGACCTCGGCATCACCGCAACGTGGGAATGGCAAGCGGAACCCGGCTTGCGATTCCATAATGACACGGGAGCTGATGATTCTCTGGCGCAGGCCGTACACCAGCAGTTGGCGGCTCGTCTCGACGGCGTCGTCCCCGGCGGCGCCGAGGTATCCACGCGTGGCGGCGCGCAACCGGCGCGTGGCCTGAAGACCAGCAGTAGCGCCGCGGCAGCCATGGTGCTGGCGGGCTTACACGCCGCTAATCAAGCGCCCAGCCACAACGAAGTAATCGCGCTTGCCATCGACGCAGCCGTGCAAGCCGGCGTCACTTTGACGGGGGCCTACGATGATCAGGTGGCGACCGTGCTCGGCGGATGTCACCTGACGCTCAATCCTGCGCGACGCATCCTGCAGCCGTTGCCGATTCAGCCGTGGCACGTGGCGGTCTGGATGCCCGATGAGCACATTGCCAAGGATTTGGTCAAGAATTTGGACGTGCGACCCGCCATGGCCGGCGCGCGACGCGTTGTTTTGCTGGCCCAAGCGGGGGACTTGCCCGGAGCCATGACGGAAAACGGCCGGACCTTCCACCGGCTCTACGAGGCCGCCGGGCTACCCGTAACAGATGAACCAACCCAAGTGGCGCTGGATGCCGGGGCCCTCGGGGCTGGCCTGTCTGGCACCGGCCCCGCCGTCGCCGCTTTGTTCGAGCACCCGGTTGATTTGGCAGTCGTGGCGGGCGGCACGTGGACATGGCAAAAGGCAGTGGACCGAAGGCCATCGGCGGTCCGTGCATGACGGGCAGGCAAGCTTCGCCCGACTCCCACTACAGCCCCCCAGGCCAGGCCCGTGGGCGCGTGCGGGTGCCCGGCAGCAAGTCCATCACGCACCGATCCTTCATCCTGGCGGCGCAAGCAACGGCACCCACCACCGTTCGTGGCGCCTTACTCGGGGCCGACACGGGCGCGACCCTTCGTTGCCTCATGGACCTGGGGGCGGACGTGCGAATTCAGGACCGAGCCGCGGGCATCGTTGCCTTTCATCCAGCACCTCTTCACGCGCCTGCTGGACCCCTCGACTGCATGAACGCGGGCACGGCACTCCGGCTGTTGGCAGGTCTCGTTGCCCGCCTGCCCGCCGCGACGATTCTCATCGGTGACGAAAGTCTCTCCAGCCGCCCCAGCGAGCCGCTTCTGGAGGCCTTGCGGCACGCCGGCGCCGCCGTGGATGCCGCGCCCGGAGGCCGACCGCCACTGCGAATCCAGGGCCCCATCCGTCCGGGCAGCTACGTCTTGCCGGGGGCCTCGAGCAGCCAATACGGCTCAAGTTTACTTCTCACGCTGCCATTCCTGCTAGGGGACTCGGAGCTCGCTCTTGAAGCGCCCGTGCACTCTGCACCCTACCTTGATGTGACGGTCCAGGCCGCCACCGCGTTTGGCATCCAAATTTCCAGCCGCCCCTCCCCCGGAGGCGGCCGCCATTACGATATTCCGGGCGGCCAAGCAGCACGCCCGCCGGCAAGTGGCGTCGTTGAAATCGAAGGCGATTGGAGCACCGCCGCCTTTCCCCTCGTTGCGGGAGCCATTACCGGTGGCAAGATCGAGGTAGCCGGTGCAACCAGAGCAAGCGGGCAGGGCGACAAGGCCATACTTGCCCATCTGCAGCAGTTTGGAAGTGCAATACAGTGGGACGACGACGGAACAGCCGTCACGCTTTCGCCGCGCCACCATGACTCTGATGCCACCCTCGTGAGCCCTGGCACCATTGACGTGGCCGCCACGCCCGATGCGTTTCCCGCCCTTTGTGTCCTGGCGGCGGTCGCCAACGGGACCACGACCTTCAGCGGCGGCGGGCAGTTGCGCGTCAAGGAATCAGACCGCATCGTCGCCATGGCCCAAGGACTGAAGATGTGCGGCGTCAACTGTGAAGAAAGGCCGGATGGCCTAGTCGTCCACGGCGTCGGCGGACCCGTACCGGGGACGGGGATAGATGGACCCGTCGTGCAGGCGCACCACGACCACCGGATTCACATGGCCTTCGCGATTTTGGGACTCGCTAGCCAACGCGGCGTCAGCGTGGACGGAGCCGCCTCGGTGGCCGTGTCGTATCCGAACTTCCATGAAGACCTCCGCCGACTCACGGGCCAGGAGCAGCCGACATGAACCGGTTCGGGACCAGGTTCCGCCTCAGCCTCTTCGGCGAATCGCACGGCAAGGGCGTGGGCGTAACCATCGACGGCGTGCCCGCAGGACTTGCCCTTGACCCAAGTCGCATTCAGCGCCACCTGGATCAACGTCGGCCCGGGCAATCACCACTCACAACCCAGCGCAAGGAAGCTGACCAGGCGCAGGTGCTCTCAGGGGCCTTTCGCGACCACGCCACGGGCGCCCCCCTAACCATTTGGATTGCCAACACCGACCAGCGTTCGCGGGACTATGGCGACCTGGAATTCCTGCCGCGCCCGGGACACAGTGACTATCCAGCCCACGTACGCGCCAAGGGCTTCAACGATTTTCGGGGCGGCGGCCACTACTCGGGTCGGCTAACGGCCCCCCTGGTGGCAGCCGGAGCGGTCGCCATGGCCATCCTAGACGAGGCGGGCATCCAGGTCGCAGCGCACCTACAAGCCGTTGGCACTGTGGGCGTCGATGCGGCCGAGCCAAGCCTTTGGGACATGGCAGCAAGGGTTCCGGCAAGCCAAGTTTTTACGGCGCACGCCGGCGAAATTGAAAGCGCCATGGTGGCTGCCGTGGACGATGCCCGGCGAAGCAAGGATAGCATCGGCGGCGTGGTATCATTTGCAGCGGCCAATCGGGACCCCAACCAAACCATTCCAGTAGGGTTGGGCGACCCGTTCTTCGACAGCGTCGAATCAACGTTGTCGCACCTGCTGTTTAGCGTCCCCGCCATCAAGGGCGTGTCCTTCGGCTCCGGCTTCGGGGCGGCATCCATGCGCGGCAGCGCGCACAATGATGCCTGGTCCCCCTCGCCAGAGGGCCCCACCACCAACACCAATCACGCCGGCGGGTTATTGGGTGGCCTTACCAACGGTGCGCCCTTGACAGGCCGCGTGGCCGTCAAGCCAGCCAGTAGCATCTTCCAACCACAGGCCACCATAGACCTGCGAAGCGGCGAAGCGGCAACCTTGAACCTGAAGGGCCGCCACGACCCCTGCATCGCCATCCGCGCCGTTCCGGTGATTCGCGCATGCATCGCGATTGGCTTGGCCGACCATGTCCTGCACGGCCGCCAGGAGGGACTGGTTTAATGGACGGCGATGGCGACCCCGGCGTGGACCGCATTCGCGAGGAAATTGCCGAGCTGGACCGGACCATCCTCGAAGCTGCGGCACGCCGCGTGCACTTAGCCAGGGAATTAGGAGAGGCGAAGCGGGCGCAGGGCCGCCCGGCCATTGACCTGCTGCAAGAGAAGCGGGTCCTGGAACGAGCCCGCCGAACGGCAGAGGCCGCGTTGTTGGACGGTGCCACAGCAGCAGCCATTGTTGACCAACTCATTCAGGCCAGCGTCAAGGCGCAGGAGCAGGACATGGTCGTGACCCGTGGGTCCGGCACCGGGCGCACCTGCGTCCTCATGGGTGGCGCTGGCCGCATGGGTCGCTGGTTCAACCGCTTCCTGCAGTCGCATGGCTACGATGTGCATCTGATTGACCCGGCTTACGGGGCAGCCCACAATGACGCGGCGGCGACGCATCTCTACGATGCGGACTTGGTCCTCATGGCCATTCCCCCACGTGCCATCGCACGCCAATACGAGGCGTGGGCCGAAGAGCCTCCCCAGGGCGTCATCGCAGACATGGCGAGTGTGAAGTCCCCCCTCGTTCCTGTCATTCAACAGCTTCGAGAAGGAGGCGGGCGCGTCGCGAGCTTCCACCCCATGTTCGGCCCCTCAACGCTGACGTTGCGTGACGCCGACGTGGTTCTTTGTGACACGGGCGACGAAGAAGCAACGGCAGCCATCGAGCATTTGTTTGCACCAACAGCAGCAAACGTCATTCACATCGGACTCGACGAACACGACCAGGTGATGGCGCAGGTGCTGGCATTGGGCCACGCCACCGCCATCGCGTTTGCTGCTAGCCTGGATCCAGCCACGCTGCCCGTCCACTCCACGACCTTTTCGCGCCTCGAAGCGGTTGCGGCCAGCGTGGTGGATGAAAGCCCCGAGGTGTACTTCGAAATTCAAGCAGACAACCCTCACGCAGCAAGTAGCGTTGAACATCTGCGGCACTGCCTCGAACGCCTTCAAAAGGCCGTTGCCAAGGACGACCGGACTGCCTTCTCTAGCCTCATGCAAGCCGGCAAGGATGCTCTTGATTCGCGCGCAGACCACCGGCGGAGCGTCGTTCCATGAAAGTGCTCAAGTTCGGTGGAGCAGCCGTGCGCGACGCCGCCGGCATGCAACGCGTCGCAACGATTGTGGCCGCCACCCAAGGCCCGCGCGTCGTAGTGACCAGCGCCATGCACGGGGTCACAGACCGCCTGCAAGCAGTCCTGGAGCGCGGCCCGCTCGAGGAGAGCAGCGTCTTCGTCCTGGTAGATGAATTGCGTTCGCGGCACTTGGAAGCCTTGGCAACCTTATGCCCGGGGGGAGACAACGAGGCAAGCTATGCCGTGGACACCGGCCTCGAACGATTGGAACGACTACTGTACGGCATCGCCTACACGCAGGAGATTACGCCGCGCCTGCACGACCTCGTACTGTCCTTCGGTGAACGCCTTGCAGCGCCGGTCCTGGCGGCCGCGCTCCGAAGCGCCGGCTGTCCGGCACGCGCCTTTGACGGCGAGCACGCAGGCATCCTTTCCCTTGGGCCGTTCGGCAACGCACGACCCGACTTAACCAACCTCAAGGACGCAGTCAACGGCAATCTCCGGACCGTGGCCGAGGCCACCCAACCGGTGGTGCCGGTCGTAACTGGATTCTACGGCGTGGACGCTGCCGGCGATGCCACGCTGTTTGGCCGCGGCGGTAGCGACTACGTGGCTGCGCTGCTTGGCTACGCCCTTGATGCCGAGGCGGTTGAGCTATGGAAGGATGTGGCTGGCTTTTTGACGGCCGACCCCAACGCCGTCCCGGACGCTCGCCTGATTCCAGAAATGGATTACGAGGAAGCCGCAGAGTTGGCCAACGTGGGTGCAAAAGTGCTGCATGCACGCTGTGTTGAACCAGTCCAGGGCGTCGGCATTCCCATTCACATCCGGTGCTTCGCCGAACCGGATGCCGCAGGCACCGTCATTGGCCGCGGCGCTCAACCGGCCCCAGCACTGGTGCGCGCAACCGCCTGCCGACGCGGCTTGGGCATCCTTCGCCTGCATGGCCCCGGGATGGCCCACACCCCAGGGGTCGCAAAACGCGTTTTTGATGCCTTGAGCGCGGCACGCGTTAATGTCCTCAACATGGCGACCAGCCAGGCAACCTTTGCGTTGCTGCTTGCCTCCGATGATTTGGATCGCGCCAACCGTGCGTTGCAACCCCTCGTCGGCGGCGTGATTCAAAGCATGGAGGCCCTGCCAGACCGGGCCCTCGTGTGCGTCGTAGGAAAAGGTCTGGGCGAACGACCCGGCAGCGCCGCCGACATTCTCGACGCGGTGGCCCAAGCCAAGGTCAACATCGAAATGATTAGCCTCGGCGCCAGTGACTTGGCCATTGATTTCATCATGCAAGACAAAGGATCATCGGCCGCCTTGCGCGCCATCCACGATCGCTTCCTCAACGGCAACGTGAAGGCAATTGCCACATCGTCGGAGGCCCAAGCATGACCACCAAGATTCCCGTGGCGGTGGCTGGCGCAACGGGCGCCGTTGGCCAGCGCTTCATCCAATTTCTGCACGACCACCCTACGTTTCAGATAACGGCGCTGGCGGCAAGCGACCGGAGCGCAGGACGCGCCTACCGTGACGCGGCGAACTGGATTCTCGACACGCCCATGCCCGATGCCATTGGTGCACAAGCAGTGGTTGGCCTCGAAGATGTTCTTTCGGACCCGGCGGTCCGCGTTGTCTTCAGTGCGCTTCCAAGCGCTGCTGCCAGAGAATTGGAGCCCCGCTACGCGCAGGCGGGCAAGGCTGTGTTCACCAACGCGTCGCCGCATCGCATGGCCTCCGGCATCCCACTGCTGATTCCGGAAGTGAACCCCGAGCATCTTGACATGGTGCGCGACCAAGCCACCTTCCCTGCCGGCGGGTTCATTGTTGCAAACGGCAATTGCAGCGGCATTATTCTGACGCTCGCCTTGGCCCCGCTGCACCGTGCCTTTGGCCTTGAAACCGTCCACGTCACCACACTGCAAGGCTTGAGCGGGGCCGGCTACCCGGGCGTCAGTGCCCTTGATGTGGTGGACAACGTGGTGCCGTTCATTGGTGGCGAGGAAGACAAACTGGTCGAAGAGCCCCAGAAAACACTCGGCGCTGTAGACGGGTCCGCCGCCGACTTCCAGGTTTGGCCAACCTGCACGCGCGTCCCGGTGCGAGAGGGTCACCTCGAGTGCGTCCACGTGACCCTTCGGGCGGACGCCGACGAGGCGGCCATTCGCGCGACCTTAGCCAATTTCCGCGGCCCAGACGACGTGATGTCCCTGGCCATGGCCCCTGCCGCCCCGATTCAGGTTACCACCGACGTCGATCGGCCGCAGCCACGACGAGACCGGGACAATGGCAACGGCATGGCCATCACCGTCGGCCGCATCCGCGTTGATGGCCCCCGCCAGGTCCGCTTCGTCGTCCTTGGCCACAACACAGTGCGGGGAGCGGCGGGGCAATCGGTGCTCAACGCCGAATATGCGGTAGCACGCGGCCTCGTGGCGCCAAGCTAGTCGCACAAGCGACAAATACCGGGCGCGGCAGTGCTTGCTTGATGAGGACACACCGCCGCGTCCCACCGCATGCCCATTTCGGGGCGTGAGCGCGGCGCCGCCTTTGGTCCTCTCTGCGATGTGAGTGAATGACCCTACGCTTGGCGATTCCCAACAAAGGCCGTCTCTCCGACGATGCCGTGGCTGTGCTACGCCGAGCCGGCATCCGTCTCGAAAGCAGCAGCGAACGGCAATTGCAGGCCACGGCCCTGGATGGCCGCCTGCAAATCCTGTTCGTACGCGCTAGCGACATTCCGGGCTTCATTGCCAACGGCGCCGTCGATTGCGGCATTACCGGCTCGGACGTGGTTGCCGAATCGGGCCACGCCCTAGACCGATTGGTGGACCTAGGCTTCGGCGCCTGCCGGCTTGTCATGGCTGTCCCCAACGAACATGCCGCCACCTCATCGGCCGACCTGCCCGACGGCACTCGTGTCGCGACGAGTTTCCCCCACCTTGCCAAAAGCCACTTCGAGCAACTCGGCAAAAAAGTCCGCGTGGTGGAGGTATCGGGCGCTTGCGAGGTGACACCCGCCGTGGGCGTCGCCGACGCCATCCTCGACTTGACGAGCAGCGGCAGCACGCTGCTTCAGAACCACCTGCGCGAAATTGACACCGTTCTCACTTCCACTTGTGGCCTCTTTGCGCGCCCCCCCACGGGCCGCGAGGAGCCAGACCCTGAACGCGAACGCCTCCGATTCGCATTGGAGTCCGTCGTCCAAGCCCGTGGCAAGCGCTACCTCTTGGCAGACCTACCGCGCACCCAACTCGACCAGGTTCGGTCCTTCCTGCCTGGGCTAGCCGGCCCCACCGTGGTAGACTTAGCCGGCCGCGACGATTTGGTGGCCATTCAGGTCGTCGTGGACGAAGCCGATGTCTATGACGCTGTCCACCAACTCAAAGACCTCGGCGGCCAAGGAATCCTCATTGTCCCAATTGATCGCCTCGTACCCTAACCTCATGTCTCGCATCATTGAACCCCAAGATTTGCCAACCGACCCCGCCGAGTGGTCGCCCTGGACCGAGCGGGCGCAAGCCGTGCCTGAGGAGGTCCGCAAAAAGGTCCGCACCATCGTGGATGACATCGCCGAGCGAGGCGACCGTGCCTTGTCACAGTGGTCCGAGCAATTCGATGGCATCCCCGCACGCATCGTTCCGACCGAAGAATGGCACAAAGCGGCCGACGGCTGCCCCAAAAGCGTCGCCCAAGCGATTGACGAAAACCACGAGCGAATTCGAGACTTCCATGCACGGCAGGCGCCAACAGCGGACGAATTCGAGGCCACGCCGGGCGTACTACTTGGGCGCCGCCCGGTGCCCTTGGATGCCGTAGCATGCTATGTCCCTGGGGGTCGAGCGCAATACCCCAGCACGGTCCTCATGACGGTTACACCGGCGGCGATTGCCGGCGTGGGCCGCATTGTGGTCACGACTCCTCCCACCCATGACGGTAGCGTGGACCCCGTTGTTGCCTACGCGGCCAAGGCGGCAGGCGCAACCGAGATGTTTGCGGCAGGTGGTGCCCAAGCCATTGCGGCGTTGGCCCACGGAACGCAGACCATTGAGCGCGTGCAGGCAATTGTCGGACCGGGCAATGCTTTCGTCACCGCGGCCAAGAAGCACGTCAGCGACCTCGTCCGAATTGACGCGCCGGCCGGCCCCTCCGAACTCCTTGTCCTAGCGGACGCCGGCGCGCCAGCAGGCCCGATTGCATGGGACCTTCTGGCCCAAGCAGAACACGACCCAGACGCCCAAGTCCTTCTTGTCACCGACGACGCTACCTTAGCAGATGGCGTGGCCGACGAGCTGATGGAAGGATTGCCCAAGGAGCGCCGGGCCCGCATTATCGACAAGAGCCTTCGAAACCACGGCGCCATTCTGGTGGCCAGCGACATGGCCGAGGCGGTAGCCTTCACCAACGCGTACGGCGGCGAACACGTTGCCGTAGTGACCGCCGACCCCTTGGCTACGGCGAATCAAATTACCGCAGCGGGCAGTCTTTTCTTGGGCCCCCACGCGCCCGTTACCCTGGGCGACTATGGGTCCGGCACCAACCATGTCTTGCCTACGATGGGCTTTGCGCACCAACGCGGCGGCCTGGCCGTCGATGACTTCGTCCGCTGGATTACATGGCAACAGGTCACGGCGGACGGATTGGCGACGTTAGCGCCCTCCGTGACCACGCTGGCGGATGCCGAGGGTTTGCACGCACACGCTCGCGCCGTCACAAGACGACTCGAGGACAGCCCTTGACCGACGGGCCCGATTCTGACCGCGCAGCCCGCGTCGCCGCGTGGACCCGCCAGGCCGTGCAAGACTTGCAGCCCTACTATCAAGCGCCGCTGCAAGGCTCGCCCCTTCGCCTCGATCAAAACACCAACCTGCTTGGCCCCAATCCAGTTTTGCAAGCAATCCAGGTGCAAAACCTAGGCGTAGACCAGTACCCAACACGCGACAGCGACATCTTGCGGGCGGCCCTGGCGCGGCATCATGGCCGTGGTTTGGCCGCCGAAAACTTTGCCTGCACGAATGGTAGCGACGAGGCCCTGGACCTCCTTTGTCGGACCTTTACCGAGCCCGGGTGCACGTTGGCAACGACACGGCCCGGCTACTCCCTGTACCCGTTCTATGCCAAAGTCCACGACCTTGCTTTCGAAGACGTTCCTCTCGCCGGCTCGTTTGGCTCATGGCGCCTTGACGTTGACCGCTTGCTCGCAGCTGCGGCCCGCCTGACCATTGTAGCGTCCCCCAACAACCCCACAGGCAACGCCTTTGCGACCAACGATTTGGAACGCTTGGTCCAGGAGTCACCAGGCATTGTGGTCATTGACGAGGCGTACATCGAGTACGCAACCGACCGCAAGTCCTTCCTGCCGTACGTTGAGCACTTTGACAATTTGGTCGTGCTACGGACGTTCAGCAAGGCGCACGGATTGGCTGGCCTTCGCGTCGGCTACCTCGCCGCCAATAGCGACTTGATGCAGCGCCTGCTGCTTGCCAAACCACCGTACAACCTCAATCTCATTGCCGAGCACGCCGCAGCAGCCAGCCTCGACGAGCCCTGGGTGGCACGCGGCGTTGCCACCGTGCAAGCGGAGCGCGAGCACCTGGAGGAGGCCCTGCGCCAGCGCGGCTTCAAGGTGCAGCCAAGCGACAGCAATTTCCTCCTGACCCTACCACCCATTGGCCACGACGCGGGAGCGTTGTATCTTGGCCTCAAACAACGGGGCATCCTGGCCCGGACCTTTCCGAACAAGCCCATGGTGCAGGATACCATTCGTTTCACTGTGGCGGGGCCGGACGAGACCTCGAGACTGCTGCATGCGCTCGATGAGGTGCTTGTTTCGTGACCGAGCCTGAACAGCGCGGCGCGGCGGTTGGCGAGGCTGGATCAGGTACCCCGTGGGCCATCTGGGACTACGGTGTTGGGAACCTGCATAGCCTACGAATGGCACTCGAGCGAGCTGGCGCCCGTGTGGAGGTAACAACGAACGCGGACCGTTTTACCAACGCCCATGTGGCGGTCCTTCCAGGCGTCGGGGCGTTTGGCGCCGTTATGGATAGCCTAGAAGCGGTTCGAGACGGCTTGCGAGCCCGGCACGAAGCTGGGCGCCCGATTCTCGGTGTTTGCATCGGGCACCAGGTTCTGTACGAAGGCAGCGCCGAGGACCCAGAGCACACGGGCCTGGGGCTCGTGCCTGGTCGCGTTGAGCGCTTGCCTGGGAGTGCCCCGAAAATTCCCCACATGGGCTGGAACACGCTGGAGGATTGCGCGGGCTTGCTGGCCCCTTGCCAGGATTCCTACGTGTACTATGTCCATTCCTACGCAGCCCCTCTAAAACCATCGGCGCCCGGAGCCTCTGACCGTCCGGCGGGCTCATGGCAGATGCTAGCCACCACGACCTACGGCGCGCCTTTTGCAGCTGCAATTAGGGCGGGAGAAACGGTAGGCGTCCAGTTCCATCCCGAGAAGTCGGGGGAGACGGGTGCAAGAATCTTGTCGTCGCTGGTCGAGCGATGGGGTTCCAGGCCAGGCCTGTAGTCAACCGGTCAAGGGGAAGGGAAGAAGGGGAAGAACGAGTGGCGCATGTCACGCCCGACGGCTTAGTCAAGCAGGGTGGCCTAGGCTTCCGGGACCATCACAGAGATGGTCACGGCGCCTTGGGCGGCACCAGTGCCGGGGCCAAGGTCGAATGAAACGTCGCCGAAGGCGGGCGGCGTGCACGTGGTGCCACCGCTGCCGTTGTCGGTTGCGGCAGACACGACCAAGCCGTTCGAGCCCATGGCAACATCGTCGCAGTCGCCAAGGCCGCTCACCGTGAACTCGTCCCAGACGCCTTCGTCAACTTGAATCCAAATCGTCATTTCGACCGCATCGGCCGGAATGGTGATGGTGAAGTTGGCGCGCTCGGCGCTGGTTGCGCGGAAGGTTTCATTGAGGATCTCAACGGCTTCGTACGTGACGGTGACGTTGTCATCGGTCGTGGCGTTGCCATCGGTCATGTTGCCATCACCGGTTGTGGCGTTGCCATCAGTCATGTTGCCATCGCTGGTTGTGGCGTTGCCACCGTCATCGGCGCCGTCGTCCGTGGTGTTACCGTCGGCCACGCCGGTGTCGCCAGGGTCCGCCTGGTCGGCGTTGTCGCCAGCATCTTGGACCGGCTCGTCGTCGCCAAAGTCGAGGCAGCCAGCCAAACTCATGCTCACGAGAGCGAGCAGCAGAAGGGGGGTTCGTAGTCCCATGATGTTCGCCAAGGGACCTCGTATATAACGTCTATAGATGACCACATGCACGGTGCCAGCCAAGCCTTCAAGCGCAGACGCCATCCGGGGATTGTCGCCATGGACATTTACCCGGCTATCGATCTGCAAGGAGGCCACGTCGTCCAACTCGTGGGCGGCGACCCCGACCGCGTCGCAGTCAAAGAAGACCGGACTCCCGCCGAGCAGGCAGGCTACTGGCGTCGCCTCGGGGCACGGCGCTTTCATGTCATCGACTTAGATGCGGCGCTAGGTCGCGGCGACAACCTGTCGCAGTTGCAAGGCATTTTGGGGCACGGCGAGCCGGTGACCTTCGGCGGCGGCGTTCGCCACATGATGGACATCGAATCCCTGCTGGCCAGAGGCATTGGCCGCGTCATTGTCGGAACGCAAGGAGTGCGCAATCCTCGGTGGCTGCGAGAAGTTGCGGCCATCTACCCCGGGAAAATCGTCCTCGCCATTGACGCGCGTGGCCGAGACGTCGTCGTCAAGGGCTGGAC
>JBFJXH010000020.1:0-20248 GCA_041623215.1 Thermoplasmatota archaeon
CGTCGGGCACGATGGCCAACCAAATCGCAGCCTGGGTTCACACGGCGCGTCACGGCGCCATTGTGGCGGAGGAAAACAGCCACCTCGCGTTGTACGAGGGCGGTGGCGCCGCCCTACTGGCAGGCGCCCAGTTGCGAACCGTGGCAGCCCAGCGCGGCGTCTTTGGCCCCGGCGCCCTGGACCGATTTTGGTTCCCGGACGACCCCCACTTCGCCACCACCAAGATGATTGCCATCGAGAACACGCACAATTGGCACGGCGGCACCATCTGGACGCCGGAGGAGGTTGCGGCCATTCAGGACACAGCCCATGGCCATGGCGCCATGGTGCACATGGATGGAGCCCGCCTGTGGCATGCCGCAATTGCTCGTGACCAGCCGGAGACCGCCTGGACCGCCCACGTTGATTCCGTCATGTGCTGCCTGTCCAAGGGGCTGTCTGCTCCCGTAGGCAGCGTCCTAGCTGGCAATGCCGACTTCATTCACAAGGCACGAACCGTCCGCAAAGTGCTGGGTGGGGGTATGCGCCAAGCGGGCATCATCGCAGCGGCCGGATTGGAAGCGCTGACCCGCATGCGGGATCGCCTCTCCGAAGACCACGCCAATGCCACAACGCTCGCCTCCGCCTTGCAGGACCTACCCGGGCTAGAGCTTCTTGGCATGCCAGAAACCAACATCGTGTATTGCGACGTGGCCGCCTCGGGCATGAGCGCCGCCCAATTCGTTGCAAATGCGGATGCCGTGGGGGTTCGTTGCTTGTTCCGTGACGCCGGCTCCGTGGTCCGCTTCGTGACGCACCGCCACGTGAGTCGAGCCGACATGGAAGAAGCGGCAGCGCGGCTCCAAACGGTCGTTTCGGGGGCCGCGGCGGGGTCGGTGCAGCGGACGGTGGCGCCGTGACGCCGCCCGCGGCAACCGTACGTTATGCCGATTGCCTCGTGGTCCGAATGACGCCCGAGGACAACGATGAGTGGCTGGTGTTGAAGCGAAGTGAACAGGTAATTTTGCCGGGTGCCTGGCAACCCGTGCAAGGCCACATCGAAGCGGGCGAAACTGCCTATCAATGCGCGGCCAGGGAACTTCGGGAGGAGACCGGTCTACGTCCGAAGGCGTTCTACCAAGTCTCCGCCATCAACCGGTTCTACTTGGCACAGTACGACCAAGTCATTCTGTCGCCGGTTTTCCTTGCCGTGGTGGCCAGCAACGCCAAGGTGCAACTCTCAGATGAGCACGAGAGCTACGCATGGCTTACGCCCGATGACGCGGCAAAGCGCATGCAGTGGCCAGGCCAGCGAGAATCCTTGTGGACCGCGCGCGAACAATTCATTCTTGACCCCGCGCCACGGCCAGAAAGTCGCATTGACCACTTGCTCGATGGGACAAGCTAGTCGAGCCAGTGCACGTCCAGACGGGCCACCACATCGGCAGCGACCCCACCATCGCTATCGACCATGAGGACCCACTCCGATGCCGGATACGATTCGACGGCGCCGACGCAGGTACCCCCCGCACCGACTCCGAGCGTCGGGCCGATGATACAACGAACCATGGGTTCGCCGTCGGCAAACACAAGCACCGCCACGTCGCCCGCGGCAGGGCCATGATTCACAACGAGTTCAGCAAAGGCCGGGGCGTGGGGGCCGTAAATGGTCTCGCTTTCCGTGGAGAATGGGGTGACCGTTGCCTCAATTGTGACGCTGTCCGAGTAGCCGCCTGCGGAAGCCTCCTTGAAGGCGGCCTCGGGGCCGTTGAAGTCGTCGTCCATGACCGTGCCATTGCGCGCATTGATGACGGCACCATAGGAAGTGCCGTTGCCCTCCTCGCGCTCAATGAACCAGTAGGGTTCGCCATCATCGGCCGCCAAGCTCCAGAAGGTGCTTGTGTTGGCCGCCGGCGCAGGCCAATCCAGTTCGCGCCGCAGAATGGCCGGCAACTCGTCCGAGTCAATGCGCCAATCTGCAATGGGCTCGATGCCAGGCAGGTCCTCCTCGTCAAGTGGACCATACGCTTCTGCCAGCACTCCCAGCGCTCCGGCAACAATGGCGCCGTAGCCGTGGGTGTCATTCTTGAACGCGTAGGCCCAGATGGGCGCCTTGCCGTCTGCTTGGACGGCATCAGCATGCACTTCGAAAGTCCAATCATCGTCCACGAGGCGGCGAAACGGCTCCAGACCCCCAACCCACATGAGACGGGCATCCGTCAGGTGGTCGGCGGCTTCATCGGCCGCCATGTCGCGGCCCTCCTTGGCCGAAATGGTGCCATCGTCGTCGAGGCAACCGGCAAACATTAGAGTCGCGAGACTGGCAAAGACCAACCACTTCATGGCCGCCCATGGCGGAGCGCCAGCCATGAACCTTGTGGATAGCCTTGCCATGAGTCCGCTCGCGCTAAGAGTAGTCAGGACTTGCCAGCCATGTGCCCGAGCACCAGGCCCCGGTCATCGTGGCGGATTGGACGGAGCGTCACCGCCCGCGAGGGCTGGCGGATCTTGTTGGCAACGGGCCGAGCATCAAGAAGCTCGCCGCTTGGGCCGAGGCATGGCAAACGGGGAAGCCTCCGGCCAAGCGAGCGGTCGTGTTGGCGGGCCCACCCGGGACGGGTAAGACCAGTGCTGCCTTGGCGCTAGCCGCCGACATGGGCTGGCCCGTCATCGAGTTGAATGCTAGTGATGCCCGCAACGCCGACGCCATCAAACGGGTGGCGGGAGCCGGCGCCGTCCACCAAACCTTTGGCAGCGACGGGTCGTTTCAGGGGGCCGGCAATGAGCGGGGACGAAAACTCATCATCCTAGACGAGGCGGACAACCTGACCGAGCGATTGTCGGGCGAAAACGCGGCCGGCGGTGGCGGTGCAGGCAGCGGCAAGGACTTGTCTGATAAGGGTGGCAAGGCCGCCATCTTGGCAACCATCCGCGAAACCAAGCAACCCATCATTCTCATTGTCAATGACCTTTACGCGCTGACCCGGGGGGCGGGCTCGGCCCTCAAGGGGCTCGCTGAGACCCTCAAGTTCACCCGCGTCAACGTCCGCAGCATCCCAAAGGCGCTGGCCAACATCGCTCGCGCCGAAGGCATCGACGTGGAACCAGCCGTGTTCGAGGCCATTGCGGGGCGGGCCGGAGGCGACTTGCGCGCGGCCGTGCGCGACTTGGAATCCATTTGCCGCGGCCGCACCACGGTTACATCAGCCGACCTAGCCAGCCTCGGCGACCGAGATGCCACGGGCAACATGTTCGACCATGTGGCCCACATCCTCAAGCAGGCACCCTTCGCGGAACTGCGCCGGGAGGGCATGAGCATTGATGCCACACCCGAGGATTTGGTGCTCTGGGTCGATGAGAATTTACCCAAGGAATACAAACATCCCGAGGACCTTGTGGCCGGCTACGAGGCCCTGAGTCGCGCCGATGTGTTTCTTGGCCGGACGCGGCGCAAGCAGCACTACCGGCTCTGGGCGTATGCCGGGGATTTGGCCCGGCTAGGGGTATCGGCCGCTCGGCAGCACCCCAAACCGCGCGGCGGCCGCTTCGAACCGCTCGGCTTCCCGCAGTGGCTCTCCAAAATGGGCCGTACCAAGGGCATCCGGCAGAGCCGCGACCAACTGACCGCAGCCATCGCGGTCAGCATGCACATGAGCCGGTCTAAGGCGCGATTGCACCAATTCGAGACCATTGCTCGGCTCTGCCAGATGGATGAACCATTTGCCATCTCCTGCGCCTTTGCGTGGGACCTCACGGATGCGCAAGTCGAGGCCTTGCTCGGGCCGGCTGCAACCACGGCGCGCGTCAAAGCGGTCCGCGACGGTGTCAAACAACGCCAAGCGGAAGAAGCGGAGGCGAGCTTGGCTCGGGCCAAGGCGGCCGCCGTAGGCGGGACCGGTGCGCGACAGGCAGGAATCGCGGCACCAGGGGGAGGTTTGGCCGGTTTCTCTGACGACACCGAGGACGAGGTGCAGCCCGCCGAGCCTGCGGACGAGGCGGGTGCGGGCGTCGGCGCATCGGGCGAAGCCGGCAGCGACGATGGCGAAGGCCACCCCGAGGGTGACTCGGCAGATGCCGCCCGGCGGCCCCCCCGTCCAAGCGCCGGCGACGGCCAACGGACGCTTTTCTAACGCGGCGGACCGCCTTAGAGCCGAACCGCTTCCCAGGCGTCTAGGAAGCCCGCCACGAGTTTGTCCGGTGGCCGATGCGCCATGAGAAGCTGCATGACATGATCGGCATCGCGAACCGCAACAGGGCGACGGCGCCCATCCTCCAATGTCTCGAGGATGTTTTCCTTCAGGAGACCCTTGACGTGATGATGCAGCGTGCCGCGCGCCAGGCCCATCCGCGGCGCCAGTTCGCCTAGCGTCATCGGACCCTCATCCAGCAAGTGAAGCACAAGTTGCAACGGGACTGGGCGCCGCAGCCAAGCCAAGACCCGGCGGTCGTCGGGGTCCACCGCATCAATGGCTCCCGCCACGCTGCGCTTGGTCGGCCACAACGTGATGCGCTCGCCATCTTCCCGTTGCTTGACGAGGCCATGCTTGGTCAGAACCCGTGCGTGGTACTTGACGTGATTAATCTCCAAGCCCGCTTCCTGGGCGACGCCGCTGAGGTGCAAACCGGGGTGGCGTGCAATGGTATCGTGCACACGCCGACGGGTGTCCAGGTCGAGGACCGTGGTTGCTTCAGCAGCAGCCGCCAATGCCACGACGAATGCGGCGTCCATGCTACAAGGTGGCGCGATAGAACGCGCCGAGGGCCACAAGATCTAGGGTTAGCGTGGCCAACATCCAACGTTGCCAATCGGGCGTCGCGAAGAGGGCGACCGCGAGAACGAGGGCCTTGCCTGCTAGCAAGCTGAAGGCAGTGGCGAGCCAGAAGACGCGGGGCGTTGGCGTGTAGCGCCAACTTCGCCAGGCAACGAACGTGAGGGCCCCGGAGACTGCCAAGAGGGCGGCAGCCACGAGGTTCTCGGCGATCAAGGAGCCTCCCGCAGACGTTTCCACATGGGAAAGCCGACCACCGCTGCGACCGTCAAGAAAGCAAGGGCGAATAGTACCGGGTTGCCTGCAATGGCGCGGGCGGCAGCAACCAGTTGTTCGCTCGGCGTGCGCGTGAACGCGAGCGTGGTAGAACTCTCTTCACCCGCCGGCAACGGGGCATACCACGTCCAGCCATCCTGATAGGTGGCAAGGATGGCGCCAACGTCCACGGTGAGATTGTAGGGTGCCGCTTCCAGCCGCCAGGTGCCGTCTTCGAAGACGGCCTCACTATTGGTAGTGCGCACCCGCAGGGAGAACAAGGTGCCCGGCTGACTGCGGTCCGGCGGGTCGAGCTGAAAGGACAGCGCGGTCGCCGTGGGCTGTTGCACCGCGTCGAGCTTGAGGCTGATGGACAAAACACCCGCCTCGCCGCGCCCCGGTCCGCCGAGGGGCAGCGTATCGTTGCCATTGGCAGGCGGAGGAATGGCGTAAGTGGCCGTTGCCCCGTGGCGCGTTTGGAGGTTGGGCTCAGCCATCATGGATGCTTGCAAGCCAGCGAGGGGGATTTCACGCACAACGGCATCAGGCAACGAAAAGCGGCCGTCACCATCCACATCATGAAACTCCTGGAGGCTATCGAACACAAAGCGCTGCTCGAGATTCACAATCTCTGGTTCCAGCGCAACCAGGCGAGCATGGAGGGTCGCGGTGGCCAGGGAGAAGGAGTGGATGACGAGATCGCGGTGGGCACCGTCATCGAGGGTGCTTCGCAGGGAGGCGCCATCCGGCACAATATCAACAGACACCTCTCGGTGACGCTCATGCCACTCCGGGTGCTCGGGCTTGGCAAGGCCCCCTGGAATGGAAGCCAGCAATAGGCCAATGGCAAGAACGGTCAGGATACGCATGGTTTCACCGAGGGTCTCGGGGCCTCAAAAGCCGCACGAACGAGGAAGCGGAGGAGACGAGTAGGATTGTTGAAAAAGGGAGAAGGAGGGAGAAGAACAACCATTGGTCGATTAGTGGTCAATGACCAGGGTGCCAAGGACGTCCACGATACCGGAGGTAGCTTCGATTTCCAGCGTGTATTCGCCAGGGCCGGCGGGCGGCACCAGGAAGCTCAGTTCGTCGTCGGCATCCACATCCAAGACCTCAATGGCAATGGCTTCGCCATCGGCATCGAGGATGCGGACCGTCAGTTGGCTTTGGCCAACCGGCAGTTGGTCGGTGGCAGTCAGCGTCACGTTTAGGCTGTGCGCCGTTGCGCCGGCCACGAAGGCGAGGCGGTAGAGCCGACCCTGCGAGTCGGGCAGCGGGGAGGCTTCCGTAAGGAGCGCCTCGACGGCGTGCACTTCGTCCACGACGATTGTGGTTGCCATGCTAGCGACTTCAGTGGTGGCCACGTCGTCGCCAATCTGTTCCGTAATGGTCAGGGTGGCAACGTAGTGTCCGCCGCGTTCGTAGGCGTGTTCGATGACGGCCTCTTCGGAGGCGTTGACGGTGAGGTTGGTTCCGTCGCCTAGGTCGAAGTGCCAGACCGTAATGGTCGCAGCATCTGTCGAAGGCGTGGAGTTGCGGCCGTCAAACGTGACCGTTTGGCCGTTGGTTGTTTCACTCGTGCTGGATTCCAGGACCGCGTTGGGGGCGGTCATGGGGGCCGCCTGATCGTCCTCCAGGCAGCCGGCCAGCGGGACCATGGCCAGAATGGCCATGCTCACGAGGCACAGGCGTTTGTTGGTGGGGCGTGGGTGTTTCACGGTTGTCACCAATGGGCCATGGTGCGGCCGTGGTACTTAGGTCGCTTTTCAGACGATTCGGCACTTCACGCTAGGCGCCAGCCAAGCCACGCCAGGAGAGGCCCTCCGAGAGCATTGGCGGCCACGTTCACCCCGGCTAGGCCGGTGCGACCTTCCCGCACAAGTTCCACGGTTTCGACGCTGTAGGTTGACAGGGTCGTAAAGGCGCCAAGAAACCCAACCGCCATCAGCAGGCGAGCGCGGTGCTCCATGCCGTGGTCCAGGAAGAGAAAGCCCAACAGAAACGCGCCTGCCAGGTTCACCGCCAAGGTATGCCACGGGAACGCAAGACGCGGCACGGCGGTGCTGACTAGGAAACGTGCGACGGCGCCGGCGGCCCCACCGACTGCAACCCACAGGACAGAGGTCAATTGGGGCATGGAACAGGTGGCCAACGGGCTTAGCGTTATATACAGCGGCCAGTCACGACGGTTTGTCCATGGGCAACATCCGTCCGACCTACATCAAGCGCGTCGCCATCGAACTGGTGGAACGATTCAACGACCAATTCACTGGTGACTTTGAGCACAACAAGAAGATGGTCGATGAACTGACTGATGTCAGTAGCACCAGCTTCCGCAACCGCATCGCCGGTTACGTGACGACCTACCGCCGCAACTGGGAATCCAGTACGGTCGAACAAGACGACGACGACGTCCCCGCCGCTGCGTAAGCAGTTGTCAATTGGAGCTGGCCCGGCCGGCTCATGGCACGCATGCTTGCTACCCATTCTCGGTTAGCAACTCGCTTTTGATATGCCCCCTTTTGGTGGTCCGCCTATGGACAACGTGACCGCCGCCACCCGCGCCCTCCAGCGCGGCGACCCTGTTCTTCTGTACGACGCCGACGGCCGCGAAGAAGAAGTGGACATGGTGGCCTTGGCACGCCATGCAACGCCCGACCTGCTACGGCGCCTGCGCCAGGACGCCGGTGGACTCGTGTGCTGCTGCGTCCCCCCCAGCTTCCACCAAGGCCTCGGCCTGCCCTTCGAAGCGGATGCCCTGCGGGCCGCCCAGGATGCCCACCCCGTCCTTGCCCATATGCATGCCAACGACTTGCAATACGACTCTTCCCCGAGCAGCTTTGGCATCACAGTCAACCACCGGTCAACGCGCACCGGCATCACCGACAACGACCGGGCAGCCACGATCCAAGCACTTGGCGACGCCGTCGGCCAACTGCCCGATGCCGCCGCCTTTGGCGCCGCCTTCCGCAGCCCCGGCCACGTTCACCTTCTCAATGGACATGTGGACGGAGTTACCGGCCGCCAAGGCCACACGGAACTAAGCCTCGAACTAGCACGACAGGCGGGAGAGGATGACCCGTGCACCGTCATCTGCGAAATGCTAGGCCCCGATGGGAACGCCTTGGACCTAGCGGGCGCCCGCGCCTACGCTCAAACCCACGGCTTGGTGCTCCTTGACGGTGCCGATGTTCTGGCCGCTTGCCAGGGAGCCGACGCGGCCGCAGGCATGAAGTCCCAAGCGGCGCTCGGCGCAGCGTGACCTCCCCTACCGGACCACCCGGCGCAACGGCCACCAGGGCGGAACCCCGCCCGCATGTCCGAGTCATGACGACGGGTGTTTTCGATCTTCTGCATCCGGGTCACGTGCACATGCTACAGGAAGCCAAAGCCCTCGGTGATGAACTGGTCGTGGTCATCGCGCGTGACGACAACGTCACCCGCGAGAAGCACGCTCCCATCACACCGGAAGAGCACCGACGCGATATGGTGGCCGCCCTCAAGCCGGTGGACACGGCGGTTCTCGGGCACCGAGCCGATTACTACCGCATCGTCGAGGAGATGCAACCAGACATCTTCGCCCTCGGCTTCGACCAGGGGTACGATGAAGCCCAAGTGGCGGCCGAATTCGACCGGCGGAACATCCAATGCAGCGTCGTGCGACTGCCCGAATACGTGGGAGACTTACAGGGCAGCCGCCGCATCATGGAGAAGATTGCCAAGCGCGCCGCCGCCGACAGCCTCTATCCTGGCAAGGAGGCTACATGACACGCGACGCCCATCTTGCGGCGCTTGACACGATTGTGGAAACCTGGGCCGAGCGCCAAGTGGCACCGGCTCCAGGCACGGCCGTGTACGGGGTCATTGACACCACGTTCGCAGTGGCTCGCATGGGGCCACGCGCCATCCACCAATTGGAATCGCACGGCGTCACGGAAGACCGCATTCGCTACCTGACGGTGCCCGGATTCAAGGACCTTGGAGTCGCCGCTCGCTCGTTACTTTCCACCGACTGCGACATCGCCATATGCTGTGGCATGGCAGGCCCTGAGCCGATTGACAAGCAGTGCGCCCAAGACGCCAGCCTCGGCATCCAACTAGCCATGCATGCAACCGGCCGACCCGCCTTGGAGGTCATTGTCCACATGGATGAAACGGACGACCCAGCCGAGCTCGTGGCCGTGGTGGATAATCGAGTCCGGGAACACGCCACCAACGCTTATTGGATGATGGAAGACCCGGCAGAATTGACGCGCCGCGCCGGCACCGGCCAACGGCAAGGATTCGAAGATGTGGGCGGCTTGGAAACGGGCTAAGCGGTCGCCTCAGCCAGCTTTTGCCGACCTCCCAACCACAAAATAGCAGGACAACGTGCGCAAAAGCGGGATGCACGATGGATGAGAACGCGCTGGAAGCGATGATTCGCCGGCAACAACAAGCACAAGCTGGTTACGAGTCCGGCCCGAAGGCGGAATTGAAGGAGAAATCGGACGATTTCGAAGTGTACGAGCGGCCCAAGCCACAAGAACCTGAGCCGGTTGAGGAAGCGCCTGCCGCCCCCGAACCGGCCCCGGAGCCGCTGCCCAACCCTGAACCCGCCGCTGCCGCACCTTCCGTCATGGAGCCGCAGGCGCCTGAAACGGTGGACCAGGGCTTGCCCCGCGTGTTCCGTCGCCCAGAGGAATCACCGACCGTATCTTCGGCCCCAGTGGATGAGCCAGCCGCAGTCACGCCGCCACCCACCGAGCCGACGGCGTCCTCGATTCCAAGTCATGCGGAGCAGCAAGCTGCACACACCGCAAGCCACGAATCGCCAGGAGCCGGCGGAGAAGGAGCAGCCATTGCCATCGTTCAGGCGGATTTCCACCCCGATGTCACCGATGCCATGGCCAGCATGGCCGCCAGCCACGCGAAGAAGCGCGGCGCTACAGTGCCGGCCCACCTGCATGTTCCTGGTGCCTTTGACACACCGCTTGCTACCAAGCGACTCCTCGCCCGAGACGATGTAGACGGCGTCGTCGTAATTGGGTGCGTCATCCAAGGCGAGACTGCCCACGACGAAGTTATTACGCACGCCGTAGCGCAGCAGCTAACACGCTTGGCCTGTGAGTTTGACAAGCCCGTTGCCTTGGGCATTTCAGGACCGCGCATGACGGCTGCGCAAGCCGAAGCGCGCATCGTTATGGGACGAAATGCCATGGACGCAGCCATCGAACAAGCGCTGCTTCTGCGCCACGTCTAAGAGACTTGGCGGAACCTACGCACGGTAAGTTCCTCGAAGAAGAAGCGTCGTTGCAGCGCAACCTCACACCGGTAACCTGCGGCTTCCAAACGCGCTTCCAGCGGCTTGGGGTCACTGAGGCTACTGTGCACTACCAAGACGCAACGAGGCCGCGGTGTAAGCGCCGCCACTTGGTCGGCGAAGCGGAGCACCACTGCGTTGCCATCCTGCCCGCCGTCAAAGGCCAAGTTGAGTGGCCCCTGGACAACGTCATCAGGCCCCGTCGGCAGGTACGGCGGGTTGAAGGCGACGAGGTCGAAGGGGCCCGGTAATCCATGCAGAAGATCCACTTCATGGGCGTCCAGGGCGACTCCGTTCTGGCGTGCATTGTGAAGGGCCAATTGCACGGCGTGTGGATTGGCGTCAGTGCAGGTGACCTTGGCGCCTTTCTTCGCCGCCACAACGCTGACGAAGCCTGTGCCGCAGCCAACCTCCAGGAAATTGATTCCGGGTGTCGCTTCGTTGCCAACCGCTTCCGCCAACAGCCATGTGTCGTCGCTGGGTTCGTACACATCTGGGTGGGTGGCGAAGAAAATGCCATCGTGCTCCGGCATGTTACCGCGTTCCTTCGCCTGCAGCCGGCGCTGCACCGACAAGCTGGGAGACCAAGCTGGCAAACGTCTCGGGCGCCAATGCCTCCGGTCGTTGGTTGGCCAAGTCCAATGTGTCCAACACGGCCAGGGTCCGGTCCCGCGGGATACCATGGGACGCTACCGCGCCAGGCAAGGTATTGCGTAACTGCTTACGACGCTGACCAAACGCGCCATCCACCACCGCCCGCCACAATTTCTCATTCGCTACCAGGAACGGAGATTCTTTGTGAGGCTCTAGAACAACGACAGTGGAGCGAACCTTGGGCGGTGGGTCAAAGGCCCCAGGCGGAACATCCCGGAGGCGGCGAACACTCACCCTCCTGGCCGCGTACACGGACAAACGGCCATACGCCTTGCTCCCGGGTCCCGCCAGTAGCCGGTCCGCGAATTCCTTCTGATACATGAGCACGGCTCGGCGCCACGGCCGCGACGCTTGCAAATCCACCAGGCGGGCCGTGATGGGTCCCGAGATTTGATACGGCAAATTGCTGACAATGATGTCGGGCGTCCCCAAATCAACCCGCATGGCATCGCCCTCGACCACGGTCAATCGAGGGTCGTCGGAGTCTCGCATGGCTGCGGCCAACGCTTCATCAAGCTCGATGCAGGTCAAGTGGCCGCCATCCCCGAGCGCATCCAAGATGCGATGCGTAAGGACCCCAGGGCCGGGCCCAATCTCCAGCACGTGATCATTGGGCTGAATGCCGGCCGCTTGCACAATGGCGTCAGCCATGCGGCCATCGCGAAGGAAATGCTGGCCGAGGCGCCGACCCATGCGCTGGCACCGCCGTCCGCTTTAGTAACGGCCGCGGCCGCCGCGGCCACCATAGCCGCCACGTCCGCCACCGCGCCGCGCATCCTCTTCCTTCTGCGGGGGGCGGGCGTAAATGTGGTATTTTTCCGACTCGTCCGTGAGCTCCTTGATGATGCGGCCAATGATGACCTTCTCAGGATGCTGCATGCCGGTGCGCTCCTCAAGCTCCGCCAGCGAAGCAAAGGGCGCCTTCTTGCGCTCGTCGAGGATGTGCTCAACGGACTTTTTGCCTACGCCGGGCAGCAGTTCAAGCGCGTGGAAACGCACGCTAATCGCGGGTGCTTCGTTGAAGAAGCGTACGAAGCGCGGTTCGTCGGACTTGATGATGTCCTCGATGACGTAGGGCAATTCTCCGTGCGCCGCCGGCGTCAAGTCGCCGTAATGGACGCGACCGCGAATCTTCTGCACAATGTTGCGCTTCTCCACGTCCTTGCCCACATAGCAACGGTCGCCGATGGTGAAGCTGACGCCGTGTTTGGGCACCAGTTCAAACAGGGTGAATTGGGCCTCGCCAACGCCCAGGAGCGTCGGCTCACGGCGCGCCGGAGGCGCATCGGGCCGGCCATTGGGTAAGAAGTCAAGGATGTGGACGTAGTCTTCCATGGAGGGAACTCCTATGCGACGTAGTTGGCGTCGACGATGTCAATGATCTTCTCGACCGTGTCCTCGTCCAGCTCATGGCGGCTCTTCTGGAAGATGCCGCGGACGTCATCAGGATGCAGGGGAAGCAAATCGGCCACGCGAATGGCGTACTTTTGCTCAATGCCGGGAAGCAATTCCTCCACCGCAGCGACAACCTTGGTGGCGGCCTCCACTTCGATACGAGCGAAACGGCGAGCATGCTCCATGGCAATCTTCTGCTCGTACGTCATTTCTTCCCGCGCCTCTTGCGCTTCGGTGAGCATGTGCTTGACTTCGGCGAGGCTGATGAGACGGCCTTCTTCCTCGAAGTCGTCCAGAATGACGTCTTGGTCGGCGTCGGCGCTCATTGCACAGCCTTCAAGTGTTCGCCGCGAACCACAAGCGTCTTCGGCTTGTTACCGTGCGTGATGGCGACTACGAAGGAACCGCCCTGCTTGCCCGTAACGACGCCGGTTTGGCCCTGGAAGCGCTTGTGCGTCATTCCCTTGTGGACAGCCGGATCGTTGACAATGGCGACGCGGGCGCCTTCGGCGAATTCGCGCAGGACAGCATTGGGCGTCGGGTTGCCACGGTCGCGGGGACGCTTGGAGAAAACGCCGCGAGTTTTGGAACGGAGGCCTTTGGAACGGATGGGCATGGTGTTCACCTGTTGCCGTCAGACCCCGGAGTAGGGGGTCCGTACGGGACGGTAAGGTGGCCTGGACTGGTCGCCGTATAAAAGGTTGAGTGAGGTTTGGGGGCGCTGCGGGCAGCCACTACGCCTCATCCAAGATGCCACAAACGTCCAAAGCCTCCACGACGCAAGGCACTCCGACGACAGCCGAAAAACTCGGCTCCGTTCGGCCATCATCGCCACTCACGAGTTCCTTGATGTAGGCTCCAGAGTCGGCGTGGACCTCGAGTGTGAAGTGAGTGTCGTCCTTCCATTCGGTGACGCGAAGGCGGTGAATCTTGCGCTCCCGGACGAGGTCGGCGCGGCGGTGGCTGACGCGTTCTGGCGTGCGTTGTTGCAGGGTGACGCCCTCCATGCTGGCGGCGGCCGCCACGACTGCCTCCTTGGACAAGGCGCCCTCACTGACGCAGTGGGCGAGGTAGGTCTTGTCATAGGCACCGGCCTTGATGGTGGCCACTTCCGCCTTTTCCACCATGTGCAAGCTGTTGACGCCAACGCCAGTCTTGGAAGATGATTCGTTGATGGCCTCGGCAACCGCAGCCAAATCGACGCCTGTTCGCTTGCGGGGCGACTTGACCTCGAGCACGAAGGGGCGGCCGGTGCCAAGCATGAGCGCATCAATGTCTTCTCGCCCAGCGCCGTGGAAGCTGTAGGACTCACCGGCGAAGGCCGGCAGGAGGACGCGGCCAATTTCATCTTCGACGGACGACGCGTACAAGACGCCCTCGTCGTCGCACTTGAAGCAGCCACGGCCTTGGCACGTCTTGCACGGCCAATGGGTCTGAGGAATGTCGCGGCGCGTCTTGGTGTAACGCCCCTTGATGTAGACGCTGCGAGCATCCACGCGAGCCGTCCAAAACCGTGTGTCCAGAAGGATGGCGGCCTCCGGCTCAGCCAAGTCTAGCTCGGCGCCGGTGGCCGTGGCCAGCATCGGGGCAAGCAAGCGGTTCGCCTCGGTGCGAAGCGTATCTTTGGGCCCTTCTTCCACGACCCTTTCTTTCTCGCGCGCTTCGCAGTCGCTTGGAAACAGAGCGCCGATTTGGAAGCGCGAGAACTCGTAGTCACGCGCGGCTTCAAGGCAAGCAGCCAGCCATGATTCGACATCGGCGAAGGCACCTTCGCAAACGAGACAGTCCTCCTCCGGCACCTCAGCTTGGCCCGCTTCCAAGGCAGCCGCCGCTTGAGCTTCAAAGCCTAAGGCACCCACGATGCGACGGCCGCGGCAACGGAGGCACCAGCCGGCGAAATTGGGCCCTTCCGAGGCTTGCGCACCAATGGTTTGAGCCATGTCAAAGCGCCCCATAGGCGGGCACCAGTTCGCCTAATTCCAGCGTCAATTCCCATTCGCGGCGGCACCTGCATTGCACTTTCTCCAGGCACAAGTCAAGGAACTTGACGTCCTGGGTTTCCTTGTACTTCTTGAGGTAGCCGCCAACACGTTCGTCGCAGGTGCCGCAATTGTGCGCACCACGGTCTTGGCCTGCGGCAATGACATCCGACTTGATGACCACGCTGCGTTGGCCTCCCGCGCCGTCATCGCGTGCCGTGGCATCGGCGTCGCGCAGCGCATGGACAAGCGTCCACAGCCAGGGCGCCCGGTAGCCACCCCGGCGGTGCAGTGCATCCACCACGGTGCGGCCTTGAATGTTGGTTGGATTCAGACTGACCACATTGCTGTGGGGTGCTGCTGCTGCAATGGTGGCGCGACTGTCGGCCAAGGCATCACATTCCTTCACGAAGGGCGGCTTGCACATGAGATATGCCTTGACCGAAACGTCGTGGCGTCGGCACGCCTCGGCCGCCTCCGGGAACGCCGCGAAAGGATGTCCCTTGTTGACGGCGTCCTTCAAGATGCGGTCGTTACTGGACTCCACGCCAATGCCAACCTCAAGGCGGTTGACAAGGGGCGCCAGGGGGGCAAAGGCGTCGTCGGTGCAGAAACCGGGCAGCGCCTCAAAAGCCACTTTGGCAGGTTGCTTTCCAATGGTGGAAAGGATGGCGACTTGGGCATCCACGGGGACTTCGTGGCGGTCGATGAAGGAGCCCGATGTGTAGATCTTCACCAATTCTTCGCCGTCGTACTTGCGCCAGGCGCGTTCGAATTGGGCCACCAGTTGTTCGGTGCTCACTTTCTGCCACGCTGATTCGTTGGCGTAACCACACATGGTGCATCCGCCGGCTAGAGCCCACGTGCAACCGCGTGTCTTGAGGATGACGACGAGCGCCCGACACGGCTTGCCATCGAGGACGTCCTCCTCGCTCCAGCAACGAATGTATTCGGTCAAATCACCCGGGTCGTCGCGCATCGGAATGCTGGCACGAATGGCACGCGCCTCATCATTCAGCTGGGTGTTTACGAAGGCGTAGTCAACGGCTGCCTTGGCACTCATGCTACGACCTCCTGGACGGGCGCGGGCGCCTTGACGACGTGCTTCAAATTGACGGCCGCGCCGCGCTTGAACACGCGCATTTCTTCGGCACTCATGGTGGCAATTCCGCAGGCGCGGACCTCGCCATTGTGCACCACGACAACCGTGTCGCCAATGCGCACGTCGTCGTCGCAATCGTCAACGCCAACGGCAAACAGGGTGCTGGTTTTGCTCGGCCAGAAGTCGCCAATGTGAACGCGCTTGACGCCACAGGCAGCGACCAATTCAGCCCCCTCCAGCGTGAGAGACAGAAGCCCCCGGTCCGTGACCATGCCGCGCTGCGAACCATCCGGCCCGAACAACTTGACAAAGGGGGCCTTGCCACGCGCGGACGCATCCGCCACAAGCGCGGCTCCTGCTTCAGGGCCGAATTGGAAGGACGCCAGGGCGCGAAGATCGTCCAATTTGCGCGCCTTGGCACCAGCAAACCCGTCGCTTCGCCCCACATCCTCCTTCACGCGCGCCAATGCCGCCGCCAAATCTCGGCAGCCGGCGATGCTTTGAGGCGCACCTGCGACGTTGCTGTGATGCGCACCGTCAGGCAACAGGTCGCGGATGAAACTCCACGTGCTTGCGGGAACATGCGCGACGACGTGTTGGTAGTGGCCAGCATCCAGTAAGGCCGCCAATTGTTCACGGATGACTTCCTCTTCGTCCAGCATCCAGCGACCGGTGACCGGGACATCGTACGAAGCGGCGGGCCAGGCATTTTCCAATTCGCGGGGCACCACGCCAAGCGGGCTAGTAATCATCACTTCGTGCACGCGGTGGCGAATGCCCGAATCATCTAGTGTGCGGGCAAAATAACGGTGCGATTTGCTGCGACCATACGGCTTGCGGGCACTACAGGGAAGCAGAACGAGAACGTCTGCCGGTGGCGGCGCATAGTCATCACGTACCCGGCGTCGGAAGGCTTCGACATCAGGGCGCCACAGGGCTTCCGGCGTCATGCAATCAACCGGACCGCCAAGGCGGGGCACGGCCATGTCAAAATGCTCGAAGTGCCGGTCGAAGCGCCGCAGCAATTCGATGCCGCCCGGTGCCGTGTAGGCACGGCGTTCGGCCAAGCTTCGCAGGCTGCCCGATGAAATGGCATGGCGAACGCGCCGCAATTCATCGCGCGCGGCCTCCAAGTTGAAGCGCGTCAGCGCCTCCACATCCTCCGGGTCAAGGCCCAAGACTTCGGTCACGGCGGCCCCCACCAGAACGCCGTCAGCGGTCCACGCTTCGCCCCGCGTTGCCGCCAACAAAAGTGGACTCGCATCGAACAGGTCCACGCCAAGACTCGCCCAAACGGCGTAGTCAGCCGGGGTGCCAAGCGCCGGAGCCCACAACAGACGTGCAGGAGTCGCTTCGCGACGCGCCTTGGTCAGCGCGGTGACGGTACGGCCCGAGTGGGTTGCCCAGCCACCGGCATCATGCCAGACGGCTACGTCATCGCCAATGGGCAGGACCTGGACGTCCGAGGTAGGAGACGGACAAACCGCCGGCACCACAAGCTCGGCACCCGATACATCACGCGGGTAGAACCATGTGCCTTCACTTACGAAGCGAACGCCGGCTCCTGCATCGGGACCCGCACCGAGGGTCACCTCGGCCCAATCGGGCACGCCAGCAGAAGTTTCCGGCACGATGAGCGACGGGGTGCGAAGCTCGCCTGCATCGGCCTGCCAACGGCAGACACGCGCCAAGCCCTCGCGGTGGACAATTTCGAGCACGGCTTCGCCCACGAAGTCCCCTCTTTAGGCGTTGGGGGCCGCCCCTGAAGGAGCACCTCAGTTCTTGGGGTGGTAGCCCTTGTGGCTGGAGCAGTATTTGCTGCCGTAGCGAGACTTGTTCTGGCAAGGCTTGCCAGCCTTCGTTTCCGCCTGGCACACGGGGCGCCCCTCAATCTCGTCCGGCACAGGGCCCTCGCGAGGTGCATCCACGGTTACTTCAGAGTGGGTCGGGCGGCCATCGGCCCGCTTGACGGTGCGAGTCGTGGTCGTGGTGCTGTGCCCAAGGCCATCGTTGCGTGTCACCGTGCGGGTGGTCTCCACGACCACATCGTCCGTGTCCCCACGATACTCCTTGCGGATGACGTCGTCCACCAATTTCGGGGTGAACCGGCGGGGTTCCTTGACGCCGCGGTCCTTGACATGGTAAACCGTGCGACCGCTGTCGTGCGTGGCCCGGGATACGTAGCCCCCGCGCGTTTCGTAGAACTTACCGTCATGGCCGCGGTGGTCCGGGCCGTGGTAGCGTCCGCACTCGCTGCACTTGTGCGCACCGGTGTGCCGTGTTGCCAGTTTGATGAGCTCACGGTGCCGAACTTCGCTGCTGCGAATCTTGTCCACCGGGCTTGATGCGCGGTAGCCAGGAATCTTGCTGCGGCCAAAGTGGTCGATTTCCCAGTGGATTTGGCCCATGGTAGCTGGGTGTCGTGGCCGCCATTCGCGGTCCACGACGTGGCGCTCCACAGAGGTGGATTCGCTTGCGGGCTCACCTTCCCACGTGATGCGCTTGATCTTGCTGGTGCCCCCAATTCCTTCCAATTCAATGGTGGCGCCCGAGCCATCGGTCGGCGCTGCGTCGGCGCCTGCACCATCCCACGCCTCAGGTTCTTCCGATACAGTAGTGGTCGTGGTGGTGGTCTTGGTGACCACGCTTTCATTGCTCGCCAACGGCGCAGGCTCGGCAGCCGGCGCGGCGGCTTCCGGTTCCTTGCGCGAACGCTTGCGGGCTTTCACGACGGCTTGGGTCTGCGCCAGGGGTTTGACCATGGGGCTCGAACGCCCACCCCTCACACGGTTTAAAGGGTGCATGGCACGGGCCAGGCTCACGGCCAGGCCAAACGCCATAAGGGACGAGGGTGACTTTCGTCTGTGCCCGAGGACGCCGACCTGGACGCTGCCGCACCCGCCACCCAGGCCCAAGGCGACGCCAGCGACATCGAAGTGGACACTTGGCTGCAAGCTGCCAAGGCGGTCCTGCTGGCTGAAGGGTTCAAGCGCGACCCTAAGCAGGCACGAAAACCGGGCCAAATGTGGGGCGTGATTCGCCAGGAGCCCGATGACTTGCAATTGCACGTGCGCGCCTTCAAGGATGGTCGGCTGGAATCAGAGGTGGAATTGTCCAACAAGTACGTGCAACACTTGTGGTCCAAGCGCCGCAACGCCGCGCCGGAAGTCGCCGAGATTCTGGAGCGCGCCGGGCTCCCGACGATTTTCGTTTCCAAGGAGTTCTTGCCGCTCACGGGCGCCGCGGAAGACAAGCGGATGCCCACAGGGCGGACCCGGGTTCGCACCATGGTGCTGGCGGAAATCGCCGTCGGCATTGGCCTCATTGTTGGCCGTCAGTACCTCAAGCGCGCCGTGTTGCGGCGCATGCCAGGCGGCAAAGTCTTGCGCAAGTGAGGTGATGGCACCTTGTGCGCGTCCTGGTGACTAGCCTGTCCGACAACGCCAGCACCAACATTCGCGACCGCCTACTCGAGCAGGCAGCGTGGACAACACTAGACCATGTCACGTTTCGCGGACGACCTGTGCAGGAGCGGATTGATGGTAGGACCGGTACGGCGGCCCGCATCGTGGAAGTAGATGGCCCTACCGTCACCGACGAAACGCTTACCGGCGACCTTGCGGCAACCGACTGGCCCATCGAGGCGGTTTGGTTCCTAAGCCGCCACCGCGCCGCCAGTGGCGAACCTAGCCTGACCGTCCATCCCGTCGGCAACCCCACTGACCGCCACGACGTTGGTGGCCAACCGCGCACCTACGGCACCTGCGCCCCGCGCGACATGGGTGCTCTGCTGCGCCGACTGCAGGTTCACCGCGACGCGCTGAACCTCCCCCATGCCGTGACGTTCGAAGCGACCCACCACGGCCCCTTCATCCAGCAACCAGCCCTGTTCGTTGAGATTGGCAGCAACGAAGATTGGTACGATGACGTGCCCTCCGCCAACGCGCTGGCCGGAGCCGTCCTTGATGTTCTGGGCGGCGATGGCTTCATCGACGGGCCCGTCCAGGTTGGGTTGGGCGGTGGCCATTACGTCCCCCACCAAACCCGCAAGGCGCTGGAAGGCGAAGCTGACTTTGGACACATGATTGCATCCTACGCCATTGAACCTGACGACCCCGAGCTTGTGGCAACCGTACAGGCGGCCCGGGACGCCACCCCCGGCTGCGACGGCCTCTACGTCCACAAGAAGGGACTCAAGGGCCCGCAGCGGCAAGCGCTTCGCGAGGCCGGGTTGCTGTGACCGGCCCGCGCATGAAGCGTTAAACGGCGGCGCCATAGTTAGCGGCCATGCACGCGTCGTTGCCCCGCCCCCTTACTACAGCTCTCGCGGTGGCCCTCCTGCTCTTCACCGCCATGCCCCTTGCAACGGCCGAGGATTACGGCATCATCCCGCAGGACGACGCCGGCAGCGGTCGCGATGCCCCTGACGCACCGTCCAAGGAGATTACCATCCAGCCCGGAATCGTTTACAGCGGAGCCGGCACGGGGCCGTTGACTGACAGCCGGGATTACTACCACTTCACAGGCACTGCGGGCCAACTGTTCCAGGGCTGGTCGGACGGCAACACCGGCTGCTACTACCTGCACAACGCTCAGGGAGAGGAGATGGACTTCGCGTGCTCGTACGGCGGCACGCCCATTAACACCGGCCCGTTGCAAGTGACGCTGCCGTATACAGGCGACTATTACTTCGTGGTTAGCCACGTGGCCGCGGGACTGTACGAATTCGCATTTGCGTTCGACGAGGCGCCGCCGGATGTCCGCACCCTGCGGGACGTCTAGGGCCGAATCTCGACCCCTGGTGCTTTCATCC
>JBFJXH010000021.1:0-19795 GCA_041623215.1 Thermoplasmatota archaeon
GACGATGCATGGTGGCAAGCGCACCGAGGTGCCACCCCACGGGACATGCTACGACTGGCAGCCGAAGAGGCGAGGCGCCGGGAGGTGCTTGCCACACTCCCCTCGCCGCAGGGGCTTGGCGTAGTCGGAGCGTTTGTGGACGCGGTCGCGCGCAAGGCGCTTAGCGAAGGGGCCCACGCGGCCCGCACTTGGGCCCGCGCCAATGCTGATGGAGTTCCAGCCGCCCACTTGTTCGCCTGCCTCGCGGCGCTTGCCAAGGGGGCATCCAGTGAAGTCGGGTTCACGCCAGACCAGGTGGACGCGGGCCGTGCATGGGCTGAGCCAGCTGCTGCCGTTCTGGAATCTACGGGGCCGTCCTACCTGGATGCGTTGGCAGCCTACCTCAGCGTCACCGGGACCGGCGAGGTGGTTTCCAACGCCCCGCATCCGCCTACCTAGCGGAATCTCGGCAGGATGAATCGGCCCGAGGTGCCGCATGAACTTGCAGCGGCGTGGTTAACGGCCGTTTTGAGTAGTGCTCAGGCCGTCGCCAGAATCTTGTTGGCGATGGCGTTGAGGCCGGAGTCTGCGTTGGCAGCGGCCTCCGCCTTTTGGGCGGCAACCGCTTCTTGGAGCGTTTGCCGGTCTTCCTTGTAGAAGAGGCCGGTTGTGAAGGGGTCCTTGATGGCGGCTGCAATGGCGGCCGCCTGGTTGCTCGTGTCGTGTGTGGCATCCAGCGAGTTTTGCGCGTTCCGGGCCTTCTCGTAGATGTCGTGGAACGTAACGCAGGGACTGATGCATTGCACGAAAGCATACCCGTCGTGGTCAAACGCCTGTCCAATCAACTCGACCATTTGCTTGATGTTGCCAGAGTAAGCACGCGCAACGAAGGTAGCGCCGCTCAGGATGGCCAAGGCAAGGGGATTGAGGGGACGGTCAGCGGACCGGTCGGCCGCCGCAAATGGCGTCGTCTTGGTCTTCAGGCCTTGTTCACTCGTCGGGCTAGCTTGGCCTTTGGTCAAGCCGTAAATCTCGTTGTCCATCATGACATAGGTCATGTGGGGATTGCGGCGTGCCGTGTGCAGGAAGTGGCCTGCACCGATGGCCATGCCGTCGCCGTCGCCGCCAACCGCGATAATGTGGCGTTCGGGGTCGGCCAAGGCCATGCCCATCGCAACGGGCAAAGCACGTCCGTGGACGGAGTGGAATCCGTAACTCTTCATGAAGTGAGGGAACCGACTGCTGCAGCCGATGCCGCTCACGAAGACCAAGTCCTTCTGGGGAATCTGGCGCTCCGCCAACGCGCGCTGCGTCGCGGCCAACACCCCGAAGTCACCGCAACCAGGGCACCAAACCGGCGGCAACTCGCCCTTGTAGTCCTTGGGCTTGAGTTGCACCGTCGTTGTTGCCTGTTCGCTCATGCTGTGACCTCCCGTTCTACCACTGCGTCGCGGCCAGCAAGGATGGCTTCCATTTTCTCTTGGACCTCGAGCCAGGTCAAGGGTGTTCCCATCACTTGATTCAGGCGGTGGTAGTCGCGCACGGTGCGCTTGCGAAGCAGCCCCTCGAGTTGGCCGGTGTAGTTCATCTCAACCACTAGGACTTCCGGTGCCGCTTCAATGCGATCCAGGAAGCCATCTTCCGGCAACGGGTGGAGAATCTTCGGGCAGAGGTAACCGACCTTGTGGCCCTCTTCGATGAGGCGCTGGACGGCCTCCTTGACCGGCCCCTTGGTGCTGCCCCAGGTGACCACGAGAACATCTGGCTTTTCGTCGCCGAATTGCTCCAACGCCATGGGGTACTTCCACGCGTCCTTGATTTTCCCCATGCGCTTCTCCATCATGGCGGTGTGGTTTTCGCCAGTGTAGGTGGGGTCGCCAAATTCGTTATGTTCGAGCCCTTCGGCAACGTAGAATCCTTTGTCCATGCCGGGAAGGCTCATGGGCGAAATGCCGCTGTCCGTGTGCATGTAACGCTTGAACCCGCCCTCCACTTGCAGCTCTTCCTCGGTCGCCAAGCGCCGGGACTCGAGGGTCATGCCTTCGAGGGTCGGCTCAAGGATGTTTTCGCGTCGGTTGCCCAAGCTGTGGTCCGTGGCCAAGTAAACCGGGCACTGGTAGCGCTCGGCCAGATTGAAGGCCCAGACGGTTTGATAGAAGCAGTCGCGGACGCCGGCAGGCGCCAGCACAATGCGGGGCGATTCGCCGTTGGTTCCGTACACCATCATGTTCAGGTCGGACTGCTCCGTCTTGGTTGGCAGGCCGGTGCTGGGGCCGCCGCGCATCGCGTTGACGACAACGACCGGCAATTCGATGGTGGCGGCGTGGCCGATGAGTTCCTGCATGAGGGCAATGCCGGGGCCGCTGGTGGCGGTCATCGACTTCTTGCCGACGTAGGAGGCGCCGAGGCACAGCGCCAGGGCGCTCATTTCGTCCTCGGCTTGAATCAAGGTGCCGCCCTTCTTGGGCATCTCGACGGCGAGTGCTTCCAGGACGCTGCTGGCGGGCGTAATGGGGTAGCCGCCGAAGAATTCGACACCGGCAACGAGGGCTCCGAGGGCGATGGCCTGGTTGCCGTTGATAATCATCTTGTCGTCGTCTTCCGCCTGGATGGATAGGGACTCCTCGTGGCGGCGGGCAAGGGTGGAAATGAAGTCGTAGGCAGCGTCCACTGCCTCGTCGTTCTTTTCGAGAATCTTGGGGTTCTTGCCCTTGAACTTCTTACGAACCGTCCGCTTAATCGAGTCGGCCGGCACGTCGTAGAGGGCCGCGCAGCACGCGACGGCGAAGACGTTCTTGGACTTGGGTGAGCCGACGCGTTCTTTGACAAGGCCATCAAAGTCAATGGCGTACGTCACCATGTCGGGGCGCTCCGGCACATCCGTCACCTGACTCGGGTCATAGATGAGGACGCCGCCGGGGCGAAGGGCGTCGAGGTGCTTGTCAATCCCTTCTTGGTTGAAGCTGCAAAGCACATCCACGCTCGAACCACTGGAGAGCACTTCGCCCGTGGCCGCACGGACTTGGAACCAACAATGGCCGCCTTTGATCTCGGCGGGGTAAGACTCGAACGTAAAGACGTTGAAACCGATGTCACTGACCGCCAGGGTGGCGATCTCCCCGGCGGAGATGACACCTTCACCGGACTCGCCGGCGACGCGGAACGTGAAACTCGTAATGACGGCACCTTCGGCCCGGCTCCAACAGAAGAAGCGGGCTGTTTCGCGGCAAGTCCTGGCTTATTAAAGGCTTGAGGGCTCGATTAGGGCTCGGAACGGGTCGCGCGCGAGCGGGCTGCAGGGCGTTCTGGTTCGCTTTGAATCGCCCTGCGACCTCTGTTGGGGCAGGCGCCAATGGTGGCTTCCTTGCCGTCGTAGGGGTGGATTACGCCCGACGCCGGCTAGCGAACGCCGCTCCCAGGAACAGCAGGGCGACGGCGCCAAGCGCTGGCCCGGGGCTTTCTTCGCCCGCTCCATCGGCGCTGTCCGTGGCCGCGTTGTCGCCGCCGGCACCCGTGGGGCCCTGGCCGGCACCCTGGACGCCGCCCGCCGACGCGTCCTCAATCTGAATCATCAGCGCTTGATGGAGAACCTTGGTGGTGCCCCCTTCGCCTACATAGTCCAGAGTCGCGTTGACTTGGTAGCCGCCGGAAGCCGCGTTGGCGGGCGGGTCCACGATGACATAGGTCTCGATGGTTTGTCCAGAGTCCACCACGTAGTGCGGCTGCTCCCAGCGAACCGTCCAGCCTTCGGGGCCGACGGCCGTTGGGTTAACGTGCCCCTGTCCGCCGCCGGTGTTCTGCAGTGTGAAGGCAAACTCGGCGCCGGAGCCGGCAGTGATGGTCTTGGCGGTTTGGGCGACGGTCATGGTAACCAAGGCGGCGTCCTGGGTAATCGCCCCGCCGGCGACGGTGCTTCCTAGGTGGATGTCCTTGGTGGCGACATTGCCGTAGGTGTCGGTGGCGATGACGCGAATGACGTCGTCGGTGGTCAGAGCGCGGCCGGTCCACCGGTACGCTTCGCCCAGGTAATCGCATTTCTGGGGCGGTTGCTGGCTGCATTCGGGCACCAAGACTGTGGCAAGGCCGTTGGGGCCGTAGCCAGGAATTTGGTCATTGTCCCAGAGCCGGCCTTCCCAGCTGGCCAGGGCGGTGGTGATGTCGTCGCCATTGAGCAGCACCTGCACGTTGTCAAGTTCCTCTGCGAATTCTACCGTGAACCCGGTCCCTTCGGCTAGTGCCCCGTCGCCCGGCAAGATAATGGGCCAGGGAACCACGATGTCCTTGGCGTTGTTGCCGCTGCAGTATTCGGGTTGCGGAGCCGCGTCGGGGCAATTGTCGACGATGGCCTTGGCCCACGAGCGGGCGAGTTCGTTGTCGTTGGCGTCGTAGGCGTGGACGGCCGCAATGTATTGGCCATCGGGAACGAGGGTCGTTTGGAGGTTGATGAAGAAGCCGTCATCGGGATTGGTGTCGGCGCGATAGTTCTGCACATAGCCGCCGGTGAACCAAGCCGGTCGGTCGCACGCCGACTCATCAACATCGCCGATGCCTGGGCCGTACGGCCCGAAGCTGAACCCAAACGTCGTAATCTGGTCGGCCGCAGCACCCACGGCTTGGAATTGGATGAAGAAGTTGCCACTGGCCCGAATGAATCCGTCGGCGTCGGGGTTGAGGCCAGGATTTCGGAAGATGAGTTGGACATCACCGCACGACATCCAGCCTGGCTCCTGGGCCGACGCCGTAGGCGCCGCGACGGTCAGAAGCAGGAGTCCGCAGGCGGCCGCTACGCAGCCGTACACCACACGCATGACCCTGCTGACGCAAGGCGTGCGTCATAAGGGTTGTCGGCGCGGGTAGTGAACGCGTTTCAGGCCGCGAAGGTCTTGATGAGGTCGGTTCGCGTGACGATGCCTTCAATCACTTCGCCGCCATTCACGATGGGCAGCGCGCCAACGTGGTTGTCCAGCATGAGTGCCGCTGCTTCCTTCGCGGTCGTGGTTGGCTTTGCGGTCACGACGGTTCGCTTCATGTGATCGCCAACCGACATATCGCGCACCGTGGCCTTCTGAACGCTTTGGTCGGCTTGCTTGAAGCGGGCAAACGCCGCCGCGATTTCGTGTTCGGCAATGATGCCCACGATGCGGCCCTGGTCCAGCACCGGCAGACGCGCTACGTCGTGGTCGAGGATGACGCGTCGGGCGTGCACCAGGCGGTCTCCGCTTCCCACACTGCACACTTCTGTGTGCATGAGGTCACTCATGGCGGCGTTGGACTCCACCAGGTGAAGCAAGTCGGCCTTCGTGACTACGCCTTCTAGGGAGTTGCCACGAACCACCGGAATCATGGTCAGGCCCGGTTTGCCCACATCCACCAGGAGGTTGGCGAGCGCCTCGTCCGGGTGGGCGACGACGAAATCCTTTGTCATCACGCTGGATGCGTGTAGGGTGGTCATTTGGATGCCTTTGTTGTGGGCTCGGCCTAACTTATCGGCAATCATGCCATCGGTGACGATGCCCACCAATGCGCCGTCTTCGGTAACGGGAATCTTGGTGATTCCGTGCTCCTCCATCAGGGACAGTACGTCCCGCAGGTTACGGTCCTTATCGACCGTGACGACATTGTTGGTCATTACGTCACTTACCTTCATGGTAGTCAACTCCAGGTTCGAAGCGCGCGCCCTGCCCATGCCGGCCGCCAAAGATTGCCGCCGGGGCCGAGGCCGGATGTTCCGGTACCAAGGACACGCAGCATGTACTATGGTTTCTGACGTTTAGAAAGGCTTGGCCTGGTGACGTGGTCCGAGAATGAGTGTGCGCCCCTATAGTGGCTCAAAACGTGTCCGTCGTCGGGACTAGCCTGACTGGCCCAAGGTCCCACGAGCCGACGCCACGGCCAGAGTGCTTTCACCCACGCGACCCTCTCCCCTCTATGCCCTTCTTGTAACTCGGCATCCCGTGGACGGCGAACCAGCAACTGTGCCTGTCACGTCGCAGACTCGGACCCGCCAAGCAACAACACGCGTGCCGGGCAAGCAAACCAAGCAACCCAGCGGCCACGAATCAGGGGCGCCGAGCGAGGCGGCCACGGCGTCCAACGGCCAACAGGCCCCGGAGGCCAAGCGCCGCCGAGTCAACACCAGCAACAAGGGCGCTGCCATTGAATTGCTGGCCATCAAGCACCTAGAGGGGCTTGGCTACACAGTCCACCGCTGCGTGCGAACCGGCATGCGCCGCGGGTCCCGATGGATTAGCCAAAGCAATGATGTCTTTGGCTGCATTGACCTCATCGCCAAGAAGACGGGCGAACGAACACGCTGGATTCAAGTCACGGCCGACGGCGGCATTGGGCGCAAGAAGGACAAGCTGGACGCCGTGCCGTGGGACGGCCTGTTCGACTCCGTGGAAATTTGGCGCTGGGTTGGCGGCCGCAGCCGGCGCCACAAGACGACTGGCGAATTGCTGGAACGACAATACTTCCAGGTGTATCATCACGACGACCAGTATGCGCTGGATGCCGATCGCCGCATCCGTCTGGCAGACACCGGCGAGGACGGCGTGCGATGACGCTTCAGGCGGTTATGGCCGCTGCTCCGACCTCCGGAGGACAAGCCAGCGACCGCGCGGACTATGCGGCCCTGAACCTGCCGGGCCTGGGGCCACAACTACGAGCCAGCATCCAGGAACGCCTCGGTCCTGGTGGTCTCCAAGACTGCCTTGAAGCCCGAGACGTGGCACGGCTTGGAAGCGTCCCCGGGGTGGGTCGCCGCCGCGCTATCACGTGGACGGCGTCCTACCATGGTTTACGCACGATGGAAACATTCGCCTGCACTCCCGAAGCGCAACGGGTCTGGAAGGGCATCCAGGAACGCCTGGCGGCCTGTGCCGCTACCCCGCAGGGCAAAGACGCGCTGGCGATGCTGCCGCTTCACGATGACGTTGATGCGGCAGCGGGGCACGCCGAGCAGGTCATGGCGGCAGCCGATGAGGTTGCCGCGTTGGCGGATGCGAATGCGGTTGCCTCCGCACTGGCGCGGATTCGACCGCTGGTGGGCGAGGCGCCGCGCAGCATGGCCGACGTGCTGGTGGTTTGCGAAACGCCAGCCATCGAGGATGACCTGCATAAACGCGGCCTAGCGCGCCACGCCGATGTCGTGGGCCCCGAAGGCTTGCGCCGCGCCGACGAGGCAGAGCTGGTTCTCTTCGTCTACGATGAGGGGGAATTGGATGTATCGGGCCTTGACAACGTCCTTGAGGTGCCAGCCGGAGCGGCCGACGCCGTACTGGTGCCCCACGCCCTCAAGGCATGGGCGCTGCACCATGCCGCCACCATTCGGGCCATGGCCGACTTGGAATCGGCAACTGGACGCCCCGGGCCCGCCGCCGACATTGCCCGCCTCCTCGCCGACGAGCCTACCTCCAGCACGGCCCCGGCCTCGCCCAAGCTTTCCCAGGGCGACCTAGACAAACTGGCCAAGGAACTCACAGACCAAGTGCGCGCGGAGGTGGAAACAAGCATGGCCAGCCTGGCCCTTTCCGGCGGCGACTTGTTGGCGGCCCTGCGGGACGAAATCCCCGCGCCTGTGCAGGCCCTCATCCGCGCAGCCATCAAGCAGGCAGAAGACGCCTTCGAAGAGCGCACAGGCCTCCGGGCAAGCCTGTGGCATGCCACCCTGCCACCGACGCTGGATGACGAGGAGTTGCGATGCCTCGCCAAGCAATACGGACGTGCCGACGCCTTGCAGAAGTACCGGCGTGACGTGGAAGTTGCCAAGCTGGTGGAACAGTCGCGCCGTAGCCTCCAGGACTCAGCTCTTGCGTGGCTGCGGTGGGACCGCACGTTTGCGTTGGGGCGCTTCGTGCTGCGCTACAACCTTCGGCCCGCCACCTGGGGGGATTGTCTGGCAGTGCGTGACAGTATCCACTTGGGGCTGGCGGGCGACCGTTCAGCCCAACGACTCGCTTACACGATTGGGGGCGGCCCGTCCGGCAAAGGCTGCGACCAGCGGGCCAACGTGGCCCTCCTAACCGGTGCCAACTCAGGTGGCAAATCGACGCTCTTGGAGCATCTTGCCCAAGTGACCATGATGGCACACGCCGGCCTTCCGGTGGTTGGCTCCTGCGTCGTCCCGTGGCTTGACGCGGTTCACCTCATGGCGCCCCGGCGTGGCCTCGATGCCGGTGCCTTCGAGACGTTCCTTACGACCTTCATGCCCCTGGCCAATTGCCCTGGACGCAACCTCGTATTGGCGGATGAGTTGGAGGCGACGACCGAATTGGAAGCGGCCGGCCGCATTCTTGGCTTCTGGATTGACCGGATGGCCAAGGGGCATAGCCTGGCGGTCGTCGTCACGCACGTGGCGCCACAAATTCTGGTCCATGTTCAAGCCCCGGTCCGCGTCGATGGCATCGAGGCGACTGGCTTAGATGGCAACAACAAGCTCATCGTGGAGCGCTGTCCGCGCATGGGACACCTCGCCCGCAGTACCCCGGAACTCATTGTACAGCGGTTGGCCGCCACCAACGCAGGCGGGGGGGCGGGATTGTTTGCGGAATTGCTGGACGCGCTGCGCAACCAGGCTACCGAGCGGGGGGAATCACAGAGGGCCGGCGGGAGCCCTCGCTGAGCATCAACTTGGGGCGTCCGGTCGCCGCCCGATTTGGCTATTGGCCCGGACCCATGACCCAGAAACGGGTAAATGGGGGGCCCGGGTGGCGCGCTCGTGACCCGGCCGGCCGACGTGGAGGCTCTCAAGCAACTAGCTCTCATCGGCGGGCTGCAGGGGGAAATTGAGCTCTCGAGTGGCGAATTTGCCCGTCTCATTGATGCGAGCCAACAAACGGCCAGCCGCCGACTAATCGAGTTGACCCATGATGGCCTCGTGACGCGGCGCATGGGTCTTAGACGCCAGCGCATCCAGGTCAGCGAGGCGGGCGAAGCGCTGCTCCAGGCCGAGCACGCCGTGTATCGCCGCATCTTCGATGAGCAAGACGTGCTGCATTTTGCGGGAGCCGTGACAACCGGCCTGGGCGAGGGCCAATACTACCTGAGTCGCCCCGGATACATGGCGCCGTTTGAGCGGGACCTGGGTTGGCAGCCATTTCCAGGCACGCTGAACGTCCGATTGGAGCCCGGGGAAGCCAGCAAACTGGGCATCCTGAAGCGCCAGGCACGCTTCAGCATCGATCGCTTCGAGGCAGAGGGCCGAACCTTCGGCGGCGTCCTCTACCACGAGGCCCAGGTGAATGGCCTTCCCTGCGCCACGGTCATGCCGAACCGTAGCCACTACACCAACGTCCTCGAGTTGATTGCGCCAACCTGCCTGCGGGAGACCATCCCCTGTGCTGACGGCGACCAATTGGAAGTGCGCGTCGCTTTGCAGGAGTCGCGCCGGTGAATTCAGAACCCCGCGCCGAGGCCGACGCTTCGTCCCGTAGTCGCCGCGTTGAGGTCCTCCGGCTGGGCCACCGGCCGCAGCGGGACAAGCGCATCACCACCCATGTCGCCTTGACGGCTCGGGCCCTGGGCGCAGCCAAGGTCCACCTTGCTGAAGACGACCCGCATGTGGCAACATCCGTCATGGACGTGGCCACGCGCTTTGGCGGTGCCTTCACGATGGAGTCCGGCACCGGCTGGAAGGGAGTCATCCGTGACTGGAAGGCCCGCGGGGGGGTCGTCGTGCACCTGACCATGTATGGACACGACTTTTCTGAATCCGTGGCGGAGGTCACGGCTGATGGGCGGGATGTCCTCGTCGTCGTAGGTGCCGAGAAGGTGCCGGGGGATCTGTATCGCATGGCCGACTGGAACGTGGCCGTGGGCAATCAGCCCCACTCCGAAGTGGCGGCGCTGGCGTTGATGCTGGATCGCTTGGGAGGCGGCGCTTGGGAGGCGGCAACCTTCGAGGACGCGGAAGTCCGCGTGCTTCCCAGTCGTCAAGGTAAGCGCATGGCAGCCGCCGAGGATGTCGGCCCATCCGGCTGATCCGGCTCATCCGGCCACTTTGACAGCGCCACCTAGGTTTTGCACCACAACGCGGGATGGAAATGCCCACAACCGTGGCCGCGCCGTCGTGGGTCGCGCGTCGCTGTATGCCCACCGTGGACTGGCAAACGATTAACCGAAGTCAGGTGGTCTCTCGGGCGTGGCCCGTCCTGACTCTTGGCAACCTGCACTCGATGACCCTGAAGTGATGACGTACATCGAGGAAGAGGTGGGGGAGGGAGGCATGGCCATGGCCAAGTACCTGGAGGCTAGCGAGCCCATCGGCAGCGTCGAGATTCTGGAAGAGCACGACGATGTCAAGCCGGCCGAGGTCCGCAAGGTCCTGTATCGCCTCATGGATGCCCATGTCGCCGAATACGAGAAGGACACCGATGCCAAGGGCTGGGAGACGTTTACGTGGCACATGACGCTCGATAATGTCAAGCATGTGCTCATGACGCGCTGGGCGGAACGGCGGCTTGAGCTAGAGAAGGCAATCAAGTTTGAGCATGGCCACGAGTTCTACGCCTGCCCCGAAGGGCACGCTCGGCAGCCCTTTGAGGATGCCATTGAGAACGGCTTCCATTGTCCGCAATGCAATGCTGCCATGCAGCCCCACGACAATGCGGAGATTATCGCGGCCATGGAGGCGGAGCTTGAGTCCTTGGTCCCCACAGCCGTCTGAATGCATCGACCTCCTGCGTGATGCAGGTGCACCAGAGTGGGTTGTGGAACATTGCCAATGTGTGGCGCATCAGGCCGCAGCCTTGGCCCGCGTAGCGTCGCAGCGCGGCCATGGTGTGGACGAAGCCTTGGTCGTGAAGGGTGCCCTGTTGCATGACCTTGGTCGCAGCGTGACGCAGGGGCTAGACCATGCGTACCGAGGCGCCGACCTGCTGAGGGAGGCCGGCGTGGACGAGCAAATTTGCCGCATCGCTGAGGTTCACACCGGCGGCGGCATCACGGTCCAAGAAGCCGCCGCGGCGGGCCTGCCCGACCGCGATTACCTGCCGGCCACGTTGGAAGAAAAATTGGTTTGCCACGCCGACAATTGCTACTCAGGCACCAGTCGGTGGACGCTTGAACGCCTGCGCGCCAAGTATCATGGTCGAGGATTGGAGGACGCTTTTGGCCGCATCGAAGGCCTGCACGGCGAATTGGAAGCGCTCCTAGGCGTGGACCCCTTCAGCGTCCCACCACTGGATGGCGAAGTTGGCACAGCGTAGTCGCCGGGCCAGGCAAGATTGTCGGGCCTACCAGCGGGTTGAGAGGCGCTTCTTCACGAGGGCGCGCAGGTTGCCAAAGCCGTCTGCCCACGTCTCGATGACTGCATCGCCAATGCGTGGGCGCAGTTCGCTAGAAATCTCGGCGGCCGCCACGTCGCCCCGCTTGAAGGCTTCAATCTTAATCTCTTGACTGAAAGCCATGCCGTCGCTGAACGATTTGAATGGCATGCGGTCAAGTGCGCTGCGGCGAATAATCCACATCCCCGATTGGCTGTCATGCACCCGCACGCGGAACAAGGCGCGAGCGGTGGCCGACAAGACCCAGTTGCCCAGCTTGTGCTTGCTGCTCATGGCGCCGTCCTTCAATTCGCCGTAGCGATTGCACGTAACAAAGTCAAGGTCATTGTCCCGAAGGTGGGCCACGTATTCGTGGGCGTGGTCGAACGGATAGGTGCCATCTGCGTCACCCGTGACGATGATGTCGCCGGTAGCTTCCGAGAACCCGGTCTTGTAGGCGCGGCCGTACCCTTTGCGGCGATCGACAACGACCCTGGCGCCGCGCGCCTCCGCCTCCGCCTTGGTGCGGTCCTTGGAATCACCGTCGATGATGAGGAACTCTAGGTCCCAGCCGAGCTTGGCGAACGCCTGGCGGTTCACGTCGTCAAGAGTGGCTCCAATGCCCTCTTCCTCATTGAGGGTCGGGATTAGGATGGTAATCTTCACGGAGACCGGCCGAGCTTGGCAGCCATATAACCCATGGCCCCCGCGACCATGCGGGCCACGCCCCATATGCTGCCGCCTTGGAGCTTCAGCATTTTGGCAAAGGAATAGTCGCTCCACAAGCGGCCGTGCTTGGCCGTTAATTGCTTGCGGCCGTAGCCGTTCCAATAGGCTTGCCGTAGAAAGCCGCCAATCGATTCTCTTGCATGGGCATACACCACTGCATCATGCACGTACTCAATGGTAGCGCCGTAGTCAATGGCTCGATAATTGAGGTCGATGTCCTCGGCAGTGACGAAGCCCTCATCGAAGCCCGTGATGGCATCGAACAGCCGGCGGGGGTAGCCGAGGTTACAGCTTGGCCAGGTTGTGTCAAGCCCGTGATGGGGCAATTCGACGCGGTGGAGCCGCGTGAATGCCCAGAAGCCCATGAATTGCGTTCGACCTGCCAAGACCGCCCCGCCGTTGTGCCGTTTGCCGTTGTTGGCGCTGCCGTGACAATCAAGCATCGCTTGGAGCCAGTAGGCATTGGCGATGCAGTCCGCGTCGATAAAGAGCAGCAAGTCTCCCCGTGAATGTGCCACGCCGATGTTGCGCCCTTCGCCGCGCTTGCAGCCTTGTTGAATGAGCTGAATGCGGTCGTCTGATTGGGCTCGTTCCGCGATGATGTCGGCCGTTCCATCGGGGCTGTTGGCATCGACGACGATAACTTCGTAGCGTGCCTTGGTGGCTTGCCCGCACAGACTGTCCAGCAGATCACCGATGCGTTCCCGTTCGTTGAAGCAGGTGACGATGATGCTGGCATCGATTGCATGGCTCAAGCGGTATCCTCCACCTCAACCGGGCGCGTTCCAATGCCTCGAATGTCAAATCCGGCGCGCGCCCAGGCCGCATGGTGGAGGCAATTCCTGGCGTCAATGACCGCGCGTCCTGCCATCGCTGCCGCCACGTCCGCGGGTGCCAGATCGGCGTACTCTGGCCACTCGGTGACCACAATCAGCGCGTCGGCATCGCGTACGGTATCCACGGGGGAGGCATGAAAGTGGGCGGGTGTTTCAGCGGGGCACTGCGCCACTGGATCATGCACGGTGACAGATGCACCGGCACTTGCCAGCGCGTCGATGAGGCGAAGGGACGGTGCGCTTCGTAAGTCATCCGTACCGGGCTTGAATGCAAGGCCCCACACGGCTACTCGCTTACCGTCGAGGTTTCCCCCTAGCGCTTCGCGAAGCAGGTCCAGAGCGTAGTCGCCTTGGCGGTCGTTAGCGGCTTCAATGGCCGGAATCAAATCCATGTGCAGCCCGGCCTGGGCTGCGTGAGCGGCCAGGGAGCGGACGTCCTTGGGAAAGCAACTGCCACCGTAGCCGATGCCTGGCCGCAGGAATCGGGGTCCAATGCGGTCATCAAGCCCGACGGCCTGGGCCACGTCGCCAACGTCGGCGCCCGATTGGTCGCAAACGCGGGCAACCTCGTTGATGAGGCTAATGCGTGCAGCAAGGAACGTGTTGCTGGCCATCTTGACGCACTCCGCGCTGGCGGCGGCCATGACAAGCCGCGGCGCCTCAGGTCGGCAGGCTGCAAACAGGTCCAGCACATCGGCACAAGCGTCCGTTGGGCCACCGCAAACTAGGCGGTCTGGCGAACCAAAGTCCCGCACGGCGGTCCCTTCAGCGAGGAACTCCGGGGCATGAACGACGCGCACATCGTCGCGGCCTGCTTGGCGCAAGTGGCCCGTGATGCTGGCCGTTGTGCCAGGTGGTACGGTGCTTCGAATCACCAGGATGCTGTGCGGCGGCAGGTGTTGGGCGGCCGTGTCGGCGGCGGCAAACAGGTAGGTGAGAGAGAGGGAGCCATCGTTGGCGCTTGGTGTGCCGACAGCCAGGAAGGCAATCTCTGTGCCAGCATACGCCACCTCTGCGTCGGCGGTGAAAGAAAGCCGTCCGGCGGCCATTGCTTCAGCCACCACCACCTCAAGGCCCGGTTCAAAAAATGGAACCTCGCCCTCGGTGAGTGCCAACACTTTGTTCGCATCCACATCGAGGCCAACCACCGTGTGGCCGTCGCGTGCTAGGCAGGCTGCTGTCACAAGGCCGACGTAGCCTGTGCCCACCACAGTCAGCCGCCGGGGGGTCATGGAATGGTGAATTCCTCGCCCATCATGGGCGTGTGGACGGTCGCGAAGTCGGACAATTCGGGCACCAACGCCTCGCGGTTGTCCCCGTGGAACAGAACGATGTCCTTGGCCCCCGTCTTTCGGGCAAAGTCCACCATGTCGGCGTGGCCAGCGTGAGCCGAGAAATCGAAGTGACGCACTTGGCAATTGATGTCCCGGACGTTCTTGCCCGGCGCGCGGTTGGGGTCCATGTCGAGTTTGCCTTCATCCATGAGACGGCGGCCATTGGTGCCCTTGACCTGGTAGCCGGTGAGGGCAATGCCGGCGTTCTTGTCATTGCGAATGTGATCCGCGTAGTACAGAATGGGCCCCCCCTCCAACATGCCGCTCGTCGTGATGATGACGTCGGCTTCCCGCAGAGCCACGCTGCGGCCACGGTGGCTGAACACATGCTTCACGTCGGCCATGGCCCGTTGATACGCAGTGGGGTCGGCGAGGAATTCTGGGTTGCGGCCGTAGATCTTGCTGACTTTCCTTGCCATGCCGTCCATCCAAACGTTGAGGCCTTGGCCGGCTAACACCATCGCCAGCTCTTGCGCCCGACCCACGGCGAAGGCGGCTGCGATTACGGGGCTACCGTGGCCATTACACTCGTCGACGTAGTCCAAGAATTCGCGCTCCGTGTCGGCTCGCTCGGGGTGTTCGCGGCCAGCATACGTGGTCTCCATGCAAAGAACGTCGCAGGGCACCGGCTTGCCGGGCCCCACGAGTCGCTGCGGACGCGTGTACAGGTCGCCGGTGAATACCATGCTGCTCGAGTCGCCCGTCAACTGGACTTGGGCGGCCCCGGGGATGTGGCCGGCCGAATGGAACCGCACTTCCATGCCGCCAATGTGGCGCGGGTGCTGGAAATCCATGAAGTCCCAGCGGTCTTCCGTGTCATCGATGTCGGCGTCGGAATAGGGCTCGGGGAAGCCGTCCTGGCGGGCAATCTTGAGGCTGTCGTGGTGCATCAACGTCGAGACTTCCGCCGTGGGCGGCGTGGTCAGAATGGTGGTTTCCATCCGTGCTGCTAGCCACGGCACCATGCCGGAGTGGTCGAGGTGGGCGTGGGTCAGAAACGCCTGGTCTACCTCAGGAGCCGGAATCGGATATTCAGGGGGCTTGTCGGGGGCGATGCCGTAATCGAACAGGAATCGATTTCCTTCGGTATTGACAATGAAGCCGAGGCGCCCGATGTCTTGGGCGGCCCCCAGGAAGCGGCAGTCGTAGGTCACGTTGGCGCCATTTGCTCCTGCCAGTTAAGCGGGCGCATCGTGGCCGTGTCAACTCTGGGGGGTCTGGTCGCCCTCACGACTCGCTGGACGCGTTAGTTCCTACGGCGACGGATGGCCAGCATGACCGCTACGGCTCCTAGCAAGCTCACCAGCGACGGCCCTGGGAGCCCCTTGGTGGTGGGTTCATCGTCCTCCACCGTAATGGGCCCGTCCAGCGTCGTGACGCCAATGGGTCGAGGCGTTGCTTCGCGTTGGAATGGGTTCCAACAGTACAGGTCTTGGCCTACTTCGAAGGTGTAGACGGCGCCATTGCACGGCGGATCTGCGCGGATGTCTCGCAGTTGCAGGGGGAAGCGGTCCTCGGTGCCGTGTAGCAGGGCAGTCTTAGGCTGTCCACGTGCGTTGGCTTCAATCAGGAACGACTTGTCGGGCAGGTCGGTCCGCCCCAGGTACACTTCGAACGTCAAAGCGGACTCCTGGTTGGCAGGAGTCGTTTCATTGTAGATGAGGTCCAGTGTGCCGTTGACTCGGGCAGTCACAGTCCCGGCCCGCGTCAAGTTGTATGGGAACGTGAACAAGGTGGAGCCATCAGACGGCAGTTGCAGGGCGCGCCGGAGGCTCAGGTCGGGCCCGGTAGCGGTTGCATTGATTTCCACCGGTCCGAGGCCATTGTGTTGGGTGAGGTTGGCTTCGAGGCGAATCTGGTTACCAATCAGCAATGCTCGGGCATCCAAATCATCGAGGAACCGTAGCCCCGTCACGGAAGTGTCGGCATCGCGCAGCCGCACAATGATGGGGTGCTCCACTTGCGTCGTCAAATTGACGCCATCCGTGGCCACCGCGAACAAGGACATGGGGCCTGTGCGGTTGGCAACGACCGTGAAGGTGTGATTCTCGCCTGGCGCTCGGCCAATCACGTCGCCAAAGAGCTGGCTTTGCAGCAACACGCGCAGGTGGTAGTCGGGCGAGTAGGGCTCCGATACATTGACGAACACCTTGAACGGCACATCTTGGTACAATGTTTGGTTTTCAAACCAGAAATCGACCACTGGCTTCGACTTGTCCACCACCATGGGGACGCGAAGCAGCGTGACGTTGCGGTGGACCTTGACGCCGGCACCGGCAACGGAGGAGCTTTCGTCGACCGTGATGACATCGGTGTCAAGCGTGGGTGCCCCACGGTCGTAGCCGCGAATGAACAATACTTGCTCGCCTTCGGTGCCCAGAATGCCCACATCAATGACGTAGGGGGCTTTGAGCTCCAGTTCGGGGCCTGCGCGCAGCCGCTTGGGGTCGCGGTCGCCCTCAATAATGTGAAGCTGATAGGTGACCTTCTGGAGTTGCGGCCAGTGCTGGTCATGGTCCACTAGGAAGCGCAGTTGACTGCCGGGGCCCATGCGTTGCTTGGGCGTGCGCTCCTGGTTTTCGTGACCAACGAGCCACACGTCCACGTCGCGCTGGGCGGTTTCCGCGGTGACCGACATGCTGCGATGCTCTAGCATGTAGCGAAGCGGCTTGCCAGGTTGCGTCGAGTCAGCAAACGCGTAGGCGGTTATGTTCCAGTTTCCGACCACGAGGTCGCGGTAATTCATGGCCACTTCGCCAACGAATGTGTTGTCGTGGCCTACGTGTTCTAGGATGAGGTTGACTCGCTCCTTGCCGGAGTGGTTGAGTTGGATGCCAATCAGGTAGATCCCGGGGAAGGCGGCTTCGCAGTTGTCGTACAATACGCGGAAGCGGATGTATTTGCCTTGGTCCTCGACGAGGTCTACGTCCATGCGGTCCCCTTCGGCGGCGCGCACGGATTCAGTGCGGCACATGTCGAAGTCGATGTACTCCTTGGGGATGGTGGGGTCGTGGCCTTCGTCGGGGTTCTCGACGACGCTGCGGTTGGTGCCAATCAGGCGCACATCGTCGATGAACCAGCCCTGGGCGACATCGCCTTGGTCGCGGTTGGCGTCGGATGTGAAGCGGAAGCGTAGTTGGACGGTTTTGCCGTCGTAGGCGGCGAGGTTCTGGTCGCTCAGAGAAACCAGGGCTCCATAACGGCCGCTGTAGGTTTGACTAAAGCCGCTAACAGATGTCAGTTGGCTCCAGGGGCCCGTGGACCCGTTTTCCCGAATTAGCAGGCGAAGCAGGTCATTGTCTGCGCTGTTCCCGTGAGCGTTGAACTGAACCTTCAGCAATCGCTTACCCGTCAGGTCGATTGCGGGCGAAGTAATGTTTACGTCCGCTTCAGCGTCGTAGCCGGCCGGTTGATTGTTGACGGCGCGTCCAACATGCCATCCGAATTCTCCCTCCCGCACACTGTCTGCCATCCATCGCCAGGTAGTCTGGTCCTTCTGGCCTTGGCGCGTCCAGTTTCCGTTGTCGAACTCAAAATCCTCGAAGTACAGATCGTGCACTAAGGGATTTCCCGGGGCGGGCTCGCCCCCTGGAACCTGAGCATGACCGGGATTGCCTACAAGGAGGGCAGACCCCAGGATGAGGAGAGCGAGAAGGACTGGTCGGCGAGAGTGCAAGGACTACCTCCGGGTCACAGCGAGGAGGACCACGAACAAGACCGTGACGGCTGCGAGCAGCAGGCCGATGTACCAGAAGTCCTGCACCACATCCATCAGTCCTTGGTTCTCAGGCACGACGCCGGACTTGGCCGTCACGGGGTCGTAGTAGCTTTCATCGCGGCCGTCACCATTGAGGTCGAAGGTCCAGTCAGCGACGCCGTCACCGGTCACATCCCTGAGGCGGATGGGCACGCTGGTGCCGTCGCCGCCCTTGCGGATGAAGTAGTCGGGACCACGGTTGCTGATGGTGTACACTTCGTCGGGGACGCCGTCGCCGTCCACGTCAATGATCTGCACGGTGCGCAAGCGGCCGTCGGCCGCGAACAACACCGGTTCGCCACTGTCGGCCTTGCCATTGCCGTTCTGGTCAACCACGTAGTCGGTGACACCGTTGTCATCGAGGTCCACGTGGATGAGCGAGGTGAAGTCGCCCGTTGTGACATCGAAGACCACGTCGAGGCCGCCCTTTTGGAAGTCGAAGACGCCGTCGGCGGTGACCACGTTGTCGAGGTCAAGGTCGAGGAAGTAGTCTAGCACACCATCGGCGGTGACATCCTTGGGCAGGTTGAGTTGGCCGCCACCGGATACGCGTGCGACACCCATTTGCTGCCACATCTGGGTCACTTGACCTTCGCGGCTGGCTGGGTCCCAGTAAATGTCGGGCAGGCCGTCGGCGTCGATGTCGAGCATGAGCTCCGTTTCACCGTCGTCGTCGGCGTCCATAGTGTAGTCAAGCACTTCCACCGTGGAGCCGGCTTGGCTAATCCGGAGCGTCTTGCTTGCCCGTGCCTCATCCGAGAGGTACTGGGCAAGGCCAGGCTCTCCACCGAGGCCGGCGCACGAGACACACACCGAGGAGCGGCCCACGTTGGGGTTGGTTTCGAGGAACGCCTCGAAGCCATCGGAGGGGTCCTGGTTGCGGTCGATGGCGTATTCGCGAATCAGGTCGTCGTCGGCGTCGAAGGCAACGTGCGGCACGATGCGCGTCGTCGTTGCAATCTCGGGCAGAATGACATCGCCAGCGTTGATGCTGGTGTTGAGGTCTGCGTCGAAGGAGCCGATGCTGACAATGGCCTGGACTTGGCGGTCGAAGCGGGGAATTTCGTGCAAGTCGGCGGGCATGTCGAAGAACATGCGCGTCTCCATGGATTCGCCCGGCTCCAAGTCAATGTCCTGGTGCTCAAAGGAGAAGCGGATGTTCTGCAAGCCGACACCGCCTTGAGGCGGTACGCGCGCCTCCAGGGTCAAGTCATACAGGGGCAAGCTGCCCGTGTTGTTGAGGTGGAGAACCTGAGTGACCGACGCCTCTGGTTCAATCCATACCACTTCCTTAGCCGGCTTCGCTTCCAACTTGTGGACGGCGGAGGTAAACGGCAGTTCCACGCTGGCACCCCTTGTTCGGTCACTCAGGCTTTCTGCGAAGATGAAGGTCGTGAAGGTCTCTCCAGCCTGCAACGGGTAGTTGGCGTTGGGGGCGTGGATGGTTGCCTTGACGGTGCCCTTCTCCAAGGGGCCGAGGACGAGGCGTTCTGGGTTGTACGTCACGTCGAAGCCAGGCATGGGCCTGGGGCCGCTGAAGAAGTGCTTGCACTGCTTGGGTGCGTTGGTGTTTTCGCAGAAAATGATGGTGTCCTCGGCCAAGCCGATGTTGGACACTTCGATGTCCACCGTTTGGGTCGTGCCGCGGCCAATGACGCCGGTGAAGGCGTCGTCGAGCACCTTGAGGCGCACGCCGTGGCTACTGGCTAGGGACACAGTGACGTCGCCCCACGTGTCGGAGCCATCTGCTTGCACGCGGAAGTGGATGGGCAAGCGACTGGCGGGCAGGATGCCACTGGGGACCGTGAGTTCGAACTCTTGCTCCAAGAGGCCACTGGCCGGCATGGGCTTGTTCAGAATCTGGGTCGGCGTGATGCGCCACCCGGCGGGCAAGGA
>JBFJXH010000022.1:0-19472 GCA_041623215.1 Thermoplasmatota archaeon
GCTGCTCCGCCGGTGGCAAATAGCCAGGTGACAATGAGCCCGGCATCGGCGGCGGTTGTCCATGCCGCGGTCCCTAAAATGCTGGCTCCGCGTTGTGGCTTTGCTAAGAGGATAAAACCGCTGTAAAGGGGCGCTACGAGGCTGATTGCCAGCGCCAATTGCGGTCGCGTGCCGGCGGGATCCATGAGCCACCAATACACTGTGACATTGAACACCACAATAGCCGCCCGCACCCAAGCTACGCCGTCCTCGGCCTGACGAGTGCGCCGTAGAAGGCCAGGCACATCGGCGCGCGTAGCAGCGACGCTCGTCATCGGTCTAGGTTTGGCCGCGCACCGGTTGAGTCCCCTGGCCCAGGGGGAACGGCCGGCCGGTCGTTTGGGACCTTGACCGAACCCCCCTTGAACCACCTGGGGGTCCGCGGGCCGTGGGCGTCAATCTGCGCGACCTCTTCCCCCAGCACAGCGTGCCGGACGGCTGGTACCAAGGGAAGCGCATCGCCATCGACGGCCACAATACCGCCTTCCGGTACCTCACCAGTATTCGCGACCGCGACGGGGATTTGCTGCGATCGAAAGACACCGACCGACCCATTGGCCACATTTTGGGGTTCACGGGTTTGGTACGCCAGCTGCGGTTAGCCGGCGCCGAGCCCATCGTCATCTGGGACGGCGACATTCATCCACGCAAGCAGGCGACCGTCGATGGGCGCATCGCCAAGCGTAAAGCGGCCCTTGAGCAAGCCGAGGCCGCCCGGGCCGCAGGTGACCACGCCTTGTACCGCCGTCTGGCGCCACAAACGACGTATCTGGACGGCGCGATGATTGAGGATTGTTCGCGCGTCCTCGAGACCGCCGGCGTAGCGGTCATCCGAGCCCCTCACGACGGCGAACGCTATGCCGCCGCGCTTTGCCATGCGAACATGGCCGATGCCGTTGCCACCGAGGATTTTGACGCGCTCGTGGCGGGTGCCCCGACGGTGCTGCGAAAAGCAGGGAGTGCCCAGCCATGGCTTCTGCGCTTATCTGACCTCGACCGGCACGGCATCAGTGTGGACCAGTTGCGTCAATTGGCCATTGTCTGTGGAACCGACTGGCACCCAGGTGTGCGGGGCATGGGACCCAAAACGACGCTCAAGGCGTTCCAGCACCACCCCGACTTGACCGAGGCGTTCAAGGAAGCCGCTGCGGGCGTCGTTGAAACACGCCTCCACAAGGCGATTGTCAAGAGCGACCTAGACGCCGAAGAATTTGCTGCCTTGGACAACTACGTGGCAACCTTGCCGGCTCCAGATCCCATTCGAACCGCCAAACCGTGCCCGGAAATGGCGAGCGCGGTGGCCGAGGAAGTGGGCGTGGACGCGACGCGCGTTCTGGGCTGTCTTTGCTAAACGCCCCGGCGACCTAACCGCGGAAGACCGGGCGCTGGCTCAATCGTACCGGCAAGGGCAAGGCACCGCGCGGCTCATCACCGAGGTTTGCAGCCACAAAGGCTTGCAGGCCGTCGAGGTCCATTTCCAACGCGCCCGTGTCGCCTTCGAGGCCGGCCGTGGTTAGCCACTCCGCACTGCGAACCCGCGCCGCAAATTGGCCGGTTTCCGCTTCCTTCTCGCCAACCACAACGATGACCGGGACCCATTCCTTCTCGGCCGTGCGAATTTTCTTACCGATGCCGGCGGCGTTGTCGTCCACGTCGGCCCGACCGCCCGCCGCATTGATGGCGCTGGCAAGGTCCAACGCCTGGTCAGTGAAGTCGTCGCTCACGGGCAGGAAGCGCACGTGCGTTGGCGAGAGCCAGAACGGCAGACAGGGCTTGCCACCGGCGTCCCGCAGCTTGGCCTGGTGCTCGAGGATTGCACACAGGTTGCGGTCAATCGCGCCACTGATGCTGGCATGCAGTAGCAGCGGCGTATGGCGCTCCCCGTCTTCACCCGTGTATTCAATGTCAAAGTGATCGCAATTCTGATTGTCAATTTGCACCGTGGACAGCGCGAACGCCTTGTTAGTGGTGTCATTGACATTGAATTCGAACTTCATGGCAAAGTAGAACGACTGGCTTTCCCACATCTCGACGAGCACAGGTTTCCCAACGGTCTTGGCCAGGCGGGCCGCGAACTCCTTGTTGTCTTCGTAGAAGGGGCGCACGAACCGGATGGCCGTTTCGAAGGGAACTTCGAGGCTTTCCATCCAATGCTTGGAAAGCCCGAATTGGTTTTCGAATTCCCACACGGCTTGGTCCATGTCGGCTACGAGCGTGTGCATGTCTGGCATGGTGAAGCACCGGAGGCGCTTGATGCCCGAGGTCTCGCCCGATTGTTCGCGGCGGAAGGAATAGTGGGTTAGTTCGTAGATACGCGCTGGCAAATGGCGGTAACTTAGCTGAGCGCGGCCCATGGTGAGGTACATGCCAAAACAGGCGGCGAAGCGCAGGAACAATTCCTTGTCATCACTCTTGACACGGTATTGCCGCGCCGGGAATTTGTCAAGGTACTTTCGCAGCGCCTCATGGTTGACATCGTACATGATGGGCGTCTCGATTTGCAGGCCCCCTGCGTCTCGACACACGTCGTTGATTTTCTGCTCAAGCAAGCGCTTGATGAGCTGGCCCTTGGGGAACCACCGCATGTTGCCCGTGTCGCTGCCAGGCTCATAGTCCACCAATTCCAGGTTCTTCATCAGTTGAATATGAGCTGGCTCCTTGTTGGCGGCGCGACTGCCTTTGGCTTCATATTGATAGAAATCACGCAGGCCGGCATTGCCCTTGAAGTCAAACTCATCCGCTGGCGTCAGCGAGCCATCGGTGTCCAGCACGTACCACGCGGACTTGAGGGAGGCTTCAGCCGCCAAGGCCTTGGATTCGCCGGCCTGCCCATCATCATCCTCGACACCATCCTCGTCGCCAGGCAACACATGGCGACTCAGTTCGGATAGTGGATGTCCCTTGCAACTAATGGTGAAGGCCTTGTACCAGCCAAAGGGCGACCGCTTGACCGTGAAGTCTCCCTCCAATTCCGCTTCCAGGAGTGGCAACGCTTTGGCGCCCACGGATGGTTTTGCGAGGTCCTCCGAAAGGTGTGCGTACGGATACAACATGACGCGGTCGGTGTTGACTTGGCCAGCAACATCGCGAATCTCGGCGGCGGCTTTGCGAACCGACGACGCCAGGTCAGACTCGTCTGCGGATTCCACTGTGATGAAGGCGCACAGGCATTCCTCCAGGCGGCCCGACTTCTCGTCATCCGTCAGGTCGGGCGCCGTCTTGATGGCCTTCTTCTTGGCCTCGTAGGAGATGAAGTCGGAGTGGACCAGCAGTAGCTTCACGTCGCCGGCGAGTCAGAACCGCCTCAAAGGCGTGGCGGAGTGGCCGTGACCCCCGGCGCAACTTCGCCACTGTTGCCACGGACTTTAAGTGGCAAGAACGCGCGGTCGGCCCATGCAGCGGTTTGCCGTATTGGCCGCACTCTTGCTGGCTGCGTCCCTGTCGGGTTGCGTCGGCTTTGGCGAAGGCGATGACGCAGGTGTTGACAACGCGCCGGAGCAGCCACGCCCCCGTTCCAGTCAATTTACTGGCGATGGATGGGCTGACCTGGCGGAGGCAGATATTCGCCCGGGCATCCAGGTGTACTCCGCTCTGGGATCCCAGTGCACCGCCAATTTCCTGTTTCGGTCACCCGACAACCGAACACTCTACCTTGGCGTCTCTGCCCATTGCCTCACGGACGAGAATGGGGCCTTGCCCCCCGGCAGTCCCGTGACATCGCCACGCGGCGGTGCGACCGGCACGCGCATTGGGGAAGTCGGATGGTCTGCCTGGCAGCATGGCGCCGACCTGCAAACCGATTTCGCCCTCATTAAGCTCGACAATTCGCCCCAAGTGCGCGGTGGCGTACATCCGGCCGTCATGCACTACGGCGGCCCGACCGGACTAGCCGTGACGGCCGACGTGTTGCCGGGCTCGAAACTGATTAGCTATGGCCACAGCGGTGGACGCGGCCACAATAACCCAGACAACCCCCGTGAAGGTTGGCTCACCCGTCACGATGAAGCGCGCTTTGGCATGGTGTTTGACCATCCAGGCATCCCGGGCGACTCTGGCAGCGGTGTCATGACCGCAGCGGGTCTGGCCATCGGCGCCTTGAGTACCAAAACCATCGACCCCCTCGGCGCCTTGGACCAACGCGAAATGCCAACCCATAACGAGGCGGTGGGCATTGACGCTGGACTGCGCCTGGCCGCCGCCGATGGCGTCGTCGTCGAATTGGTGACTTGGCCCCTGTTGCAAGGACCGGGAATCCCTGTCTGACCCCGCAGCCCTGGCACCTGCAAACTTCTGCGGTTGGCCCAAGATTCACCGGCCTGGTAGGCCACCCGCGGCCCCCTGCCCCAGGGCAAATGTTCCCGAAGCCCACCAGAATACCTAAGTGCCGCCAAACCCGAAGCAGGAGTGTGGGCCGACCGTTGGCCATTGCCATTCTGCTGATTGCGGCGTTCGCGCTACCTGGGTGCCTGGGCTTCGGCAGCGATGGAGAGGGCGGGGGCGACGACGTTGGGCCCGAAGACGCCTTTGACGACCCGCCCACTGGCGAAGGCGGCAGCGGCGCCCCCGGCTCCGGCGGGGCGGAACCGCAACCAGAGGACCCTCCTGGCGGCGGACAAAGTGACCCATCCGACCAGGACCCGCAAGGAGAGGGTTCCCGTAACTGGGGCGAGCCCGCCGACGCCTCGATTCGACCCGGCGTGCAAATTACCACTGCCTACGGCCAGTGCACTAGCAACTTCATTTTCACAACGCCCGCAGGCCATGTGCTCATCGGGCTGGCGGCCCATTGCTTCGGCACCGACGGCGACGCCACCCAAACCAACGGCTGCACAGCAGAATCCGCGCCCATCGGCACCGAGGCGCAAATCCAGGGGGCAAGCCAGCCGGGGCTCCTGTTGTATTCCAGTTGGCTCTCCATGCAAGCCATCAACGAGAGCAGTGCAGCCGCGTGTGCCTTCAATGATTTCGCGCTGGTTTGGCTCCACCCGGATGACTGGAGCAAGGCACACCCCGCCATGCTGCACTATGGCGGACCAACCGCCATGGCTACCAGCAGCAACACGGCTCTTGGCGACCGCGTGTTGACGTACGGCAACACGGGCCTTCGCCCCGGCCCCTCAGAACTCGACGAACGGGAAGGCTTCGTCGTCGAGAAACGAGGCGACGGTTGGACCCACAGCGTAACGACCGCCACGCCCGGCTTGCCCGGCGACTCCGGCAGCGGCGTTCTGACGGGCGGCGGAGAAGCGCTTGGCATCCTCGTCACGGTCGCCATTGCGCCGATTCCTGCCAGCAATGGCGTTACGAGCTTGGACCATGCACTAGCGTACGCGGCCGCCATGGGTGTTCCCGTGACGCTTGCAACCTGGGAGCAGCTCGACGCCGGCTTACTGCCGTAGACCCCATGCCGTTTATCCCCCAATGCCCTTGATGGGGTATGCGTAGGTGGCAGCGAAGGCTCATGCCGATTTTCATCGTCGGCGTGCTGGGCCTTGCAAGCGCGACAGTCAACGGAAGCAACGAACCCAGCGAGCCAGCACTTGATGCTGGTTCCCTCGAATGGTCCGGCAAGTCTAGCTGGATTAGCCAAGACCGACTCATTGTTGGCTTGACGGATGCCCATCAAGCCGGCGACATTCTACAGGCCCTGCCGGACGACCTCCCCACCCAGCTCCTTCGCGTTGACGATTCGGCGCACTTCGCCGTGGTCAAGGTGGACGCGGGCACGTGGCGTGAAGCCGCTGAGGCCCTCCGGTCGGTGCCGGGGGTGCGCTATGTCGAGCCAGATACCATCGTCAAGGCAACCTTCGTGCCCAATGACCCACTGTACACCAGTCAATGGGGCCTGCAAGCCATGCATATGCCGGATGCATGGGAGTCGGGAACAGGCTCTCATGCAGTCCGGGTTGGCATTATTGACACCGGAATTGAAGCGGGCCACCCGGATCTGGAGAACAATCTGTGCGAAGCCGGGTACGATTTCCATAACGATGACGCCGACCCCCATGATGGCCACTTCCATGGCACCCACGTGGCCGGAACCGTCGCGGCCGAGATTGACAATGGCATCGGCGTCGCCGGCATGGCAAATGCTTGCCTCGTAGCGCTCAAGGCACTCTCAGACCAAGGGTGGGGCTACGGCAGTTCGGTGACGTCGGCCATCCAATGGGCCGCCGACCACGAGTTGGACATCGCCAGCATGAGCCTCGGCGGGCCACCGGGGTACTATGCCGGCCAAGCGCGCCGTGAAGCGATGCAGAATGCCTCCGAAGCAGGGGTCCTCTTGGTTGCCGCGGCCGCCAACGACGGCTGCCAACCCATTGCGTTCCCCGCCGCAGCCCCCCAGGTCATGGCTGTTGGAGCGGCCGACGCGCCGGGACTCACGCGCTCATCGTTCAGTAACTGCGGGCGCCAACTGGAAGTAACCGCGCCAGGCCGCGGCATCATATCTACGCTGATTAGCCAATATTGGTACCTTGGCCAGTACTATTCAGCGTCGGGTACCAGCATGGCAGCTCCTCATGTATCAGGCGTGGCCGCGCTTTTGGCGGACCAGCACCCCCACCTAGGAGCCAACGAATTGCGGTGCCTGCTTCGTGCTTCCGCCGACGACATGCAAGAGCCAGGGTTTGACATGGAAACTGGCTTCGGCATGGTTAACGCGAGCCGAGCAACCGCTTGGGCATCTAATACGGTGGCCTGCCCGGCCGCCGAGGAGTGGCCACTTCTTGACCAACGCCGCGCCACCTGCGAAACCCCCGGCAACGACACCACCTACCGTTGTCAGGTACGGCCCGCAGCCTTCGTGGATATCATGCCCCTGGGTGCGAGTCCCTTGACGCTGGGCGACGACCAACGGCATCAATACGGGCGTTCCTTCGGGTTCGCGTTCCCCTTCTATGACGACAAGCACAGCCGGGCACACATTTGCAGCAACGGCGCCGTGATGTTCGCCCCGTACTACTTCGATCCGTACGGGAACAACGCGTACTACAATTGCCCCGGGTACGGGGCTATGCCTGGCCACGGCCCCTACGGCCCCAACTTTGTTGCCCTCTTGTGGAACGATCTCGACCCTTCGGAGGGCGGCACCATCGCGACCCTGCAGGTCGAAGACCTCAACGGTCGCCGGGGTTTGATTGTGCAATTTACCGACGTACCTCATTTCTACTACGGCAATCCGCAAACCTTCCAAGGACAATTTTGGAGTGACGGCTGCATCCACGTAGAATACCTGGACGCGGACGGCGTTGGCCACCTGAGTGTGGGCGGCTTGCAATCAGGCGGAGCGGGCTCGGGCAAATGGTCCGTTCACTCCGTCGGCGCAGACGACCGCACCGACCTTGGCGTGACGTACATGCCCCCCGGCCAAACCTGCCCGACGCCCATCATGGCCAAGGTGCCGAGCCTGTGAGCTCATCGAGCGGCGACAACCACGTACTGCTGGTGCTCAACGGCGAGCCGCCTCGACCCGAGGATCTTGCCGCCGCAGGTCCCCCTCGCATCGTCATCTGTGCCGACGGCGGGCTGCACCACGCCCTTTCCTTACAGCTCAAGGTGGATGCCGTTGTGGGGGACCTGGATAGTGTCGATTCCTCCGATATCCCCCCCACCGTGCAAGTGATTCAGTTTCCACGCGCCAAAGACGACACCGACGGCGAGCTTGCCCTCGCCCATGCGCTTGGCCTAGGGCCAACCAGGCTATCGATTGTGGGCGGCCACGGTGGTCGAACAGCCATGTTCTTGGCCAATCTGAAGTTGCTTCGACGGGCACGCGAAGCGGACGTCGCGGCCTGCATGTACGGCGGCCGGGAAGTCATCCAAATGCTAGGCCCAGGCGATACTGCACCCGTTGGGGAAGTGGGCGGTGGCGTCGATGTCCTAGCCGTGGGCGGTCCGGCTCGCGTGACCCTCACGGGGTGCGCTTGGACCTTGGCGCGCGAATGGTTGCAGCAAACCGAAGCGCGCGGCGTAAGCAACCAGGTGACGGAGGAATCCGCAGCCATCACCGTGCACGAGGGGCATGTCATCTTGGTTCGGCGGACGGGTTAACGCACGCGCACATCGAAGAGAACCCGTGTACTGCTGGCCACCGTGTGCGTTCGCTGCACATCGCCCACGGCCGCCAGAGCCGCTTCGAAGCTCGGCGTGTCGTAGGGCATCGGCGGACCACTGCGGTTGGCCAACATGGCGGCCGCTTGCGGGTCATCCGGGCCCACCCACTCAACGAGCAAGTGCCCGTCGCGGCGCACCAGGCTGGCTAGCCACTGCACCAAGTCGTGCAGCGGGACGTGGCCGGTGATGGACAAGTGGTGGACAAGCGCTAGCACGAGGACCACATCCGCCGGTCCGCGCTCCGCGAGGCTGGCCCGCTCTTGGTGAGCAAAGCCACGTGCAGGAGTCGGGTCGAGAAGGTCCATGCACAACGGCAAGGGACTACCGGCATGACCGCGGATGCGCTGGTAGTGTTCGGCCGCCGCCGCCGCATCACCCTCAAGCGCCACAACGGTGGCTGCCCCGCATTCCTTGGCCAATCGGCTGTAAGTGCCCGTGTTAGCGCCGAGGTCCCAGACGACGGCCGGCCCAGGCGCGCTTGCAATGGCTTCCTTGAGCCAGGCGTTTAGCAGCAGTTGCTTGTCGCTCTGGGCATCGTCGGTGTACGTTGGTTGCGCTTCGCCGTAGCCCGACCAATGCGACGTTGCCTGGGCCGGCTGCAACGATTCAACGGTGCGCCGCAGCGACCCCAGCAAGCCACGAAGCGCTGTGCCCGACATGGACACCGCCCTCGCCTCCCGGTCCGCCTGTTGGGCCGTCGCGTGATCCTTGCGCGCATGGCGAGCCTCGGCGGCAGCCGGCATATGAAGGTGCGTCAACAGCCCCGGCTTGAAGCGCGTTCGCCGTGGCAGCAGGCGCGCCGCGAGGTCGACTGGCACCCCATCAAGATGCGCACGCCAGAGCCCTTGCAAGCGCGCATCAGTATGCGCTACAAGCGCCAACGGCGCAAGGAAATGTCGCAAGAATTGCCCGTAGGCGACCCAGGGTCCACCCTCATCACGCACGAAACTGAGGGTGTCAATGAATACGGGGCGCCCTCCTATGAATTGGACATTGAAGGCACTGGCGTCCTTCAGGCGCATCCCATGGTCGAGTGCGGCATCCATCACGTCCAGGGTCAGGACGGCAGCGTCGTACAGTTGTCCCGCCGTCCATTCCTCTGGGTAGGACACGAAGGGAATGCGCTCCGGTTTGATGACACGCGCCGCCTCTGGCCACAAAACGGAATCAGCATCCTCGTGGCGCACAAGCAATTCACGGCTCGCCAGGGCATCGTAGAGGCCCGTAGTATGCAGCGCCTCCAGGTCCGCCCGACCGGGCTCAAAAACCGCCCGGAACAAGTCTCCGTCCACAAAGAAAACCCGTCCGCACGGGTCGCGAAACGATCCCGGCTCCACCCGACGCTCAGCGGCCATGGTTGGGCTCCTTGGCAGCATCGGCCGCGGAGGTGTCAGGTTTTGACGGCTTTCGGCCCCGCAACCGATCCCACAGCGCTCGGATGCGGCTTCGCACGGCGTACAGGAATCCTAGGAAGCCGGCGGCCGCAGCCTGCCACAGGAGGATGGCTGTGCCGCCATCCAAGTATGCCACCACGCCGGGGAGCGTCACAAGCGAGCCACACAGCTTGCCCGTGAAAACCGCTTCTAGGCAACCACGTGGTGATTGGCGCGATTTGCCCGGCCACTCGGCGTCCGACCGCCGCAACGGCCATGAGGGCGTACGAATGAGGCAGCCGCATGCACAAGGCCATGGTTGTCTTGCTACTTGCCGGCATAAGCCTGGCAGGATGCCTGTCAGAAACGCCCGAACCAGAAACCGAGGACGATGCCACGAGCGACCGGGAGGCCATGCCAGTCGCGTGGGAGCCTGTGACCGCTTTCGGCGCCATTAGCTCCGTTGACATCCCCAACGGCGGCGGCCAGGGCATCTGGATTACGGGCGACACGCTCTACGTCACCAACGGCGGCGACCTGCACGTGTACGATGCAACCGACCGGCTGGAACCGGTTCTGGTTGGCTCGTTGGAGGACGTGGGGGCGCGCGACGTCGACATCATGGAATGGCAGGGCCGGACCTACGCGCTGCTGGCAGGAAGCGGCCTCGGCATGCACATCGTGGACGTCACCGACGCCGCCAACCCGACGCTCGTTACCACCATGGTGTTGCCCAGCGCTGGCGTGCACAACTTGGCCGTCGTAGAAGGGACACCGTTTGTGTATTCATCTGGAGCATCCGGCCAAGAGCGCCGCATCGATGTGCTGGACCTCACGGAACCCGCCAACCCCACGGTGCACACCTTCCCCATCCCGCTGACCATGCAAGGCCGCCCCATCCAGTCCGACGGCTGCCATGACATCAGTGTCCGCGTGGACCTGGGCCGCGCGTACTGTGCTGGCGGCGGCGGCTACTACACGGCAGGCGGCGGCGAGTCGTTCATCTGGGACATTTCCGAGGACCCCACCAACCCTGTGTGGCTCGGCGTTATGGATGACCCACGCATCGCCTACCACCACCAAGCCTTCGCCAACGAAAGCGGCGAATTGCTGATTGTCAACGACGAATTCATCGCTCCCAACTGCCACCGCGCCGAATCCCCGCTGCCCGGGGCCTTCGACCCGCAGGTCCCCACGGGTGCCGCTTGGGTTTGGGACATTTCCGATGAAACCTCCCCGGTGCTTCGCTCCGTCGTTCAGAACCCCGCTGGAACGCTCGACGAGGAAGGCAACCCCGACCCGACCATCAACTGCGGCAGCCACTTTGGTGACGCAATTCCCAACGAAAACAAGTTCGTCATGGGATGGTATCAAGGCGGCACCATGCTGGTCAGTTACGAAGACCCCGACAACCCGGTCATCTTGGACATCCTCGAGCCCGACGGAAGCACCTGGGAAAGCATGGTCCACGAGCGCTATGTGTACCACAGCAGCAGCACGCTGCAAGTGACGCCGTTCGTCTAGCATGAAGGCCGTGCGGCTACGAATCACCGGCCACGTCCAGGGCGTATGGTATCGAGACAGCGCCGTTCGTGAAGCGCAGCGATTAGGCCTTGCCGGCTGGATCCGTAATCGCGACGACGGGAGCGTCGAAGCGTGGGCGCAAGGCCCACACAGCGAAGTGGACGCATTTGTGGCATGGTGCCACCATGGTCCCGAGCGCGCCGACGTCATGGAGGTGGCGACAACGGACGTCCCAGCGACAACCTTGACTGACTTCGAGCGTCGGCCCACCGCTTAGGTAAGGGCAGCGCCAGCGCCGGCATCCGCCCGAACGGCTTCAAGGCAGCAGCGCCCTGCCGCGCCATGGCCTTTCATGACCCGCTCGTTTCTCGCTACGCCGCTGCCCCCGAATGGATGCAGACGGCCACGCGTGTCGTGGCCGTGGTCGCCCTGGGATGGCTCGCCATCCGCTTTGTCCGGCCCCTGATTGTCCGAGCGATTCGCCGGGCGCCCGGCTTGGAGCCGACGCTAGCCACCTTCATCGTCCGGACCTTCAAGGGCCTCAGTTGGATTATCGTCGCCATCATCGCGTTAGGTGTAGCTGGGGTGGATGCCACGGCGTTGGCAGGTGGCGTTGCGGTGGGCGGCTTCATCGTGGGTTTCGCTGTCAAGGATACGCTTGGCAACTTGGCCGCCGGCATTACCCTCCTCTTGTACCGACCGTTTGTGGTTGGCGACACGGTCACCATTGCTGGCGTCGACGGCGAAGTTCGAGCCGTAGGTTTGGCCCTGACAACCATCAAGCCGGGCGACGCCCGCATTGCCACCATCCCCAACAGCAAGGTGCTCGGTGACACCATCATCAATCATACTCGCGAGCCGCTTCGCCGCGCCGATGTCACGGTGGGAATTGCTTACGACGACGACATTGACACGGCCGTCAAGGCGATTCTGACGGCCGTGGCCGCAGAGCCCCGCGTAGTCGCCGACCCAGAGCCTTCAGTGCGCATCACGGCGCTCGGCGCCTCCAGCGTCGACTTGCAGGTACGGCCCTGGGTGCGCACGGAGGATTTCTTTGCCACGCGAGCTGACCTGCACGCCGTCATCAAGGGGGCAGTGGAAGGCGCCGGTTGCTCCATTCCCTTCCCGCAGCGCGAAATCCACGTCCACAACGTCTAAGGGCACGGGAGAAGCCGCCGGTATGCCCATGGCCGTTGCGCGCGCCCCACTCACTTGCCTGCTGGCATTGACGCTACTTTGCGTGTCGGTGGCCGGATGCCTTGATGAGCAACCGGCAACGCCCAGTCCGCCGCCCCCGAATCCGGGCGACGACGCGCGCGTGTTGGAAGACCCGCTTGCTGCGTGGGCAGCCGGAAATCAATCCGCCAACCTCGACCGCGTCGGCGAATGGCGAAACGGGGGCGGCCAAGAAGCGGATGCCTGGAGCCACTACCTCGCCGTTGACCGCGGCAGCCAGGTGGACATCCTCGACATCAGCAATGTTGTAGCCCCCGAACGCGTGGCAACGGTGCAAGACTTCGGCGGCAGCGTTCTTGATGTCAAATGGACCGATGACGGGGCATGGATGATCATCGGCGACGACGCCGAGGGCGGTGGGACGCCCCTGGATGGAACCGGACCCATGACCGGCGGCTTCTACGTCTTTGACACCAGTGACCCGGAGGCCCCGGCACTCGCCTCATTCCTTGGCGTCGGCCCGCGCCGTGGCCCCCACATGGTGGCCACGTTGACCACCGACGAGCTTGGCACCCTCGTGTTTGGCGCCAATGCAGACATCAGCATCAACCAGCTTGACGAAACAACCGGCGCCTTGACGCCCCTGTCCCGCTACACGCCCCTGCTCACCGATTGGAACCGTGACCCCGAAGTCTTCGACGTTTTGTACCAAGGCTGGGCCCACGACATGTTTCCCCTAAGCGACCCTGAAAACGGCGCCCTCCTGTTCGTTGCCAACTGGGATGCAGGTCTTCGCATCGTGGACATCAACGACCCCGCCAATCCGGTCGAGCTTGGCGCCTGGATGGACTTTCCCAGCGGCCACGAAGGCAACCTCCACACCGTGGCTGCGGCATGGATTGACGACCGCCGCATCGTGGTTGGGAGCACAGAAGTTGGCTTCGCGGTGGTCGGCGGTACGCATTACGCCCAAGGCACCGACCGCAGCATCGTGTACGTCTGGGACGCCACCGACCTCACCAAGCCAACGCTGCTTGGATGGTGGGAGAACCCAGACCACGCCCCCTCCGGCCGCGACAACGTGCCCGGTGAGACCGTCACCAGCACACACAACTTGCAACTTGTCAACGGGCGCGTCTATCTGGCTCATTACGCGCTTGGCGTGTGGGTGCTCGACATTGCAAGCCCGGCGCTCCAGGCCAAACCCGGGACGCTTGCCTACTACCTCGAAGATGGCCAAGACACCTGGGACGTGGTCCTGCATCAGGGCATTTTGTGGACCTCCGGCACCGAGGGGGTGCTGGGCCTCCATTACCCCGCGGACGAATTGGGGCCCAACGGACCTACTGGAAGCGCCTGAGCCCGCTCAATCCGTCCCTCCGCCGCCGTGCCAAGGCAACGGGGCTGGCGGCCACGAACCGTGCGACTGACCGGTCACAGCCCTTAAGGCCCGCCAACGCCCAATCAGGGCCGTGACCCGGCTGCCCGTCCTGCTTGGCCTGACAACCCTTTCACTCGTCCTAGCTGGCTGCTCCGACCTGCTTGGCAACATCGAAGGCGCACTCGACACCCCCGACCCGTTCGATTACGTGAGCGACGCAGACTATGGTCGTTGGGTGATTGAAGTGGACGCCGTGGCGGGCGCCGAGCCCCCCCAGGGAGCCATCGACTTGGCGCGCCAACGCATGCAATCGGTCGTGACCAAACCGCAGGGCATCAGTTTCGCCACCGGCGACACACTGCCCGGCAAGGGCGGCCCCTACACCATTGCGGACATTCAGACACTTGCCGAAGAACATCGCGACCAACCGCATGGCCGCGACGGCACGGCCACCACCTACGTCCTGTACCTAGACGGCCGGTACGCTGAGGATGGCGATGTTCTGGGCGTGGCCTTCGGCGGCGACACCATCGCGCTGTTTAGTGACCGCATCGATGACGCGGCCAACATTTTGGTCAGTTCAGGTACCGTCCACCGTGCTGTACTGGTGCATGAGCTGGGGCACATTCTCGGCCTCGTCAACAACGGCCTTCCCATGCAGCGCGACCACGAAGATTCGGGGCACCCGGGCCACAGCGACAACCGCGGCTCGGTGATGTATTGGGCAGTGGAGACAACTAACATTGTCACGCTCGTCCAAAATGGGGGCAGCATCCCCACCAACTTTGACGCCGAGGACCGCGCCGACCTGTGCGCTGCAGGCGGCAAGTGCTAGGCGACGGCGGTAACGGGTCGCTTCGACGGCGCGTTCCAGCCGCTCCCTTTTAGCGCCCCGACACGCTCGTAGCGCCGATGGCCCAATCCCAGTGCCTTCCCACGCCGGACGCCCCGTGCCGTGTCAACCTGGACCTCATGCCGGCCGATACAGCGACGTGGATGTACGCCCTGACGGCACTTGGCTTCCTGGTGTTTGCCTACGGCATCTACCAAATGGTAAGCGTGTGGCGGCTTGGCCAAGCGTGGAAAACAGGGGACCTCAAGGAGGGCGCCAAGCGATTCGTCGTGGCCATCATGACGCACCGCAAGTTCCGCCAGCAACGAAAGCCCGGGGAAATGCACGCCTACATTTTCTTCGGCTTCCTGGCACTCTTCATCACCACCACCATCGTGGCGATTGACGCGGACTTCTTCGAGCTCATCCTAGGCAAGAAGCTGCTGTTTGGCTACCAATACTTGTTCCTGGAGGCATTTGCTGACTTCTTCGGTTTGGTCTTCGTCCTGGGTCTGGCCTACGCCATGCACCGACGCTACGTGGTCAACCCGAAGCACTTGCCCAATCGCCCTGGCGACCTTGCCGCGCTTCTGTTTCTTCTCGCCATTGGACTAACCGGCTTTGTCATGGAGGCGCTTCGCTTGCAGCACCAAGTCCTGGAGCACGGCATCAACTACGCCAGTTGGAGCTTCGTGGGCGAAGCCATCCGGCGCCTTGCCTTTCGCAGCCTGACCACAGCGGACATTCAGCCAATCTACCAGACGCTGTGGTGGACGCATTTTGCCCTATGGACCAGCACCTACGCCATTCTGCCTTGGACCAAGATGCGCCACATCGTCACGAGCAGCCTCAACATTTTGTTCACCGACCCCAAGCGGCAGGCATTGCCCGAGCTGAACGCGCCGTTTGACCTGCCCAAGATGATGGCTGAGGGCGACACCGATTTGCCGACGACTGTGGGCGTATCGACGATTCGCGACTTTACCTGGAAAGACCGCTTGGCCTTGGACGCCTGCACCAACTGCGGTCGCTGCGAATCCATGTGTCCAGCGGACAAGGCTGGCCGTCCCCTGTCCCCCCGCCAACTCATTCAAGATCTTCGGGATGAGATGTGGCGTGATTACAAGGAGGGCCGCGGCAACAAGGACCACCAGCCGCGCAAGCTCACAGAGGCCAACGGGGTGTCGCAAGCAATCGAGGAAACCACGCTGTGGTCCTGCACCACCTGTCGTGCCTGCATGACAGAATGCCCGGTCGACATCAACCACGTGGATCTCATCGTGGACATGCGGCGCGCGCTGGTCATGGATAGCAAGCTCGACGAGCACCAAAGCAATCTCCTCGTCAATCTCACCAACACCGGCAACCCGTACGGCTTTGCTGCCAGCGACCGCGCAGACTGGACCGCCGGTTTGCCAAGCGGCGTCAAAGTCCCCCTGGCCTCGGACAAGGCGGCACGGGGCGAAGGCGTGGACACGTTGTGGTGGGTGGGTTGCAGCGGCAGCTACGACCCTCGTAACAACGAAGTCACCCGCTCCGTCGCGACCATCCTCAACGCCGCCGAAGTGGACTTTGCCATTTTGGGGACAGAGGAGCGCTGCAACGGCGACCCCGCCCGTCGGCTCGGGGAGGAGGGGCGCTTCCAGCAATCGGTGATGGAAAACCTCGCCACACTCACCCAGTACGGCGTCAAGACCATCATCACGCAGTGCCCCCATTGCTTCAACACCTTCGCCAACGAGTACCCGCAATTCGGCGGCGACTTCGAGGTCATTCACCATACGCAGTACATTGAACGGTTGATTGACGACGGAAAACTACCCCTGAAGGATGGCGCCGAGATGAAGGTCACCTACCACGATTCTTGCTACTTGGGGCGCCATAACGGCATCTTTGACGCCCCCCGGCGCGTCCTCGAGAAGACGGGCGGCGGCTTGCCGGTGCTGGAAATGGCCCAATCCAAGGAACAAGGCCTGTGCTGTGGCGCCGGCGGCGCCAACATGTGGTACGAGGTGCCGGAGGAAGGCGACCGCATCAACGTCATTCGGGCCAAGCAGGCCGCCGAAACGGGCGCCGACACCGTGGCCACGGCGTGCCCCTTCTGTTTGACCATGATGAAGGACGGCCTCAGCTTGACTGGTAATGACGAAGAGGGCGGCGGCAGCATGGTTGCACTGGACCTAGCGGAAATTGTCGCTCGGAACCTGGACTGGGAGCCGGTAGCGGAGGAATCCGCCGGCGATGACACGCCCAGCCCAGGAGAACAGGCCGCAGCGGCCCCCGTGTGGGTGGGATAACAGGCCCTGTTTTTCGCCATGGTGAGGCCACGACTCATATAGGACATGGGGGCCTATGGGCATGTTACTGGAGCCAGACGGCCAAAAACGCTAAAGGACACGCTCGACACATGGCCCGCTATGCGCGTAGCGAAGGCAGCCGTGTTCCTCCTGGTGGCCTCCCTGTTCTTGGTATCTGCTCCAGGCGGTCAGGCCCAAATTCAGAATCCGAACGTCAGTACGCCGACCACCCTGTACTTCCACATTTTTGACACCTTCAACAAGTTCCCCATCAACACCCAGATGCCGGACGTGGAATTCTTCGAGGTGGGCGGCACCAGTTTCCCCACCATTGCGTCCCAGGGGTACGACTTCAACACCATTTACGGGTACTCAACGGCAGGCCCCGTCGAATACGACTTCATTGAGAATGGGCGACCTCGCTTCCACCCGGAGCGGGGCATCGCCAGTGATGTAAGCATTGACGCGTCCGTCCAGCCGACGCTGTACTTCTACATCGATGTCCGGGACTTCTTCAGTACCAGCAGCCTTGGCGGCCCCATCTGCGAGCCGCCCGCACCCTGCGTTGACGGCTCCGCCTGGGAAGGCGCCCCCAACGCATTGCCTTCCTTCACGGTGCGCGCCACCATGCGCGAGGGCGACGACATTGGCGCCGATCTTGACTCCGGCGCCATCATCATGTCCGGCGAAATGACCGCCCACATTGTTGATGGGCAAACCGTTGCGGCCAACGATGCCTTTGCCGGCCAAACGGGCCCCGACGGACACCCCGTGTACGTCCCCGACGAAAGTGGGTTTGTGGAATTCGCCATCCCCCTCCAAGTGGGGCAGAACATCATTCGCGCCAGCGAGGCGTTCAACCTACGCATTGACTGGTTCCAGAACCCCGGCGGATTGGCTGAGGACGACGAGTACGCCGAGGGCTACATGCGCCTTGGCTTCGACGCCGACCACCTGCCGCGCCTGGAAATGAACATCAACAACCCGGTGTACATCTCCTTCATTCACCCGCAAGTGGCGGCCGGGCAACTGCTCATCCACACGGGCGTTAACTCGCCGTGGGGCACCTACGATGTTGACGCCAAGAATATCTCGCTCACCGTCAGCGGGCCCAGCGCGCCCCAAACGCTACAGCAAGTGGTTGCACAGAACCAGCATGTGCATGGTTTGCACCACTTGGACGCCGAGATTACCTACCTCTGGCCGTTCCGGTCCGAAGAGGCTGCCAACGGCGAATACACCATCCGCATGGAGGTCCCCAATCAGGCGGGCACCTCTACGGCAAAGGGTCAAGCCACCTTCATCATTGAAGGCAAGAAAACCATCACCTTGGACGACCAAGGCGAGGAAATTGAGGAGGTCAAGACCGACGACGGCAACCAGGACAGCCCCGGTGCCGGTCTCCTTCTGATTGCACCCATGCTGGCCGCGCTGGCCGCGGTCATCCGGAGGCGCCGCGCATGAAAGTCCTGGCAGCTGTCGTCATCCTGATGGCGGTGTCCTTGGCGGGGTGCGCAGACGATGCGCCCCCGACCACCGTCGTCGAGACCGATGACGGTGAAGAGAAGGAAATCGCCGTTGGCAAGGGCGGAATCCTCGGCCTCGTCATCGACGACCGCTTCCGCCCCATCCCCGGCGCCCTGGTGCTCATCCAACCCGCCGGCGTAACCGTCACCGCCAACAACAACGGCGAATTCGAAGTCAACGACCTCGACCCCGGCGCCTACTCCCTACGGGTATCCGCCGAAGGCCACGAAGCCGCCCCTGAAACCGTCAACGTGGAAGAAGGAAAATTCACGGAGAAGAGCCTGCTGGCTCGCCGAACGCTCAGCGAAGGCGGGCAAATTGCCACGCAAGAGTTCAGCGTGTTCATCCCGTGTGCAGCAGACTTCGTCGTCAACGGCGTTGTCGCCAACTGTGTGCTTGACTTGTCGGGCGATACCTACCGCGCTGGCTTCAACCCTGACTTCTCGGAGGCTGGCGAAAACATCACCTTCCTCGTCATCGAGATGAAGTCGAATGCCGTCGGTAACTACGCGGTCCAGTTCCGAGAGGACGATGGGTCCAGCGCGGGCGGAAACCGCTACGTGGTTGGTACGGCCCTAGACACCGACTACCACAAGATGGTCCTCGAGCGCGGCGTCGTCAACACCGAGTTCAACGAACAGAACAACAACGTTGCCTGGAACAACACCGAGGAGAACCCCGCTGAGGTCATCATGTTCATGCAGGGCGACTACAAGGGCGAGATCGAAGGCGCCGGCAGCGCGGCTTGCGTGGACCCCGAAGTCCAAGGCGGCACTGGCTGCAACTGGCGCGGCGTTGGCGCCCAGTTCGGCATTAAGGCCCAATTCATCCTGAGCGCCTTCATCGACGAGCCGGAAGTTGACGTGAACAGCTACTGCGTCCTCTGCTAGGTGCGCCCATGAGAATCCCGCTTGTCACGTTGATTCTTGCCGCAACTGCCTTGGCTGGCTGCGCCGACGACGCTCCCGCAACCACCGTTGTCGAGACGGAAGCCGGCGAGGAGAAGGAGCTTGAAATCGGCAAGGGCGGCATCCTTGGCCTCGTCATCGACGACCGCTTCCGCCCCATCCCCGGCGCCCTCGTCCTCATCCAACCCGCCGGCGTAACCATCACCGCCAACAACAACGGCGAATTCGAAGTCAACGACCTCGACCCCGGCGCCTACTCCCTACGCGTATCCGCCGAAGGCCACGAAGCCGCCCCTGAAA
>JBFJXH010000023.1:0-18793 GCA_041623215.1 Thermoplasmatota archaeon
GCGTCGGCGCCATCGGCATCGACGGCGGCTAGGGCGCCGGATTCACTGGGAAGCGCCGCGAGGATATGCTGCAGTGCGGCCAAGCCTTCGGCCGGACCGTTCGACAATTCGGTCTTCAGCTCTTGGCGCGCTGCGGCCAAGTCAGGGACCAAGTCGGTTGATGCTTGGGCGAGAATTGTGCTCGCCAACGCGTCCAAGTCGGCCGGTGGCAATGCCCGCACGGTGGCGGGGGCGCCATGTGCCTGGGCCTGCGAGAGGCGGCCTTCCAAGGTCGCCATCTGCTGGTCAACTTCAAGGCGACTTTGCAGGTCAAGCGCGGCCACGGCCTGCTGCGTCTCCATGAGCGCCGCCAGGGCACTTCGAACGTGGCCTTGGTCCAGCAGCGGAACCAAGTGGGCAACATCGATGTCCTCGCCGCCTTGTGCGGCAAGCCAGGCGGCACGTTGGGATGGCGTGAGGCCAGCTAGCGCTTGTTCCTGATGCCAGAGTGCTTGGAGCATTCCTTGCAGGCCAAGCGTGGCGGTCGTGAGGTAGGCCGGGTCCTTCTGGTGCAGATCGTCCAGTTGGGCCAATAGTTCCGAGGCGGCCGGTGTACCTGGTCGAACACCGGCAAGAAGGAACGCCATTTCCTCCAGGGTAAGGGCGGCCACGTCGCCGTCCGTCCACGCCGCGGGGGGCCATGCGGCAAGAGGATCAGACGGCGACGTGGCGCCCGTCGTGGCCTGGCCGAAGCCGGGCAGAATGAACAAAAGGGCCGCCACGAGGGCGGCAAGCGTGCGCAGGCGCTGACCAGGGTTGCGGTACATGATATGGGGCCCCCCAATTGCGGAACAACAAGGAACCGCGATTGGACCATCCTGAACGACTGACCCACCACATATAGGCTTTATTGGAACGCCCTCCTGTTGGTGGGCGATTTTTGGCTATTTTGGGCAGGTGGCGCGCAGGCCGGTCAGTGCAGAATGCCGGCGCGTCCGCAACTCGGGCAGGTAGCTTTCACCGGGCGCTCGCCCTCGATGAAGAACCGACTCTCACAGGCCGGGCATTGCGCATTGTTGCCATCCTCGTCCGCCTCCGGGCCGCCATGCTCGGTCGTCGTGGTGGTCTCCGTGGTCGTGGAGGTGGCCACGAGGCCGTCGTCTAGGGCGTCGTCGTCAACGTCACCTTCGTCCCACGTGTAACCGCTGAACTCCTCGTCCTCCTCCATTTCCAGCGACTCGGCGCGCCCGTAGCGGTACCACCGAAGGGCCATCCAGGCGGCAACCGCAATGATGGACAGAATGAACAGAATCAGGAGGGGCCAAATCCACCAGGGGTAGCGCGTTTCCGTCTCGCGACCTTCGCCAACGGGTACGCCACCGTCGGTTTCCTGAACCAAGGCCGTGAAGCCAGGCACGTTGCTCGGCTGGTGGGCAGCCGACCCGGAACAATCACTCGTGCTGGTGCTGCCGTCAACACTGAATCCAAGTGCGGTGCTCAGGCCATAGAAAACCGTCAACACGTAGCGGCTCTCGGCGCTGTTGGTCGGCGAGTCATCCTTGTACTCGAGATTGTTGTAGGCGTCCGTGCCCTTGGAGAGGGTGGCAACGCAAAGGAATACGCCGCCGTCGCTGCGCCAAATTTGGATGCCAAGCGGGTCGGCAGGTAGGCCCAAATCGGCCGGACTTGCCCACTCCAGGATATTGGTGGCGCCCTGGCGGGCAATGGAGAGCGACTTCGTGAGCTTGACGTTGCCATCCTTGATTTGCGCCTCGGTCAGCACGAGGCCGGGATTGGCACCGCCGCCGGAATCGCCGCCACCTCCAGTGGTGCCGCCGCCCGTGCTGCCACCCAGCACCACGTAGCGAACAGGATTACTGGCAGGCGAATCGGGCGCCCGGTTGCCGGCCACATCCATGGCCGCCACCGTGTAGCTGTAGGTACCATTGACCTGCGGCTTGTGTTGGAAGGCACGGTCGTCCGCCCCCTGCGTGGTGCCAAGGACCGCGTCGCCAACCTTGACGACATAATGCGCGATGCCGCTACCCGGCACCAAATCTTGTACCGGTTCCCAAGCTAAGTGAATGATGCCTTGGCTGTCGGTGCGAACATTGGGTGGTCGCACCAGTTGGCCGGGGCGATTCGTGTCAATTTTGACGGTAAAACTTGCAGCAGTCCCTTCGTTGCCAGCGCGGTCTGTGGCAGCGTACGTAATGAGGACTTCCCCTTGCAGAAGCGGCGTGAAGGGGCCGGTGTAGGAATCGCTGCCAAGGTCCGTAACGCCGTTGGCTTCGCCGTAGGTAATCGACGCCGTCGACTCCGTGGCCGTGAGTTGAATTTGAGGCCGGGTGTTGTACCAGCCGTTTTGATTGGGTGCAGCGGGCGCCACACTTACAGATACGAGCGGAATTACACCATCGCGCGCCGCCACGTCTTGGAAGGTCCGCATTTGGTTAGCGGGCAGCGCTAGGTCCGTCAATGCCTCCCCGACATAGGAGATGGTTGGCCGTTCGTCACCGGGACTGACATCGTCGCCAAGAACAAGTAGCAACTGTCGCCCCGAGTCCCCGTCCACCAAGACTTGGGCTGGAGCCGAACCATCTTCGCGCCGCTCCGTCTTGATGAGCCAGTGGGCTGTGTCGAGGTGCGTTTGTTGGTTGACGAAGCTCAATTTTTCCGAGAAAACTAGGCGCACCGCATCGATGAAGCCGTTGCCGTTTTGATCGACGGTCGTGGCTGCTTGCAGCGTGGGAGCCTCAATGTCGCGAACGTTCTTGGCAATGACCGGAACAAAGACCCCAGGGGCACCGACTCGGCGCACGGAATCTTGTACCACCGACACCGTAGCAGGCGCGCCGTTCTGATTGATGTGGGCGACTTCTAGGGGCGACGAGAGCACGGCACTGAAGACATCGGGGCGGTTGGTCGCATCCAGGGAAAGGAATTGGAGCACGGACCCGGCGCCGTTACTAATCTCCAAATCGTCGAAGTCCAGAGCTAAGCCTGTAGCGGACTCCACCGCTTCTGTGAAACGAATGGTCAGCGCTGTGGAACCCACATTGCCTGTGACGCTGGCCAGGAACGGGCGGTCCGATTTGACGAGCGCACGGACTGCCGGATCAACGGTGTTGCCTGCAGCATCCGTGATGGCCCCAGTCGTAATGGAAACCTCCTCGGTGCCAATGTCATCCTCGTTGAGGGGCGCATCGAGCGTCAAAACGGCCGTTCGATTGGATTCGTAGTAAACGGCTTGCTGGATGGTTGTGCCACCGATGCCGTTGGCGTCATGATAGACAAAGGACTCAGGTGCGACGCCCGACACTGGCTCGCTGAACACCATGTCTAGGTGTTGGCCGCCGACCTCCGTCGGCAAGAGAACAAACGCGGGCCTCGCGCCGTCGTGGCGCCGTTCCTGAATCACGGACACATCGGCCAAGTCATTGCGCGCAGTGTCGTTGACCGCGACGCCGCCAAAGGCCCCGTAATCTAGCGAGGGCACGGTGCCGGAATCAGGACTGCCTTCCTGCAGTCGCAGGAGAATCGTGGCGTCATCCGGGCCACTGCCAATGTCGTTCCCAGTATCCACCGAAGTGATGGTGTAGGTGCCGCCACCCACTTCCCATTGGCCCACCACGACACTGCCGTCGTTGATGCCCTCGGAGAATACAATGCGGTAGGCATCGATGCGCCCGTCAGGAATGTCCGACGGGGAAAGGTCCAATGTGGTCGCCGACAGAATGGTCGGCTCGGCACGGTCCAAGGAGAGAAGGGCCGCCGCCATAGGCAGCATGGCGTTGCCGGACGCATCCGCCACCGAGCCTCCACCAACGTAACGAATCTGCGGCCGGTGCGCCGTGTCACCTGCTCCAACGAACTGCAGGAGCACCGTAGCGTCGGAGGGGTTAGGGTCCACGATGCTCGCGCCCGTGACCGCCGGCTGCACCGTCAGGTGCTGCGTTTGCAAGGAGCTAGTGTCAACGGCTTCCGTGAAGGTCAGAACGACGCCATCCACCTTGCCATCAACGCTGCCGCGCGTGGTAGCCTCGCGCAGTTTGGGCGCGACCCCATCCTGTTCCTCAACACCGTCGTCGCCAAAGTCGAACAGGACCTTTTGGTCGAAGTCTTCGATGCCGGGGTTGGTGGGGAAATCGGCTTCATAATGCAACTGCGGGCGAGCGCCAGTGTCAATGGCGGCAGCTGGCGGGAAGGACAGGAGAATCGCCTCAACCGGGCCGCCGGGAGATACTTGGGCTGCCGAGTTGGTGGCGACGTTCCAGGGTAGGTGCGCGCTGCCCTGGCGACCGCCAACGATGAACTCGTAGGCAAAGATGCTCTCCTCCCGCACCGGTTCGCTAAATTCGATGAGGTACGCATCCACGCGGCCGTCGCCATCAACGTCGCGCGTGACCGCCGACTCCACCGTCGGGGGGCCATCGCTGACGATGCTAATCGTGTGGGCACGTGGTGCCTGGGTCGCACCTTGAGCCGAACGGAAGGCGCGCTGGCTGCTGTCCACCCCCGGTTGGAGCTCAAATCCTTCCACGGAAACTTCGAAGGCGGTGCCGACCGCGGGTTCGCCACGGACGGAGAACGTGATGTTGAACGATGCTGTGCTGCCGTCATTAGGGATGGCATCGGCTTCGGAGAGCGCCTCGAAGACGAGTTGTCGAACCTCCGAGGGAACCGGATTGGGCAGGACCAGGCGCCAGCCGGGCTGCAACGCAACAGATTTCTGGAGGTCAAATTCGATGAAGCGCCCGGTGCCGTCATCGGGCGGGGACTCATAGACGACGCGATGAATGGAATACTGCGGATTGGTCACCGTGCGCCGGAGATTCTCCACCTCGGAAACGAACGACACGCCATCATCGAGCGGCTTGGCATCCACCCGTGCAGGGTCACGCTCCAGCGGTCCATGCGTGGCGCTGCCATGCGCCGCGACGACGACGAGAAGTAAGCCAACGGAAAGGAGAATCCACAGGGACCCGGCAAGCATCCGCGCGGTGATCGATGATCGGAACATGCTGTCGCTCGTGCAGCCGGCGCACGACGTGGCCTGGCCCCGGCTGCTATCAGTCGCTCAAGGTGCCGTCGATTGATAAAAGAGCACCGGTCCTCTCCTGTTGGGGGGCTAGGAGCAGCCCCACCCGATTAGTTGAGAACGCCGCTGACGCCGCAGTGCGGACAGGTCGTATGCAAGGGGCGGCTACCCTCAACCGTGAAGCCACCGCTGCAAGCGGGACAAGTCAAGTCGTGCTCCTGCGCAGTAGCGGTGATTGTCGGACCTGCCGGCTCGGCAGTCACAGCACCGCCCATCGGGTCCGAAGCCCCGCTACTCCAGTCGTCATCGGGCCAATCCGGGGCATCGGAGCCACCCATATCCTGTGGCCAATGGGTCGCAACCGCTCCGCCAGCCGGTGCAATCGACCCTTCGCTCGAGCCGTCCCCGGCGCCGCTATGCGTGTAATGCTGGTCAATCGCGCCCAGGTCAATCAAGCCCTCGGCGGACTTGGTCTTCTTGCCACCCTTACGCGTTACCAGCCAAATCAACAGGAGAACCAAGGCCAGAATCACCAACAGGGCATTGATGATGATGAGCCACACCCACCAGCCCCATGTGTCGTCGGCCGTTTGACCAGGGAAATCCGCCGTATCAGGAGCGATGCTGCCAACACCCGAATACCAACCCAATTCCTGACTCAAACCAAAGTAGATTGTGACCAGGTAGCGCGAGGTTCGCTCCTTGCCCGGGGCAACGGTCGTATCCAGGTATTCACCCGTGAAGCTGGACGATTCAATCGTTTCCAGTAAGGTGTACGGGGACGAGCTGCGCCACACCTGGACGCCCATGGGTTCCAGTGGCAGGTCCGGCAAGGTCCAACGTAGGAAGTTCCCATCATCACGAACCTCGACTGTGAGGGTCACGCCGCGGATGTAGGAGGCCAAGTCCGCCGCAGAAATGCGCACAATGTTGAGCACGAAGGGCGTTTGGTCGGCGCCCAGGCCGCCATCGCTACGCGCCTTGACATGGAAATAACGAACCCCAGACGGCAGACGGTCGGTTACTGAACACAAGTCCAGCCGAGCCTCGGATACGTTGTCATCCTGCTCGGTCACCACGTAGCCTTCATCCGTGCTAATCGCCCAGTGGTACGTGACATCCGAACCATCAGCGTCGGTGATCTCATTCCAGATGAACACCGGGCACGCATCGGCGGAAGGCCGGGTTTGAATGTGCGTGCTGGACGTCAAGGTAATACGGCCCGTCGGCGGGGTGCGGTCAGGCACCTCGAGGATGGTGACGCCATTGAACGTCCCGACGTCCAGTTCGCCGCCATCAGCGCGCAGAAGGACGATGCGGAACGTGCCAGTGGCCCCCAGCGCATCGGGGTTCACAATACCGCTCACCGTGAGCGACTTGGCGCCGGCAATCCAGGTACGGGTTGTGCCTTCGCGAGACAAGGTCAGAGTGCTGCCATCCAACGAGGCATTCAGGGTGCCGGCAGCGCCAGTTCCTTCCATGTTGGCCGAAACGTTTCGGAACGTGAAGCCAGCCGGGAACTGAACCGTGAGCCGGCCGTCGGCAGGCCAGGCGGTTGCGGTGGTAAACCCGAACGAGTAAGTGGCATTCTCGCCACGAACCTTGGTGTCGGAGTTGACAGAAAGGCCAGTCAGGCTGCCGGCCACGATACTTGGTCCGGAGCGGCTGGCGCGGTCAAGCCGGCCATCGTCACTGCCCCATGTGGACAAGGAGAACGTGCCTGCCGCACCGCGCTGGAGCGGATTGCCAATGTTGCTGAGGCTGAAGTTCACAGCCGTGCCAGCAGGGTAGGGATTGTTCAGAAGACGAATGGTGGCGGTGCGGTTGGCAGCATCCACGGTGAGCGTGCCACCCGCCGTCGGCTCAGCCACAAGAGCGGTTGCGCCGCCCGTGTTGAGGCGGAATCCCGCCGGTAACGTGAGCGCAATCTTACCACCCGCATCCACCGCTGTGGTGGGTGTGAAAGAGACGGCCAGCGTGTGGTTTTGTCCGGCACGATTACTTCCGAGTTGCAAGGTAAAATTAGCAGAAGGAATGACGGATGGTTCAACAATCGAAACACCCGAAGCCGTACCTTGGTCGATCTTGCGGCCGTCGGCGCGCTCCGTCCAGATCGTGAAGGTGCCCGTGGTGCCGCCGAGGTCAGGGTTGTGAGCTGCAACGGTGAAGCTCACCGTGCTGCCGCCGGCCCGAGATTGCGTCACGCTGGCGGTCGCAACCCGGTCGCCATCCGAATCGCCCGGGACAACGTAGCCGGCCGGGAATTGAACTTTGAAACGGTCGCCCACCAGGATTGCGTTGGTGGTATTGAACTGGAAGGTTTGATCGGTCAACTGACCACGCCGAGTGCCATCAGGCGCTGCCACGGCGTCCGACAAGGGTCCCGGCGTCAAGCTCAGGCGGTCTTGGGCACGCCCTTCGATGGGGTCGTAATTGGGCTCCAAGGAGGCCAGTGTAAAGATGCCCGTGTCGCCAGAGACCGCAGGATTCGTTACGTTGGTTACCTGAACTAGGTAATCGGTTGCGGCACTCAATTGGACGCTCCCGATGGTCGCGGTCACGGTCAGGCCGTTGCGGGTAAGGGCACTTGTGCCGACCCCCGGCATGAAAATCTGGCTGGGATGGCCGGCCGCATCAAAGCTGAAGCCAGCGGGGAAGGTGATGTTGAAATGGCCACCGGAGGGCAGGTTCTCGTCCAGTCGGAAGTGAACCTCCACCGTTCCTCGGCCACCCGCCGCAGTATTGTTGGTACGAACGTCCGCCTGCGGGATGAGCGGGACCAGCGTAGGACCGGTCGCAGTGCCTTCATCCACGATGCCTGATGGCTGCGTGGTTCGAACCGTGATGTCACCCGGGCTACCAGCGGACGCTACAAGCGGATTGGGCACGTCCGGGATGGTTACGGTGAGCGCCGCACCGGCCGTGATGCTGCCCAGGGCGATGGTGACGTTGTCCGCGCCACCCACGTGGCCGCCCGTCTTCGTGCCGCTAACCGTGATGTTAGCAGCGTCAATGCTGGCAAGCTCGTAGGCGAGCGGGAACCGAAGGTCCAAAAGCGCATCGTCGCCGATGTTACCCCCGGGCGTCACGGTGAATACGTAATCCGTGATGGCGCCGGTAATCGTGTCGCCCACTGCCAGCGACGCCGTAAGCGTGCCTTGCGTGATGGTCTTGCCTGGGAAGTTGTCCGAGGTGATGGCACCGCCATCTTTGTCCTTCAGGTCGGCGCTGAACGTTCCCGTTGCACCGACAGCGCCATTGTGGATGCCGGCGATGGTTACCACGATGGTTGTGTCGTCCTCGCCGACCTCTCCCGTAGTCGTGGCGCGGCGCGTCACGTTGACGGTCTGACCGTCAACCGACACCAGGGGCGCCGGCGAATCGGTTGTGCTGGCAACCGAAACGGATGCGCCGGTAATGTGCGTCAAATCAAAGCCAGCCGGAAAGTCCAGCAGCATCGAGCCATTCTTGGGCCACACTTTGCTGGTCGTCGGCGGGATGTCAGTCCCCCCATCGTGCATTTGGAACGTGAACGTCCAGTCTGCGTCGCGACCGGCAACCAACGTCGTGGCACTTGTCTGCTTGTCATCCAGTACCGCCTGGGCAGCGGGCACGAGTAGCAAGAAGACCATCAAGGTAAGGCCGGCGCCCAGAAGGCAGCGCATCGCGGTGCGGGCGCCGTAGGCGCCTCCAGGCCGTTGGCAGCGTTCGCTCGACATGAGGTGTTGGTTCCACCAGGAGAGACTCTTAAAACCGCATCGAAACGAGGAGATGCCTGCCGGCAGGCCGACAATGGCTCGACCTACCGAGTCGTGGCGCTACGGTTGGCTAATCACAACCCGCGGTTTAGGAACAGCCGTCGTAACCGTACGGGACGTTGCAATCTTCGTCGTCAATGTCAGGCCCTGCAATCTGACCATAGCGAGGCTCCTGAGTGCGCACCACGGTACCGTCGCGGTTGACGGTGTAGTCGTGATAAACGCCCCACAGGCCTTGGACGCCGTCATGGTCGTGGTCCACCCGGTGGAGCACCAGATTGTCCAGAACCGGCAGGCGCAGGGTCACGGAGCCCGTTGGCAAGTCGTCTTCGCCAACGGGGATGCGGATTTCTTGGTTCACGTCGCGGTAGATGGCACCGGTGACAAGGCCCCCACCTAGCGGGTCGCGAATACGGTTAATGTGCAGCACTAAGGCGTCACCACTACTAGTCAGCTTGACCGCATAGTCGTCCTGGTGGTAGCGGCCTACGGGGTCATCGGTGTCGGTCCGGTCAACCTTGGGGCTGTAGACGGTTACGCCGCGCGTTGAAAGTGGGTTGTTGACGTAGATGACCTGTTCCACTGCGCAGGTAGTCCGGTGGCGAACGGCTTGGACAATGTAGTGGTTCCAATTCTCGACCGGAACCGTGCACATGTCACGGCGGTCCGAATCAAAGTCCACGAACTGCTCTAGGATGAAGGGTAGGCCGTCGCAATCGGTGTCCGTCGGGCGGCAGTAATAGTCGTGCGGGTCACTGTTGGCTTCGCTTTCATTGCCCGACTCCCAGCCCTCACAGTCTTGGTCAATGGGGGTGCAGCGGGGGTTGCGGGGGTCAGTGCCCGCATCCACCTCTTCGCCATCGGAGAAGCCGTCGCCGTCGCTGTCCCATTTGTTGGGCTCGGTGCGGTGCACGCGGTTTTCGTCAAAATCGGACAGCCCGTCGTCGTCCGTGTCAGCGTCGTTGGGGTCAGTGCCGCCGCCTTGCTCGCGGACGTTAATTTCCCCGTCGCCGTCGGGGTCGCCGTACGGACCCTGGGCTTCGATGCTGCCAAAGTGCTTGCGCTCCCACCAATCCCACAAGCCGTCGCAGTCGACATTGTCGGGCGTGCACCAGGCACTGCAAGGGTCGCTGCCAGCGTCAGCCTCATGGCCGTCGCTGTAGCCATCCCCATCTGAGTCCCATTTCTTCTCGCTCGTACAGCCTTGCTCCTCGATGTAATCCTCTAGCCCGTCGCCGTCTCGGTCAATGGGAGTGGAGGCAGGATCGGTAGGGTCGCTGCGGGCCCTAATTTCCTCGTCATCCGTGTAGCCATCCTCATCCGTGTCCACGGCGCGCTCCGGCGCTTGGGGCTGCTCTGGTTGTTCGGGTGCCTCAGGAGGAACGTCTTGGGCGGCAGCCGGAACCAGCGCCATGGCCAGCAGGACACTTGCCAGTAGAGCGGCCGACAACGGCGAAGCACGCCGACGGGGTGCGACCACGGTCATGATTAGCACCCCGGGAAGCGGCCAAGGGGCACGCAGCGGTTGCCGTCGTCAGGGTCGGGGAAGTCCATGGAGCCGATGCGGGTTCGCACATCCCGGTGCACGGTTCCATCTTCGGAGACGCCGACCTCTCGGTAGGGGCCGTAGAGGCTACGGATGCCGTCGCTGTCACGGTCGTAAGTGACAGTTCCGCCACTCGTGGGCATGAACACCTTGAATTCGAGTGGGAAGGGGACGTATTGGCGTCCGACGGGAATGTCCAGCGGCAGGTAGAACTCTTGGCTGCGGATGATGCCGGTGCCAGTCGCATCCTGCACTTCGCCAATCCAGACGCGGGTGTGTTCATCGCGGACATCCACCCACAAGATGGCTACCTGGGTGCCCGGATTGTAGAGCGTGGCACCACTGAAGCTGAGGGGGTTGGGCGCCGGCTTCGCGTCCCGGCCCTCGAATAAGGCATGGACGCTTCGCTCTACATCACAGTAAACGAAGGCACAGTACCCCAGGATGTTGTCTGGTAGGAAGTTAATCTTCAGACGAGCGTCATAGTCCGTGTCCAGGTTTTGCTCGACGGCCCACGGGGCTCCGTCGCCGTCGCAGTCGCTGGGTGTTGAGTAGAAGTCGTCAGGGTCGCTGCCTTGACCGCCGCAGAACTCGTCGCTCTCTTCTTGGCTGTTGGTGTAGCCGTCACCGTCGCGGTCATGGGGTGTGCTGGCGGCCCACATGGGGTCGCTGCCCGCTTCCACCTCCACGTGGTCACGGTAACCGTCTTGGTCACCGTCAACGGCCCAGCAGATGAGGCCGCGGTGATATTCGTCGCCATCCAGCATGCCGTCACTGTCGGTGTCGGGGGACAGCGGGTTGCAGCCGCCGTAGAATTCAAAGTGGTTGATGAGGCCGTCTCCATCAGGGTCGCCCCATTTTCCCTGCGGCTCGATGCTGCCCCAGTAATGGCGTTCCCAGTAGTCGTAGAGACTGTCGCAGTCGATGTCATGCGGCCGGCACAGGCGGTTGGTCGGGTCGCTGCCCTTCTGGACCTCGTAGCCGTCGCCAAACGAATCGCCATCACTGTCGAATTGATCGGGGTCCGTTTCGCCAGGGTCCACAGTGCCGTTGTTATTGCGGTCCTCGTCGGTGTTGTTGAGTCCGTCGCCGTCGCGGTCGATGGGCGTGCTGGCGGGGTCCTGCGGACTACTGCCGGCCAACAGTTCCTTGAGGTCACTGAAACCATCTTCGTCCGTATCCAACTGGTCAAGCACGTCTTCGGCAGGCTGGGCCTGGGCAGGCACCATGGCGACTGCGATGAGCAACGTGGCTAGGACGAAGGTACGGGTGCGATTCATGTTTTCCTCGGGACGCCTCGTTCCGTGAGTTAGGTCCCACTTAAACCAGTCGGTCCCTTCAGTAAAGGGTTTGTTGTTTGAAACACCCACCCAACCCTGAAGATTGGGCGCTCACGGGCCAGCGCCCTTGGTCACAATGAGAAGCGCGCGTGGGCTTTGCCAGTGTCTGGGTCTTGCTCGTCGATGGCAGGGCCGTAGAACCGGTATTCCACCTCGTTGGGTGCAACGGTATCTGGATCAGGGACAGTTACCCAGACATCAACAACCGTGTCAACCCCCGGGTCTTCAATCGCGATTCCGTAGTCGATGGTGCGCTGCGTGCGCGTCAAGAAATTGGGCAGGAACGCACTGTATCGTTGGAAGTCGCAGTCTTCGGGGTCGTCCACGAGTCGGCGGGCCAATGTGTCAGCGTCAATGCAGAGCGTTGCATAGACGTCGGTGGACCGCCCGTCAATGGTGTTGGTAACGGCCTCGCGGAAGCGAATCGTGGGGGGGTCGCCCATCTGATGACTGTAACGGAGGCTCATGGCGCTCGCCCAGCCATCTACCTCCCCTGCCTCTTGCACGGCAACCTGCGGCAGGTAGTCTGCCGGCAGGACTCCGAAGGCCTGCAAGGCAGCGCTGGGGCGGTACCGGTCATCATCTGAGCGGTCGCTCCGCCCAATGCTGCTGACATCCACCGGCACCCACGGCGGCTGGCCATTCACTTCGCCACCATAGAATTCTACCCAGGCATGAAAGCCATCCACATTCCCGGCGAGGTACCCAGACACGACGCGGGCGGGAATACCGGCGGCGCGCAGCAGACTGGTGTAGAGCGCCGCCAGGTCGCGGCATACGCCGCCGCCGTTGGATAGGGTGTCCACGGGTAGCAGCAAGTCATCCTCCTGGAGGCGCCCCACGTCATACTCCAGTTCGTCGTACATCCATTTGTACAGGGCCAGCGCTGCTTCCAGGGTTGTCATGTCGGCAGCGACAGTGGCATCCACAATGGCGGCGATTTCCGGGTCACCCGGAGTGATGGCGTGGCCCGAACCCAGGAATTGCCCTTGGACGGCAGCCCGTGCTTGGGCCGGCATCGCGAAGGCGGTTGGATTGTCGATATCCCAGATTTGCACATCGTTCTGGTACCGAGCCACAATACCAAAGTCGAAAACGCCCTCCGGAAGAAGAAGCGCGTCACCCACAATCACCTGCACCGTTTCATTGCCAAAGTTGCCCGCTTCGTCCCTCATGCTGACTAGGAACACGTGCAGCCCGTCATCAAGGCCAGAAAGACGCACCGGCAGCTCCGTGCCCACCAGTTGCCCCGTCGCCAGGTTGACAATGCGGACCTCTGTAGCGCCCTCGACGGAAGCCGATATGACGTGGCCCCCATCCGGGCTGGCAACCAACGTCTCGAGACCGATGGCAGAGGGCGGGGCCGTGTCCACCAAGACCGGGGACCACGAGTTTCGTTCGCGGCCATCAAGGAAGTAGGCAACCGCCCAACGTCCATCGGGAAGCGTGATGGTCAAGTCATCAACGCCTTGCTCGCTTACGACCCGGCCCGAGTCCAGGTTGGTACCCTGGATGGTAATGTCGACGGGTTCGTCGTGTTCAACGACGACGCGGAACCTTCCATCGGTGGTCCATTCTCCCTCCGTGAGGGGACTGACGGCCACCGACGCATAGCGAGGGCCGAGGACCGCTTCAAGGCCCTCTTCCAATGCAGCGCACCCAGCCAAGGCAGGGGTCAAGAGTAGCAAGGCAGCCAAAACCGGGCGCACAGCCTTGATTGGGCGGCAGGGTTGATGACGGTTGCCTCTGGGGAGTACCGGCTGGCATCGCCCAAACGGCCATGCCAAGCTGACTGCTCGCGCCGCGTGCTAGTCGCTACGCACGATTTCCGCGACCAAATGGTCGGTTTCGTCGCGCTTCTCCTTGTGGTTGGTCAGGAATTCGACCAGCAGCTCGGCCGCTTCCGACTTGCAGCCGCCGCAAAGGCGGTCACCCCCCTTGCATTCGTCTCGTACCTGGTCGAGGTGGTTGTCGTCCTGGGCGAGGTGATACAGGTAGAGTTCAAACACGGGGCACTTGCTCGGGTCGGCTCCTTCGCGGCGTTGTTCTTCTGCGCTTTGCCGGCCACCCGTGACGCTGCGCTTTACCTTACGAACGGCCTCATCCGGGGCATCGGTGAGAAACACGCTGGTCTCCGGTCGGCTGCTCGACATCTTGTCGCCGGTTAGGCCCGTCATGAACCGATGGAACGTCGCCGCAGGACGTATGAATCCAAATTCACCCTTCTTGGCTTCAGCACGCGCAAGTGCCGTATCAAGGGCCCGCACGTCACGCCCCCGAATCTCCGTTGCTCCAAGCACAATCTGACCATGCTTCTCCTTTCGCTTGCGGCTTGTTCGAGTGCCGAGGCCAAGCTCGTCCAACACGGCGTCCGCCACATCCAGCCATCGCTGCTTGTCGTCGCCCTTCACGGTAAGCACATGCTCGCCGCTCTTGTCATCCTTGACAAGATTGTACCGACGCCACGATTGCGCAATGTCGCGCGTGAGCCGAATGTGGGGGTCTTGGTCCACACCCACCGGCACCAGGACCGGCCGCGGGCCCAATTCGTCCGCCTGTGGATGCAGGATATCAGCGGCTTGCACGATTGGCGCCATGACGTGCGCCACATGGGTATCGCCGCCGAAGCCGTACAGATTTTGCAGCGTGGACATGTTGACCCGAGTGGCAAACCGATCGGCCAAGTCCCGCACGCGCGTGCGAGTGGTTTGGAAATAGATCTGCGCCGTGTCGGGCGACATCCCCAGGGCAAGGTAGTTGCGGACGTATTGGTCCAATGCCAATTCGCGCGCTGCTTCCAGGGTTAGTCCACGCGCGGCAACGGCCTCAAAGTCAGCCACGGCAATGTGGAGGTCGGCTCCCGCATTCTGGTGAGCAACGCATTGGTCAACGACCATCTTGTGCCCCAGATGCATGAGGCCGCTGGGCATGAGGCCAGTCATCACAGACCATGGATCGCGGCCGCGACGCGCATCCTTGACACGGTCAAAATCGCGGTGCCCAAACACAACCCCCCGACGAAACAGGAGGTGGGGCTCGTCAAAAGTAGACCAATCGTCATACCCGAAGGGCTCAATCCCGAATTGATCGCGCAGGCGACCATAATCCTGGTATTGGCTGGACCCCCACGGGTCGATGGTGGACGTCACAGCCGGCGACGCTCGCTGTAGTTCAAGGCTGCTTCGGGCGCGCCTGGTGCACAATCCATCCAATAGCCGGCAGGGCCACCAACGCCCCCAGCCACCAATCGTAGCGGGGACCCACCGACCCGGCGCGCCCATCGGCGGCGGCGTCCGGGGACACGTCGTAAGCCAGCGTGGCCGCTTCGGCCCCGTGATTCGGATAGATTGCACTGAGCGACGGCACCCACGAAATGTTGCCAGTGTCGGCCGTAACGACCGGCCGCAGCATGGCACGCCAACTGACTTCGTCCGACGTAACGCGAACGACGTGCTGGCCGGCAGCAAGGGACATGATGGCAACTGAGTCGTTGAATGCCCTGGCTGGGCTGCCATCCAGGGACCACGACGCCTCGGCCGGCGAGGCTACATCAATGGCCAAACGCCAGTCGCCCGCGTGGTCCACCGCAGGTGCCAAAACGAGGACCCCTGCCAGCGCCCACGCCATCATGGAACGACCGTAAATGTGGTGGAAAACGCGCCCGCTGGGAGGGGTGCTGGAATGACGGCCAAGCGTAGAATGACGCGGTGTTCGGCGCCCGGCGCTAAGGCTGGCAGAGCGGTAAGCGGCCCCCCGTACGCAACTTCCTGACCTGACTCGAGGATGAAAAGCAGATTATCGTCGACAGCAATGATGTTGCCTTGGCCATCGACCAATGGCTCAATGTCAAAATGAGGTGTCTGCTCGTTTCGGCCAGGGTTGCGGATGACGAGGGCCCCAGATGTTTGAACGTCCCGTGCACCGGGAACGAGGCCTTCAAACTGAAGGCCACCGGGCGGCGTTTCGACGTCAAACTGCGGAGCCTCAATTCGAATCGTTCGATTGGCTTTACTCCACGCATCGTGCTGGTCCCGAGCCGTGGCTTCGATTAGCAGGTCGCCAATGAAATCGGCCGTCACGGTGACCACGGTCCGGTTGGCTCCGATTCCTGTACGCGTGACCAGAGGTCCCTCCGGGCCCGAAACGACAAGGTGCCATTCACCGACATCGTCGCCACCATTGTCGTCGTGCACGGTGAGCGCGACGGACAGTTCCTGGTTGGGTTCGCCCCGTTCAGGGGCCTCCAATGCAATGGTTGGGGGTTGGTTCAGGACTTCGGCCACCAAGTCGGCCACGGACGGCGACCCGCCGTTCGACGCCCTGGCGCCGTGCGCCCCGGGAGTTGGTTCTTCTGCCATCTCCCATGAGCCATTTTCTTGGCGCGCAAGACTCGATCCTCGCGGTGGCGCCGCAGGGTCAGCGCCGTATGACAATTCTCGGCTCGTCGTGCCGTCGGGCGCGACGAGGCTAGCGGTGTCACCACCGTTGTTCCAAACGTTGGCCGTGGTCCATGCAGAGCTTGCTTGGTTCTCTTCAGCGGCCGCCAGCGCGCCGGGACCCGACCACACGACCCAGGTTGCACCAGGTGTTAGTTCGACACTTGGCAATGCAAATTCGCCTGCGTTGTCCGTTACTTTCCAGCCGTCGAGCCTTAGCGGCGTGCTGCCCGCGTTGTAGAGTTCAACGAATTCCCGGTCATTGTGTGGATTGGGCAGCAGTTCCGAAATTTGCAGGGCTGGTGAGCCTTCCGCGTGAACCGTAATGGGCGGCGCGGCCAGCACGACCACGAGCAGCATGGCAAGAGACCAACTTCGGACCATAGGACACGCACGGTTCGTCGCACTTCAGGCTCGATGAAAGGGCGATGGCGCTTGCAGGAACGGTTGCTGGGCCCGGCGACGTCCCTGAACGCGCCCCGGCGGACCGCGGCCAAGGCGAAGCCTTGCAACAAATGGCTGCCTTAGGGGCGATGCCAACTGAGGGCCAAATACCGGGGCGACCCGCCCATGCCGGACGGCGTTGTCTCCGTTTCTCCGGCGGCGTCGCGGGGGGAAACGGCCGCCAGCAACAATTGCTTCTTCACGCCGTGGGCCACCCGGACCGCGCGGCTGAGTTCAGGCCAGGCGAGGGGTTCTTCCAGGTCAACGCACTGGATCAACCACTCGGCGTGGCTCTCGTCGGGGCCGGTCCGGTAACCCCGCCAGTGCGTGCCAAACTTGAAGCCCGACCTAGGCAGGACGCCACGGGAGCGAAGGTCCGCATAGACGGGCGAGGTGAGAGGCGCGTGCGCCTGGAGTCGACCGGCCACACCAGCAACATCTACGGGCGCCCCCGCCATGACCGGGGCCAATTGGCCCAGGCTCTGCAGGTAGGCAGCCTCCGAGAGTGACAACAGAACACCTTGGCCGTGGCCCACGCCCATGTGAATCGCCGCAAGCGCCGGAGTCGCTTCTTGGTCAACAACCAAGACCCGGTCCCCCAGTAGTTCGCCCTTCCACGGCCCGCTGCGCGGCGCGGCTGGCCGCCCCGCAACGTCGCCCGCTGGTTGCTCCATGTGCACGCGATAATGCGTTACATCGCCGTCGTCGTCCACAAGCGCAACTTGGTCAACCCCGGCGAGGCTCGGCCAGGTGATGGCCTGGCGTTCACCCGTGAGTAGCACAGTGGCTTCTGGCTGAGCCGGGGGTTGGTTTCCTCGCGCCCAAAGATGGTACAGACCGGAGGTAACGCCGCGATTCCGGTCTGGACCCGGGCCGTGTGAAGGTTCACCGTCTTGTGCCTCCGCCGGACGAACCACTAGGCCCCGTTCCCGGAGGTCCCGATAGGCAAGGTACGTCACGGCCAAACCGGCAGCGCCCGGACCCGCCTTGGCCAGCAGGTCTCCGACCGTGCGAACGCCGGCAGAAGGCTCTAGGCGCAGCGCCCCGACGTCCAATGCATAGCTCGCCTCCACCAGATTCAGCCGCAGGGCATTACCGGATAGCGGAACCCCCAGGGCGCGTTTGTTGTAGAGCCGGTTCGCTTGCGAGGGGTCATGGACCGTCACGGTCCTCTCTGTCTCGTCCAATACGCCGAGGGCCGTAGCCATCAGGCCCCGCCACTAGGCGCGTTGCCGTCGCGTGCTGGCAAGGCGCTGAGTTCCCGTAGTGCTGCATCACGGACTTGCGCTACGCGGGCTACCTTGCCGCGGCGAAGCACATACCACCAGAAGGCGGCGCCTTCGAGTTGCAGGTCTCCGCCGCTCGCGTTGGGGTGCCCGCCGCCGCGAAAGTCGCGGGCAACGAGATGGCTAACGTCCGCACCTTTGGCGCTTCGGATGCTCATCTTGGCATTGGGGCGAACATTCACCGCCATGTCGCAGCCATCTTCCAGCAACTGGTGGAGGCCGACGTTCTTGGGGAGCCAGCCGTACACGATGGCAACGCTGCGACCATTGTCGGCCCGGTACGTGCGAGCCGATTCGAGCAGTCGCTCGCCTTGGGCGTCCTGTTCAGCTCGTTGGGCATCGGCTGCCGCGCGAATGGTATCGTCCACCACCTTCCCGTCGGCCGGAGCAGCCACGAAGTGATCCCGAAAACCATGCGCTCCTAGCCGCGTCATGGCATATTCGAGGACCTCCGAGTCAGGGTCTTGGTTCAGCCAGCAATCACGATCCCGCACAACGGCTGCAAAACGGCGCAGGAAATCGTCGTCCGGTGCCAACGCCTGCTGCATGAGGCTTGCCCCCGATTCAGTCCCGTCGTCGTTGACTGTTAGAACCGCCAAATGTTGCTCAAGTTGCGGCAGGTCAATGCCTTCCCATTGCTTGTGGTGATGATCCCGCCATTCAATCGTCCATCCTGCCTCCCGTAGGGTACGCACGGCGGCCACGATGGCTGGAAACTGGGGCGCGTTGAGGGACAAGTCGGCAATGAGAAGCCGACGTCCCCGGGCCGGAAATTTAGAGAAGAAGGTGAGCGCCTCTTGCATCTGGTTAGGCTGGGCATACGCAACGCCGACGCCGGCGGGCCCGAGGGTCCGCAGGGCCACCACGGCGCTTGCTACGCCATCCATGCAGTAGCCATGGCTGATGACGAGCACGTTTTTGGCATCGGCTTCGGCTTGCGCCCAGCCGCGCTCCTTACGTGCC
>JBFJXH010000024.1:0-18531 GCA_041623215.1 Thermoplasmatota archaeon
AAGAGCGCAATGCCAAGGATGACGAGATCGGTTGCTAGGCTCGGGCCCATTCGGCCCACGGCGAGTGCGGCGGCGGCGCCCGTTGTGAGCCCCGAGCCATACCACAGCGTTTCACCTGGTTTCATTGCGCTGCCTCCGATGCCGCTGGGTTGCCGCTAGCGCGGCCACGTGTTTGTTCAAACAAGCTCACAGCCGCAATGGCCGCGAAGAAGGCGCCAAAGGTTTGGCCTGCGGCATTCATGGGACCTAGAACTTCCACGATGGCAAGGACGTGGTAAGCAACAGCGGCCAGCAGGAGAATCACGTTGACGGCTAGGCCTCCGGGCAGAACGACAGGTTGCTTCACGAACTGGCTGCCGACGATGAATACAATCGCCGTTGCCCAGGAAACCAGCAGGAACGCGGTCAGCATCAGTGGTGACCTCCTGGCATGCCGTGTTCGTCAATTTCCCTGTGCATTTGGGCGCGCTGTTCCTCGAGTGCAGGGTGCGTGGACGCAAAGACATCGTCGAACATGGTGTCTGGGTCGGGGTGCCAGTCGGCGGCCTCTGCGGCCTTGATGGCGGCGGTGACCTCGGCTTCGGCGTCCTTGGCGGTGGATTCGATGAATCCGTCGTCGATTAGCCCTTGCTTCTTGAGGTATTTTTCAAAGCGGAGGATGGGATCTTTCTTCTCCCATTCAGCTAGTTCTTCTGGTGGGCAGTAGCGACTCGGGTCGTCGCTGGTCGAGTGGGCTGCGCGCCGGTACGTGACCAGTTCAATGAGCGTGGGGCCTTCGCCTGCGCGGGCTCGATCCACGGCATCCTTGCAGGTCTTGTAGACCGCCAAGACATCGTTGCCATCGACGCGCACGCCGGGCATGCCATAGGCCACCGCTTTGTCGGCGAAGGTTTCAGACGCGGATTGCTTGCTCGTCGGGACGCTGATGGCCCATTGATTGTTCTCCAGAATGAAGATGCACGGAGCTTTCTGCACGGCGGCGAAATTCATCCCGCTGTGGAAGTCCCCTTCGCTGCTGCTTCCATCGCCAAAGAACACCATGGAGACCTGCTTGGTGCCACGGTACTTCTGCGCCCAGGCCATGCCGGCTGCTTGGATGATTTGCACACCTAATGGGCTGCTAATGGAGTAGAAGTTGATGTCCCGGAAGGAGTAGTGCACCGGCATCTGGCGCCCCTTCGTGTTGTCCACCGCGTTGCCGAAGCATTGGTGCGCCATGGCCTCCATGCTAATCCCTCGAAGGAGCGGAATGCCCTGGTCCCGGTAGTGGGGAATCATCCAGTCATCGTCTTCCAGAGCGTAGGCGGCGCCCACGTGGCCCGATTCCTGCCCGGTGGCGGCTAGGTAGAAGCCAATGCGGCCTTGACGCTGGAGGAGAATGAACTTGTCGTCAAATTTCCGCGTCCGGACCATGGTGACGTACATCTTGCGAAGGTCGTCATCCGAGAGGTCGAGACCCAGGTCCTTCTTACGGCTCTCAAGGAGCATCAAGGGCTTGGTCATGGGCGTCGATTGCTGCGTAGGAGCAGTCCGGTTTAAGTCGCGCGGCCAAACATGAATGGCTAATCATGCTTATTGTTCATGTGTGCGCACAGGCCAGCATCTTGAGCTAACAAGCGACGTGCGCCAGCCCATTCGACCTCCGCCGCCGCGCCTGGGGCCACGCTGCCGGGACGACATGGCCGAACAGCTAGCTGTCATCGAAGAAGCTGGTACAAAACGCGGGTATTGGCGGCAAACGAGGCCACCATGCCCGCCGCGGCCAGCGCCATGGCCGCCAACACCCACGGCACCCCTTTCGCAAGAAGCGGCTGCAAAACGAGGAGCGCACCCACCGGCGCCAGCATGGCCAGCGCATTAACCCAGAGGGCGACCGTTAGCGCTTCAATGAGGGCCTTGCGATACACCAGGGCATCGTCAAGCCTTCCACGGGCCCGGGCAAACGACGCTTGCCTCGCCTCTTCCACATTGGGCGCCCACCGATCCAATTCCTCCTGGATTGCTCGTCGCCGGTGCTCTGCGAAGGCCGTCTCAAGGCGGGCAACGAGGTCCTCGGGCAAGCCCGCCGAGCGAAGCACAGCCTCGCCAAGTTTCTCGATGCGCCGCTGCAGGCCACCAATACGAAACAGCACGAACGCCCCCAGCAGCGCCACCATGCCCGCTAAGACTTCGGGCACGGTCGATAGTAGGGCGTGCGCGGTATCCTCCAGAGCCATCATATGGCGAAGGCGCCCCCCGCCTCAAAGCCTGCGCCCTTATTCACGCCAAGTGGAGAACGCCTCGTACGCCCCTACCGTGCGCCGCTTGCGGCGCACTTCGACGCGTTCGGCCAGCCATTGGTACCACTCGGCGTATCGCGGGGCCCCAAGCTTCGCCCGTTGGTCCATGATGTAAGGTTCGAGCCGCCGCCACGACTCCCGCAGAAAGCCACCAATCACCTGGTCCACCGTGTCCAGGGGCACGATGCGATTGTGCACCATGATGCCCAACGTCTCGAACGTCATGGCAACGCAGCCAGCGGCGTCCTCTGTGGCAACGTCCCCGCGCACATCCTCCGGTGGCGCGGCCAAGGGCAGCATCCAGATTTGCTGGTACGCAGCACGGAATTCGGTCGACTGCAAGTCGTTGAGCACCTCGAGAGCCGCATGGTCGTCGCGCTCCCGACGGGCGTGCAGGAATTGATACCCGGCGAAGAAGGCACCCACGACCAAGGAAATCTGCGCCAGGAATTGGGCATAGGGAAGCAGTTCGGGGATGCTCATGTCAATCATTCCTGGCCTTGTGTTTTGTCCGCCGCATTCGTCTCCGCGGGCGCAGGATTGGCGTCACGCAACACACCCTCCAAGAACAACTCGCCTGCCCGGTAACTGGAGCGAACGAGGGGTCCCGCTGCAACATAGGTGAATCCAAGAGCATTGGCCATGGCCTCGTACTTCGCAAAGGTGTCTGGGTGGACATATTCCACCACCGGTAGGTGCCGGGCCTCCTGGGTGGGCCGAAGGTATTGGCCGAAGGTCACGATGTCTACGTTGGCGGCCCGCAGTTCTTCAAGACATTCGCGCACTTCCGCTTCGTCTTCGCCAAAGCCAACCATGATGCTGGTCTTGGTCAAGCGTGCCCCCAGGCGTTTGTAGTCCGCGAGGACCCGCAGGCTTTGGTCATGGTTGGCGCGCCGGTCACGTACCACCGGCGACAAGCGGCGGACCGCTTCGATGTTGTGCGCAATGACATCAGCTCCACTATCCACGATGGCTTGCAAGGCCGCAACGTCGCCGTCGAAGTCCGGCGTCAGCACCTCCACAAGCAAATCCGCGTGGTCGGCTTTGCAGCGACGCACCACGTCCGCGAAGTGGCTGGCACCACCATCGGGCAAATCGTCGCGGTCTACGCTGGTGAGGACCACGTAGGATGCCCCCATGATGCCGACGGTCTCCGAAGTCTTGCGGGGCTCTTCGGGGTCGAGGGCGCCCGGGCGACCCGTGGGCACGGAACAGAACCGGCAGGCACGGGTGCAGGTATCCCCCATGAGCATGACGGTGGCCGTGGCGTGGCCGGAGGCGCCCCCGGACCAGCACTCGGCCAGGTTGGGGCAACGGGCTTCCTCACACACGGTCGCAAGGCCGCGCTCCTTCAGGGCCCCCTTGATGTCCGTGAATCGCTGACCACCTGGCGCCGCTGTTCGAAACCATTCCGGCAAACGGGGGCGGCCACTCGGCGTGGTGGCTGTTACGCCGCGGGGCAAGTCGCCTGCTACGACCTCGCGCGGGTCCGTGGCAGCAGTTGCCATAGGCAGTGGTGGGGTGCCGCGTGGCCCAGTCACAGGCGCTCCACGATGCGGGGGTTCTTGAGCCCTCGCGGTGGACCTTGTCGGACCGCCGCTGCCCGCCCTACTTAGCCCGCCTGGACCTTGCCACGTGGGCTACGATCCGAGCAAGTGCCGCGCAATGACGAGTCGCTGCACTTCCGATGTCCCTTCGAAGATTTCGAAGATTTTGATGTCGCGCATGTAGCGCTCCACGTCGTAATCCTTGGTGTAGCCATTGCCGCCGTGGATTTGCACGCCTTCAATGGTGGCCCGCATGGCCATCTCAGAGCAGAAAAGCTTGGCACGGCTGGCGGCGTGGGTGTAGGCTTTTCCTTGGTCCCGAAGCCAAGCCGACTTCAGGTATAGGTTGCGGCCTGCTTCGATGCCCACATCCATGTCCGCCAGCTTCCACTGAATGGCTTGATTCATGGCAATGGGCTTGCCAAATTGGTGGCGCTCTTTGGCGTAAGCAAGGCTGTCCTCGTAGGCGGCACGCGCAATGCCCACGCTTCCTGCTGCGGCCATGACGCGACCAGTGTCGAGAGTGCTCATGGCAATCTTGAACCCGTCCCCTTCCTTGGAAAGGAGGTTCTCGGCCGGTACGCGGAGGTCGTCGAAGAACAACTGGTTGGTGTAGGATGCGTTGAGGCCTAGCTTCTCTTCGTTCTTGCCAATGTTGAATCCGTCACTCTTCGGGTCCACGACGAAGGCGGACACGCCCCCAGGCCCGGGGTCATCGGGGTTAGTGCGCGCAAAGAGAATGCAGCAATCTGCCACTGCGCCGTTGCTGATGAAAATCTTCGAGCCGTTGATGACGTACTCATCCCCCTCCTTCACAGCCGTGGTCTTTAGGCTGCCCGCGTCGGAGCCGGCAGTGGGCTCCGTCAGGGCGTAGCATCCCATCCACTCGCCAGTGGCGAATTTCGGCAAGTAGTGATGCTTCTGCTCCTCGCTACCCCAATGAAGAATGGGACTTACGGTTAGGCTGGCCGTGGCGCCGTAGATGACCGAGTGGCTGGCACAAGCCGCGGCAATTTCTTCGGCCGCCAGGGCGAAGGAAATGTAATCGGCGCCGGGGCCACCGTAGTCCTCCGGCACGGTAATGGCGAACAAGCCCAGTTCCCCCATCCTCTTCGCGGTGGCTACCGGGAAGGAGTGTTCGGCGTCGTGCTTGCGCGCCACGGGTTTGATTTCGTTCTGGGCCAGGTCCCGCACCATCTGTTGGATGGCTTGCTGTTCGTCCGTTAGCCGGAAGTCCATGCGCGGCGACGGCCGACGTGGTTCAAGAAGGTCGTGGCCCGGAGCCTTGCGCAACCGGCAGGCTAGAGCGTTAATCGGCCAACGACGCGCTGCGGCGCATTGTCAACGTGCCACAGAACCCCCGTCTCACCCGCCGCGTAGACCAGCCCCTTCTCGAGGACTGCTTCGACCGTCCCCGAGGCCCCCGGTGCGGGCGCATCGGTCGTCAGGCGAACCGGGACGAATTGCATCCCCAGGCCCAGGTGGACCACGCTCCCCGCGGCCATGGATTGCTTACTAAACGGCGAACGGGCGAGCTGAAATTGAATGGCGTCGCCTGTCTTCTTGACCGCCATTTCAGCGTCCGGCGGTGCCAGCACCATGCCGCGATCCAATTGGTCGGCCTTGGTGTTGCGAAGTGCCAAACCAACACGGTCGCCAGGGACCGCTTCATTGTGGTCGGCATCATGAATCTGGATGCTGCGGATTGGACATATGACCTTGTCCGGGTACGCGTGAAGGGTGTCACTTTTGCGGAGCGTCCCTTGCTGCACAACGCCCAAGACCACGGCCCCGACGCCCTTGACGTCAAAGTGGTGGTCCACGGGGACATGGACCGGCGCGGTGGCGTCGCGCTCCGGTTGAGCGGCCGCCAGGTGGGCGCGCGCGGCTACCCAGTCTTCCTCCGTCGTCACTGCCCACGCCTCCAGGCTCGTGCCCTTCAGTAGAGGCGCCAACTGTTCGGGCTGCAGGTAATTTCGAAGGATGATCATACCGTGCGAAATGCCGGCGGCATCCGCGGCCAAGATTTGCTCACCCATCGTCGGCGTGATTTCATCCACCACAAGACATGCCGCGTCGGTGTTCTGGAGCGCGTAGCTGAGGCACTTGAGCTGGTCAGGATACCGGTCCGGCACAATCACCGTAACATCCACCGCGCCTTCCTTGAAGTCGTGCAGATGGATGTCGGACTGCGTGCCGACCTTACCAAATTCACGTCGTACAGAAAGGTCGCCAAGCAGGGCAGCGGTTACACCAGGCACGTGCCGCCCACCGGGGTGGATTGAAAGGGGTTTGCGCCGCAGCCGGAGACGAGGGCGTGGCGGCCGCCGCCTTCCCGGCACAAGCCATTTTCATGGCGCACGAGTGCGCGCCTTCGTGACCGAGCGGGTAACCTGTGGCGAATGCGGAGCCAACTATGATTCGGCCCAGACGCCCTTTTGCCCACGCTGCGGAGGGACCCGGGCCGCGACCTCCGGCGCCGTCGCCGGTGCAAAGTACGCCGCTTCGGGCGAGGCCGCGGGCACATCCGACGGCCGCAGGGGGCTGACCGGTGCCGGGCCTGGCCTTATGTCGAAGGCGATTCAGGATCCGCGGCAGACGCGTACCCGTCGCGGCGGCATCATGCTCGCTTCCATCGCTGCCGTCTTCCTGGTCATCTTTGGCGGAGCCCTTGTGATGGCACTGACGGTTTTCGCGGAGCCGGCTACGGTGGACTACTTGCCAGGCTACGAGGGGCTCATGGCCGGCCCCGGCGGCGATTTGGAACTCACGTTTACCGACGGTGGTGCCCCGCTGGCCGGTGCTCGGGTAGAAGCCACGGCCGGCAATGGTTCCCTTGTGGCGTCGGGCGTAACCGATGCCAATGGGACCTGGGACGTGCGCGAAGTCGCTGAAGCCATGGTGCAGGTGCACGTGTATGCGCCAAGCGGCATCGCAAACGAAAGCGCGGGCGATGGACCCCCGGGCAGCAAAGAGGCCGTCTGGGCCGGTCGCTTCGTGTCCTTTCCGCTTTCGACACTGCACACCACGATTGACGTAGCTGAACCGTCACAGGCCGAGACCATCACCTTCGCCGAGATGCCAGGCGCCTTCACGGGCTACCTCGGCTTTTTGGTTGCATTCGCGGCACTCATGCTCGCCGGCGGCATCGCCGCCATCCGCTTGCGCTGGAAAGGTCTGGCGCAGGCTGGCGCGGTGGCGGGCGTCATTCCGGGCCTCCTGTTCTTGGTCGCGACGCCGAGCATCATATCTGTCCTAGTCGCTGGCCTGCTTGGTTACGCCGCTTGGGCGATTGTCCAAGGGCGCGACGTGTTCGCTTAGCCTCGCGTCGCCGGTTGGGGCCGCGCGGAGGCTAAGCGGGCTGGCCCGTCGGTGCCGGCAGTTGGTCTTCCAGTCCACAGGAGGGACACTTCAACGACGTTGGCTCGTGCAGGTGCCGGGTGGCCTTGAAGTGTGTCTTGCATTGTGGACAGTCAACCGAGACTCGGCTGACGGCAACGGGCTCTTTTCCTGCAGCGGGCTCATTGCGGGGTCCGGGCAGGATTTCCAAGTTGTCGCACTTGGGGCAGTCGAGGACTGTTTCGCCTAGCGGATTGCGGTCCACGTTGAAGCGCGTTTGACACTCTGTGCAGACGACGTCGAGGCGCACGCGTGGTGGGCGCTTCGGGCGTTGCCATGGTAGGATAGGGGTGCTACCTCCTGCTTCGCGAACGGCGATCCGTTCGTCACGCGCGACAGCCCAGTCGTGGCGGCGGCGTGCCCAACGTTCCCGTCGTTGTTCGCGCCGGTCATCTTGGCGACTGCCAGCTTTGCGGCTGCGCTCCCGGGCCTCCGCCAGTTCTTCCTGCACGCTTGGATCTGACAAGTCCACCGAGATTTCCATGCCACGCTTCGGGTCGGTAACCGCGTGGGCCCAAAAGGCATTGAGCTTGGTTTGGGTCCATCCGATGAACCACAAGTTGCCCAGGACGGGGAACAGGCTGGCGGCCCAAATGGCAGCCGGATTCCCATACTGTACGGGACTGTCGGCCACCATGGCATCAATGCGGCGGGCGGTTTGAAACTGAACAATCGTGGGTCCGATGATGGGGAGCACCAGCAAGGTCCGGTTGAGGCCGTGGTTGAGGTGCAACGCTTCGTGGCCGTCAACCTCGTGGTTGATGCGGTCAAGCCATACGCGGCGGCTAATGCCGAAGGTGTAGAGGTAGGCCAGAAGTCGTTTCCAGACTGTCCGGGTTCTGCCCACGAAAACGAACCGCACGCGCCGACCACTCCAGGGGGCGGTTTCAAGGTTTGTAGTTGCCCCGCACGAAAATCACGCGTGACACGGATGCACAACCGCTTTACCCAATCGGCCATGAACGCGGCCTATGCGTGTACTCGTAGCATTCTTCCTGGTGGCGGCAACGGCATTTGCTGGCTGCACAGACAGTGGCGACGGCGGCAGCGCCGACGGCTTTTCCATCACGGCGGCAGACGACCCCATCACTCAACCGTACACGTTCAAGGCGACTGTCACGGCCGACAGTTACCGCTGGGACCTTGGAACAGGGGTTGACTTTGCCGACGGCAAGGAAGTAAGCCACACATACGGCTTCACCAATGGTAAGCTGCGCGTCAAGCTCACCACGTCCACCGCCGGCGAAAACCAAACCTTCACGCGCACTGTGGAACTCGGCACCGGCCTCAACAACGACCCGGTCGTTTCTTTGCAACAGGAGACCAATTGGGCTACCACGGCCGAAACCGTCACGTTCAGCGGCGAAGACTTCACGGACGATGACGGCGACGCAGTGTACTTTGCTTGGCTTTGCTTCCGCAAGGGCGACTTGGCTGCTGGCGATGGCCATGGCCACGACCACGGAGGCGGAGGCGACGGCGTACCCTTCGCAACAGGAGGCGGCGCTCGGCCCGCAGTGCCTGCCGCAGGCCCTCTGACGCCTGCCGCTACATCGCTTTCAGATGTGTGCAATGACCTTGACGGCTCCATCGCGTACTCCACCGAGCCCTCCCTCACGGGTGCGTTCCCGCAAACCGGTGTCTACAGCATCACCATGCTCGCCAAGGACCCCAAAAGCGCATCACAAGCTTTCGAAGCCACCATCTTCGTCTCGGATACCCGACCCCAAGCGACGATTCAGGAAAACTTCACAGGCACCTTTACAGGCGGCGACGGCGGAACTGTCCAAGACTTCATGGAGACGCTGGGCCAAGATGGCATCTACGACCGCGTCAGCCACAACTTCCGCCTCGACCTGCCCAACTTCGCAACCACCTTCGTCGTCACACCGGTGGGCGCGGAGGGCGGCCAAGTCTCCTACACCGTGTATCAGGGTGAAACGCCCCTCTTTGTTGACCAAACCACCGACTTGATTGTGGATGGTCTGGGGGCCGGCGAATACACCGTGGAGCTCATTCTGCACCAGGGCAATGACGTGCCCTACACGCTCGACATTACGAGTACGCAAGACCTGAATCCTCTTCATCTGTACCAGGCCCTGTAGGCCTAACCTGGCCGCGGGCCCCGCCGACACTCCTTAGTCCAATGCCGCGACAGGCACCTTTTTCCCTCCGCCTCGTTCAAGAATCGACAAACAGTGGATGCCTATGAAGCCTCGAACGCCCCTTCTTGCCCTCGTCCTAACGCTCCCCGCCCTCGCTGGCTGCATCGGGGCGACCACCAGTAACGGCTCCGACTTCGAGCCAGGCACGGGCTGGGAACCCACGGGAAACACTGTCCACCTGCGGATGTGGGTGGAGGACCTCACGCAGACGCCCGTTTACCCGGGCTTCAACGCCAACCTGTGGGCGTTTTGTGCGGAGGCCGCCGACCCCAATGACGCCTACTCTGCGGCCGCCATCGAATACCGCGAACAAGATGGCATCCTGATGGACCGCAACAGCAACACACGGCCTGCCGAAGGCGACAAGTGTAGTGTGCCCGGCCCCCAGCTTCGCGTCAAGCAAGGCGACCGAGTCATCGTCGATTTCCAAAACGACCACTTTCACCCCCACACCATTCACTGGCACGGCCAATTCGTCCCGTACGAATCGGACGGCGTGCCCGGCAGCACGCAAGATTCAGTCGCCCAGGGCCAATCCTTCCGATACGACTTCATCGCCAAGCGGGCCGGCACCCTGTGGTACCACTGCCACGTTGACACGCAATTCCACGTCATGCAGGGGCTGTATGGCATGATGATTGTCGAGCCCCAGGACGAGTCCCTCGAACCGAAGGACATTGACAAGGAATACAGCCTGGTTTTGTCAAACTTGGTGCGCGACCTGGTGGAGTACATCCCCCCCAAGGAAGGCGAAGTCGTTGACCCCCATGCCGCCCACAAACATGGTGGTGCCTGCGGCGCCAGCGGCATCCAGGGGTGCCAGAACCCAGCCCACGACTTGGAGCCAGACGTGTTCCTGCTCAACGGCCATAGCTTCCCAAAAACCGTGGAGCGGGATGATACGCTCATCTCCTTGGCGCCGGGCGAGCGGGTGCGAGTCCGCATTCTCAACGCCGGCCCCGTTACGATGGAGACCCTGCACCCGCATGGGCATGACTTCCTCGTCACCCACAAGGACGGCAACCCACTTCCCATCAATGCGCGCTACTGGGTGGACACGCTCACCATCGGGCCCGGCGAACGATATGACGTCGTCTTGGAGGGCCATGAGGACCGCGAAGGCATCTGGGTGCTCCACACCCACATCACCAGCCATGTCACCAATGATGGCCAATACCCGGGCGGCATGCTAACCAAGATTGTCTACCCGGGCTTCGTGGATGCCCACTCGCCCTACGCGGATGGTGCCGAGCTGCCCGGCGGCCAGCCCTACCGCGAGCCAGTAGTCCTGCCCGACGATTATAGCGACGACGAGCGCTTCAACTTCATGGCTGCCTCCGGGGCTATCCAAGGCGTCAGCGGCGATTGGTGGTTCGACGTCGGCCTGAAGTGTGCAATTCGAAACGGCGTCCACTTCGTGGCTGACCTGGAGACGTACGATCCTGTGTCGGCCCAAGCCGCCGACCTCACCGTGACCATTAACGACCCCGACGGCGCCTTGGCCACCACGCTGCAACTCGGCGGCGATGCCATCCGGGACGAATGGATGCCGGACCCGGCAACCCTGAAGGAAGGCAACTACACGGTCGCCATCACAGGCAACGCAGGCGACTCCGTCCTAACGCTGCGGGTTGCGGTCGACTACTACGACTCCATGGCTGCCTTGGAAGCCACCGGGCACAGTTGTTAGCGTCCGCCAGCCGCCCGGCGACTCCATAACCCTTAAACCGCTTCTCCAGTGGCCGCGCCATAGGGAGCCTCGGCCATGTACCGCATCATCCAGATGAGTGACACCGTACGCATTCCTCCAGAACTTATGATGGAGGACCTGCAGGATGCAATCGAACACCTGGTGCAAACCAGCTTCGAGGGCCGCCTCAATAAGAGCCACGGCATCACCGTGCTGACCACCAACGTCCAACCAAGCGGCGAAGGTGCAGTCATCCACGGCGACGGCGCCATTTACCAGAAAGTCACCTTCGACGCCCTGGTGTTCAAGCCGGACAACCAAGAGGTTGTGGACGGCATCGTGGCTGAAGTGGTCGAATTCGGTGCCTTCGTGCACATCGGCCCCCTGGATGCCCTTGTCCACATGAGTCAAGTCATGAACGACTTCGTTCACGCCGACGTCATGAACGAGCGGCTCACCGGCAAGGAGACCGGTCGCTTCCTCGACGTGGGCGACAACGTGCGCGCACGCGTCGTCACCGCCAGCCTCAACGAACTGTCGCCCCGCGAATCCAAGATTGGCTTGACCATGCGCCAACCGGGCCTTGGCAAGTTCGAGTGGATTGACGAAGACCGAAGCCGCGCCCACGAGACCGCCGCCGAGGCCGCCTAACCACGGAGCATTGAGCATGAACCGCGCCTGCCCCAACGACCACTTCCTGTCCGACGAAGCCCTGTGCCCCCAGTGCGGCACGCCCACGAAGAAATCGTGGAGCGGCCTTCTCACCGTCATCAACGCCGAACGCAGCGACCTGGCCGAAGCCATGAACGTAACTCAGCCCGGCAACTACGCACTCAAGGTGCGGTGACGCCCTTGATTGGCGACCTAGCCAGCCTCCCCAAGCCCGCGCGCACCCTCCCCGAAGAGGCGCAACAGCTCTTCCTGGATACCTACAACAAGGACTTCGGCTGGCGCTGTAGTGAAGCGCATGCCGAGAAGGCGGCTTGGCGCGCCGTGCTCGACCGATGGGAGCAACGGGGCGACGACTGGGTTGCCCGCGCCTAATGGCCTCGCCCCCATCCGACCGACCCCTGGCCATCCGGCACACCCTCCCAGACCACCTGCGCCACCATTTGGCAGCTGTTTGGGGCGACTTACACGACACAACGAGCCTCAAGGCCGCTCTTGCTGGCTCCGAGCCAGTCATCGCCATTGGTGACGTTGTGACCAGGACCTGCATCGAGGAGGGCATTCCGCTTCGCCTGGCGGCAATCGACGGTCACACGCATCGCGGCAGCAAGGACCCCGGCCATGTCGAGGACCCCGCCAAAGTTCTCGCACGCCACTTTGACCGCGTGGTGCGAGTTGTCAACCCCCCGGCAACCGTGACCCAGGAAGCGTGGGATGCCGTGGCCCAAGCCGCTGCCGACGCCGGCCTGGGGAGCACCTTGCTGCTGGTGGATGGCGAGGAGGATTTGCTCGCTTTGCCCGCTTTTCGGCTGGCGCCCCCGGGAACCAAGATTCTTTATGGTATGCCCAGTCGCGGCGCTGTCCTCGTGAGGACAGATGATGCCCTCCGGCAACGGGTTCAGCATTTGCTGGACCAAATGCCGGCTGGCTGAACGGTGAAAACCATGAACATTGAGATTACGGAGCAAGTGGACAACGCCCTCTTTGCCCGCAAGGACGTCAAATTCGTCCTTCGGCACCCCGGCGTCACCACGCCCCCCCGCAACGAAGTACGCCAGTTGGTCGCCGCAGAAGTTGGCACCAAGACCGAAAACGTCGTCATCGACCACATGGAGTCCGCAACGGGCATGGCCGCAACCCGTGGCATCGCCCGAGCCTACGCCAATGCGGACGCTGCCCGTGCCGTGGAGCGCAAGCACCACCTGAAGCGCAACAACCTATGGCAGGACAAGAAGAAGGCCGACGATGACGGAGGCGACGCCTAATGGCTGCCAAGGACTACTACCAGATTGACGGTGACAAGCTCGTCCGTCTGCGCAAGTCATGCCCCGAGTGCGGTGACGGCGTCTTCATGGCCGAGCACAATGACCGCCTCAGTTGCGGCAAGTGCGGCCACCTCGAAGCTAAAGAGTAGGTGCTGGCCAACTCCCATTTTCCCCTCTTTCTTTTGCTGTGTTCCCCGCGCAGGCTCTGGTATCTAGCTCTTGGCTGCTACTGCGCATCAAAAAATGGGACCTACCGGATTTGAACCGGTGACCGACAGGTTATGAGCCTGCTGCTCTGACCAGACTGAGCTAAGGTCCCAGGCGTGCCCTGCCGACCCGTGGCACGTTATGAGCGTGTTGAGCCGCTGCGGCGGCACCGCATGCCAGGGCCCAGGCAGTGCGAACGTGGCGAGGCAATTGACTCGTCAAGGGACCCGCTACAAAATGCCTATCAGGGAGCCTCCGTGGCCGCCCTGTGGCCCGCAGCACCATCCTCTGGGGTACCGCTTTTGCCATCGGCGGCGTCCTGGTGGCCGGCGCCTGGCTACCCGGCGCTGATGCATGGGCCTTGGGCCCTCGCATCGGCATCGCCAGCCTATGCCTCATGGTGAGCTTTCTCCTATTCGCCACATGGGCCACCCAGTGGTTCTTGGCCGCTAGCGGACGCAACAAGGACGGGGGCGGATCCTGCCCCGTCGGCCGCGTCTGCCCCGCGTGCGGCGCGTTCACCTTCTACCCTAAATCCGATTGCAAGGCATGTGGGGCGGACCTGTCGAGCGAAGAGACCCTCGGCATTCAGACCGAACCCCTTTAATTCGCGCTTAGGTGGGCGGCGCCATCCCCTGCGCTCCCGTGGTGTAGTGGCCAATCATGTTGGCCTTTCAAGCCAACGACTCGGGTTCAAATCCCGGCGGGAGCACTTCACGCTTAGCGCGGCCAACAAGGTTGGCCAGCAGCATCCTTACCGGTTGCCGCTGCAGCCTCGGACGAACGGGCAAATGCCACACGGCCAAAGCGCCGCACCAAGCCGCTGCGACCACAGTGAGGGTGTGGACCGTGCCTGCAAACGCTTGCGGCAGGCTCGATACAAGGCTACCCACGCCAACTTGATTGACGCCGACGCTCGATCCAGCATGGACCCAAATCGAGAAGCTTGCCTCCATGAACACGGCCAGAGCCAGCGAGGTACTGGCCGCCAGAACAGCGGTGCGACGGCGTCTCTGACGTGCCATGGAGCGCGGTAACGACGCGCCATCTCCGGCACCTGCTTGTGACAAGCGGTCAAGGAACCGAAACAAGAACCACGCGCCAGTTGAAGCCGCGACCAGTCGGACCGCGACGAGGGCCGCCACGGAACGACCGTGCACGAGACCTGCGAAGTCGCGGTCGCTAAAGCTCGCCGTGAGTGTATTTCCGATACACCAGAGGGTCAACAAGAGCAGCATGGTGGGTGCCGCCAGGCTTTGCCTGCCGCGCGCAACTGCTGCCGCTGCTGCCGGGGCAAGAGCGACGGCCCAAGGCACCAAGGCGCCGGTGGCAAGGAAGGTGGCCGGCAGCGCCGCCGCCAAGGTTGCTGCCCCGGCTACCGGAAGCATCCACCACCCGGGCAGGTACGGCCCACGCCCGTGACGCTGCCCGGCCCCTGGCCTGCTGCCGTCACTCGTGTTGGTCACGTCCATGGTGCCCTGCCAACGCAGGCCTTGCATGAGGTAGGGAATCAGCAACAGGACCACAAAAAGGGTCGATTGGCCGAAGCCGCGCAAGGTCATGCCGAAAACGAGCCCCACTTCCAAGTCATTCGCCGCCTGCTTAGGCAGCGCCGTGGCCAGAAGGCCTGCTGCCACCAAGGCGCCGGCGGCCACGCGCTCCACGGTGAGCACGAGGCGGTGACTTTCGCGGGCCGCCGGCGCCAGCGAATCCCGGCGCACCCAGGTTCGTACATGCCAGGACCGAATGGGGCCTGTAATGACAAGAGCGCCGGCGCCAGCCATACCAAGCACTGCGGTAAAAATCATCAGGCCAGAAGGCGGGGTTTCCCACAACGCCAGGAGGCGAAGCTGGGCCGCAATGACAACAACGAGAAACGGCGCCAGCAGTAGCACCACACCATCTAGGTCGCGTATCTCTCGGACGTGGGCTTCCGATTCAAAGCCCGGCTCACCACCCTGCACCGGCCCGAAGGACGATGCCGGCGCCGGCGCCGACCGGGCCCCGGCTCGCCCCCCTAGCCGCTGGGCGCCCCAGACCAGCAAGGCCAGCAGCACCATGGGCGCCATGAGCACGCCTGGGTTGGCCTCCAAGTCGGCCAAAATTGGCGCGATGCTCAGGATTGCCACTCGCGATTCAAGAATCGCAGCCACATAGGGGAAGCTGCTCTGGACAACCACCTGCACGGCGTAGAGGCACACAATAACCGGGGCAATTTGGAGCAAGCGCCGGCGACGCGTCTCGTCACCTCGGCGGGCCATGGCAATCCACGTGAGGCCAAGGGCCGTCAGGAGCGCCGTCAAGGGGATGATATTGCCGGCCGCACCGGTGTCCAGGTCCGCGCCCGGGTCCAGAAAGACCTCCTGCTGGCTCATGGCCCCCAGCATCACGCCGGTGCCCGCCAGCGCCCCTCCCAGAGCCGCCTGGATACGCCGGCGCCAAGACATATGGGTCAGGCGGCACGCCAGCGCTTAGCGATTTTGGTCGCCAACGCGGACGGTCAAGCCACGACTCGTTCGGCAGCGGCCTGGTCCAGCATGTTGATTGTGAACTCGCTGTCGATGTTCAAGTGCATGCCGTCACGGGCGGCAATCGTCGGCACACCTGTTCTATCGGTGATGCGTTCAGCCCATACACCAGGGTCTCCTTCACGGAGCGTCTTGAAGCCGAAATGAGTCAACAGCAGCAGCCTCGGTTGAATCTGTTCGGCCAAGCGTTCCACGTCGGCCGTGCACATGTGCCACGGAATGCGGTCGTCGCCACCCCGGGTCTGCTGGCACACCACGACGCGACTGCCCTTGTGCCAGTCGGCGAGGCCATCGAAGTACTGCGTATCCGGAATGTAGGAAACTTGGCCGTGGGTGAGGCGCCACTTGAAGCCGACGGTGTCTGGGTCTGAGTGATCCTGCTTAGTGGCCGTGACCTGGTAGGGCCCCACCATGACTTCGTCGCCCGCCGCCACTTCGTGGGTGTTGGCCATCATGTCTTGGTGGAAGCGTGTCAAGACGGGGCCCAGAGGGCCGCGCCCGTCCACCGATTCGGTGCCGCGAAGCACGCTACGGGGCGCCACCAGCGTGCCTCGTTTGTCAAGGCCGCCGCGCGTGATACCTTCCAGTAGAATGGCTGCGTCGGTCCAGTGATCCGGGTGACCATGCGTCACGAAGATGGTGTCCGTGCGCGTTGGGTCGAGCCCGTACCGATGCATATGGACCAAGGCACCGGGGCCGGGGTCGACGTTAGCTCGAAACCCCTGGTCTTGCAGGTAGAAGCCGCCGGTTTGGCGGAGCTGGCGGATCGTGGTGAACCGGCCTCCGCCGGTCCCTAGGAACGTAAGTTCGGTCACGATGGTTCACGGGCTTGCCACGCGCCCTGTTTGATAAAAACGCCCCGCCATGGGTATGCTTAGCGAGACCTGCGAAACGACCCGTTGCCCGCGGCGCGACGGCCTCAAGTAGCGCCGCAGGGTCGGGGCGTCTATGGCTGTAGATCTTCTCTGGGCAAGCATCGGATTTGTGGTGGGGGCGCTTGTGCTCGCGATTGGCTACGAAGTGTCCAACCGGCGGCGTAATGTGCCGCAGGCCGAGACGAAACTCACCACCGGATGGCGCCTGACGGAATTTCGCAAACCAGTTATTGTGGCGCGCGACGTTTGGGATATCAAGGTCCCCGAGGGCGCCATCGTTCTAGCTAGCGGCCTTGTTGACCCCGCCGTCCACCGCACCTGCGAAGTCCATTCCGTCCCCGCGGTCCGAGCGGAGTTCGCGCTCGACCTTGAAGGCGAACGGGCCCTCCTGTTTGCGGGCGGGCTTCGTGACGGTTCCTTGGCCGCGTGGAGCGTGGAAGCCGGCTTGTTGGCCCGCCTCGAGTCCGAGTACAGGACGTTGAAGAGCCGGGCGACGGCCTACGTTGAACGCCATGCCATTGCCGACTTAGCCGGCCGAAACGGCGTCGTCGTCGAGACCAAGGGCCTGGTGCAGGACGTTCTACCGTGGAAAGACCAGTACATGCTACGCCTGGAGGACCGCGGCCACGTCATTGCTGTGCTCTTGCAAAAGGACCCCTCTGAATTGGTCGGGCAGCGGATTCTAGTGAAGGGCCCCATCGACCAGGGCGCAACTGGATACGCCACCCTGGTGGCCGAAGAAATCCACCGGATTCGCTAAGCGCCCCAGCGACCAACCGCACGCCCCTCCTGTTGGCTTGCTCTGAGGACCCAGGTCATCGTCACAACCCTTATGGCGCACCGCCGCCCTGGAAACTCCATGCAGGGTCGGAGCTTTGCTGTTCTTGCCGCGATTGTCATGCTGGCCACGAGCGTCCCGGGCGCTGATGCGACCGAGGAGCCGAGCGTAGCGCTTACCACCGAAACCCCCGCCGTTGCCGCCGAGGCGGCCAATTGCGCAGCGCCGCCATGTGGCTGGATTAACCCCCTCATTGCTATGGATTTCGCCGACAAGGAGCGTTGCCGCAACGCACCGGACGATTGCATGATTCCGCCCGAAGTGGGAACGAGCATGACGCTGGAAGGCGAATTCCGCTGGTACTGGGAAGTATCCGAGGAGGGGCACTACTTGGACGACCCCCAAACGGACATCGAAGTCAGCTTTAGTGGCACCAACAGCAATCCTACGTGGATTGACTTCACGGTGGAGCCGGCTGGCTTTAGCATTACGAGCGCTGAACTCTTCCTACCGGAACATTACCGAACGGAAGGCGACGCACCCGACTCGAAGGTGTGGTACGATTACCGGGTCCCCTTATCCGTCACGTTCACCCGCACGGGCGACCCCACGGCCGACGAGCTGCAGCGCATGTCCGAGCGCGGCGGCGTGCAACCCTTGTTTGTAAAGGCCAAGAGCACCGAGTCCAGCGACCGTTTCAAGGCAGCCTTTGGCGTCGAAGAATTCCGCTTCTACACCGACTCGGCGGAAGCGTCGACCGGGGCCGGCGATGATGCTGCCATTCCCGGCGTTCCCCTGGGAGCCCTCGTGGCAGCCCTAGCCGCCGTAGCCGTTGTTGCGACGCGCTCGGCCGGCGGACGCAAGCGCCTGTAGGACCCGGCGCGAAACTCCGCCTCCCGGTTCTGGCCCAAGCCGCACAAGGTGCCGGATCACGCCTCGGGCGGCAGGGCGGCAAGCTGGCGTCCAACGAGCTGTTGGAAGGGCAGCGCTCGAAGGGGCGAGCCAAGCCCGGTATCCAAAACCGACGCTGCACTGGTGGGCCGATAGACCAGGAAGCGCCCCTTGGCTCCGATGACCTCGCCTTGATGGCGGCCCGCCACGTCCGCAAGCGCCGGAATCGTCGGCAAGG